>NZ_JBWBYV010000021.1:0-28349 GCF_056174685.1 Janthinobacterium sp. BHSEK
TCGCCCCGTAGCCACAGCGACAGAGTTCCGCATAGTTGCTAATTGATTTGCCCGACTATCAATTTGCTCCGTCATGCGACAGGCCAAAGCCAAGTGCCGGCCGGCAGACGCTCCGTGCGCCCATCAAAATGAACACTATCCGACTGGAACCGGCTACTTGATTCAGGATGAGTATATCATACTGTGTTTATATACAGTATTGAGGTAGATCATGTGGGGCGCTGTCTTACCCGAGTATGCTGAGTTGTACTGCCTGAGCAATTTCAGCTTCCTGCATGGGGCCTCGCATGCGGAAGAGCTGGTCGCGCGCTCCATGCAGCTTGGTTACAAGGCGCTGGCCATCACGGACGAGTGTTCGCTGGCCGGTGTCGTGCGCGCCCATGCGGTGGCCAAGCGGGCCGGTTTCCCCCTGATTATCGGCGCGCATTTCCATTTGACGCAGGCCGACGGCAGCCCGGGGCCGTCGCTGCTGGCGCTGGTGCGTGATATCGACGGTTACGGCAACTTGTCTGAACTGATTACCATGGCGCGCACGCGGGCGGCCAAGGGGCGCTATGTGCTGACGCCCGACGATTTCACGGCGCCGTCGCCGGAGTTTGCCCATTTGCGGGGTTTACCGGGCTGTCTGATGATCTTGCTGCCCAGCTATCCGGCCCGGCCCGAGGCGCTGCGCGCGCAGGGCGCGTGGATGGTGGCCACCTTTGGCGGCGAGCGCAGCTGGATCGGCCTGAACCTGCTGCAGCGGGCGCAGGATGACGCGCACCGCGGCGCCGTGCAGGAGGCGGCGCAGGCGCTGGGCTTGTCCGTGGCGGCCGTCGGCCATGTGTGCATGCACGTGCGGTCGCGCAAGCCCTTGCTCGACACCCTGTGCGCGATACGCGTGGGCAAACCCGTGGGCGAGTGCGGCTATGCGCTGGCGCAAAATGCGGAGCAGCATCTGCGCGCGCGCTTGCGCCTGGCCAATGTGTATCCGCCGCAAGCGCTGGCGGAAACCGTATGCATCGCTGGTCAGTGCACGTTTTCGCTCGACAGCCTGCACTATGACTATCCCGTCGAGCTGGTGCCGCACGGCCACACGCCGGCGACGTATCTGCGCGAAGAAACGTATGCGGGCGCGCGCCTGCGCTTTCCGCTCGGTATCCCGGCCAACGTGCAGGAACAGATCGAGCAGGAGCTGGAGCTGATCCGGGATCTTTCCTACGAAGCGTATTTTTTGACCGTCTACGATATCGTGCGCTTTGCCCGCTCGCAAAACATCCTGTGCCAGGGCCGCGGATCGGCCGCCAATTCGGCCGTCTGCTATTGCCTGCACATCACGGAAGTGGACCCCGCGCGCGGCAATTGCCTGGTCGGGCGCTTCATGTCGCGCGAGCGCAACGAACCGCCCGATATCGACGTCGATTTCGAGCACCAGCGGCGCGAAGAGGTCATCCAATATATCTACGGGAAATATGGGCGCGAGCGCGCCGCGCTGGCCGCCGTGGTGATCAGCTACCGGCCGAAGAGCGCCTTGCGCGACAGCGGGCGTGCGCTGGGGATCGACCTGGCCATCGTGGAAAAGGTGGCCAAGGCGCATCGCTGGTTCGACGGCAAGCGCGATCTGCTGGAGCGCCTGGCCGAATGCGGGCTGGACCCGGAGGCGGCATTGTCGCAGCAGTGGGCCGGCCTGGCGCAGCAATTGCTGGGCTTTCCCCGCCATTTGTCCCAGCATCCGGGCGGCTTTGTCATCGCGCAAGGAAAATTGTCGCGCCTGGTGCCGATCGAAAACGCCACCATGGCCGAGCGCAGCGTCATCGAGTGGGACAAGAACGACCTGGAAGAGCTGGGCCTGATGAAGGTCGACGTGCTGGCGCTGGGCATGCTGTCGGCCCTGCGCCGCGCGCTGGAACTGGTGAGTGCGCGGCGCGGCGAGGAATTCCGCCTGCAGGATATTCCCGCCGAAGACCCCGCCACCTACGACATGATGTGCCAGGCGGACACCATCGGCGTGTTCCAGATCGAGTCGCGCGCGCAGATGAGCATGCTGCCCCGGCTGCGGCCCCGTGAATTCTACGACCTCGTCATCGAAGTGGCGCTGGTGCGCCCCGGGCCCATCCAGGGCGGCATGGTGCATCCTTACTTGCAGCGGCGCCAGCAGAAGGAGCCGGTCGAGTATCCGAAGGGGCTGGACAAGGCGCTGGGACGCACCCTGGGCATCCCGATCTTCCAGGAACAGGTGATGCAGGTAGCCATCATCGCGGCCGATTTCACGCCCGGCGAGGCGGACCAGTTGCGACGCGCCATGGCGGCCTGGAAACGCAAGGGCGGCATGAACAATTACAAGGAACGTATCGTCGAAACGATGGTCAAAAATGCGTATAAACGGGAGTTCGCGGAGGCCATCTTCAGCCAGATCGAGGGTTTCGGCGAATACGGCTTTCCCGAGTCGCACGCGGCCAGCTTCGCCCTGCTGACGTACGCCAGTTCCTGGCTGAAATGCCACGAACCGGCCGCCTTCCTGTGCGCCTTGCTGAATAGCCAGCCCATGGGCTTTTACGGCCTCTCGCAACTGGTGCAGGATGGCCGCCGGCATGGCGTGCAGGTGCTGCCCGTCGACGTGGCCGTCAGCGGCTGGGAGGCGGCGCTGGAAGCGCTGGCAGGGCAGGGCGGGCAGAGTGCTGCACCGGCCGTGCGCCTGGGCTTGAACAGCCTGTTCGGCATGCGCGCGGAGGCGGCCCGGCGCATCGAGGATGCGCGCGCCATCGCCGCCTTCGTCGACGTGGCCGACCTGGCCCGGCGCGGCGGCCTTGACCGCCATGACTTGCAGGTGCTCGCTGCCGGCAACGCGCTGCATGCGCTGGCCGGGCATCGGCGCGAAGCCCTGTGGCAGGCGGTGGGCGCCGTGCCCGACAGGGATTTGCTGCGCGACACCACGCAAGAGGAAGACTTGCCCGTGCTGGCCGCACCGACGGAAGGCGAAAGCATCGTCAGCGACTACCGCGCGCAAGGCTTGACCCTGGGCCGCCACCCGCTGGCGCTGCTGCGCAGGCAATTGCTGGAACAGCGTTTCATGCCGGCGTCCACGCTGATGACGTACACGAGCGGGCAAGTGGCGCGCGCCTGCGGCATCGTCACCGTGCGCCAGCGTCCGGGCACGGCCAAGGGCGTGATCTTCATGACCCTGGAAGACGAGACGGGCAGCGTCAACGTCATCGTCTGGCCCGACCTGGTGGAAAGTCAGCGGCGCGAGGTCTTGAGCGCGCCGCTGCTGGGCGTGTACGGCGTGTGGCAAAGGGAGGGCATCGTGCGCAACCTGGTAGCCAAGCACCTGGTCGATATGTCGCACTTGCTGGGGCGCTTGCGGACCAGCAGCCGCGATTTCTGTTGAGGCTTGTCAACATCGTCCGGACGGTGGCATGATTATCATCATGACTACCTTGCCCGAACCCACCCTGCGTCCCGCCCTGGTCGCCGACGCGCCCGCCATCGTCGCCCTGATCGACGACCTGATGCCTTTTTTAACCTTGCACCCGGACGGCGCGGGGGCAGAAAAGTTCATCGAGAACTGCCGCCAGCCGGCCATCGAAGGCTATCTGTCGCTGCCCAATTATGCCTACCAGCTCGCGCATATCGACGGCGAACTGGCCGGCGTGGTGGCCATGCGCGACAACACGCATCTGTTCCACATGTTCGTGCCGCGCGCCCTGCACCGGCGCGGCATGGCGCGCCGTCTGTGGCAGGCAGCGCGCGATGCGGCGCTGGCCAGGGGCGGCGTGACGGCCTTTACCGTCAACTCCTCGGCCTACGCCTTGCCCCTGTACGAAAGCCTGGGCTTTGTCGCCACGGGGCCGAAAGTGGAGACGGGCGGCATCGCCTTCGTGCCGATGCGCATGGAATTGACGGCCTGATTACCAGCGCACGATCTTGCCCGGATTCATGATGTTCTTCGGGTCCAGCGCGTGCTTGACGGCGCGCATGGTGTCGATGGCGCCCTCGCCATGCTCTTCCACCAGGAAGGCCATCTTGTGCATGCCCACGCCATGCTCGCCCGTGCAGGTGCCGTCCATGCCGATGGCGCGCGTGACCATGTCGCCGTTGACCTTTTCCGCGCGGGCGATGTCGGCCGGATCGTCGGGGTCGACCAGCATCTGTACGTGGAAATTGCCGTCGCCCACATGGCCGATGATGGCGTAGACGAGGCCCTGCGCTTCGCAATCGGCCTGGGTGGCGAGAATGCATTCGGCCAGGCGCGAAATCGGCACGCAGCAGTCGGTGGAAATGGCGCGGCTGCCGGGGCGCATCTGCAGCAGGGCGAAATACGCGTTGTGGCGCGCGGTCCACAGGCGCGAGCGCTCTTCGGGGCGGCTGGCCCACTCGAAATCGCTGGCGCCGTGCTCGGCCGTGATGGCTTGCACCAGTTGCGCCTGCTCGGCCACGCTGGCCGGCGTACCGTGGAATTCAAACAGCAGCAGCGGCTTTTCCGGCAGCGCCATCTTGTCGTAGGCGTTGATGGCCTTGACGCCATTTTCATCGAGAAACTCGACCCGCGCCACCGGAATGCCCATCTGGATGGTCTGGATCACGGCACTGACGGCCTCGCCCGTGCCGGGGAAGGAGCAGACGGCTGCTGAGATCGCTTCGGGCAGCGGATACAGTTTGACCGTCACTTCCGTGATGATGCCCAAGGTTCCTTCGCTGCCGACGAACAAGCGCGTCAGGTCGTAGCCGGCCGACGATTTTTTCGCCCTCGTTCCCGTCTTGATGATGCGTCCGTCGGCCGTCACCACCGTCAGGGCCAGCACGTTTTCACGCATGGTGCCGTAGCGCACGGCGTTCGTGCCGGACGCGCGCGTGGCCGCCATGCCGCCCAACGACGCATTCGCGCCCGGGTCGATGGGGAAGAACAGGCCCGTGTCGCGGATGTCCTCGTTCAGCTGCTTGCGCGTCACGCCTGCCTGCACGGTGGCCGTCAAGTCTTCACTATGCACGGCGACCATTTGCTGCATTTGCGACAGATCAATCGTCACGCCGCCATGCAGGGCCAGCACGTGGCCTTCGAGCGAGGTGCCGCTGCCGTAGGCGATGACGGGCACGTCGTGCGCGCTGCACAGCTTGACGGCGGCCGCCACTTCTTCAGTGGAATGGGCAAAGATGACGGCGTCCGGCAGCATGGGGGGATAGCTCGACTCGTCGCGGCCATGGTGTGCGCGCATGGCTTGCGTCATGGAAAAGCGGTCGGCAAAGATCAGGGAAAGTACGGCAGCAAGGGATGCGGGCAGCGGTTTTTTCAGTACCGCCAACTGGTCAGTTTGATTCACGCGAGTCCTCCGTTTTTTTTATTCTACTCCGCGCCCAGGGATTTCATCGAGGCACCATTTTTGCCAGTTGTAAAAAAATTCGCATGGCGGGTCGTGCACTGGTTGTAAATGAGAATCATTTCTATTAGAATGCCCGCCAGTAGTTATTTTGCAATGCGTTCTTCCACCCGAAAGGCCATGCCATGAAATTTCCCTTGTCCCTCGCCGCCGTCCTGCCCGCCTGCGTGCTGGCGCTGGGCGCCTGCAGCAGCGTCGCTCCGCCGCCCGCCGCGAAAGCGGCGTCCGCTTCTGCGCACGACGTGCGGCAGTTGGGCGAGATCGTCGACCTGCGCAGCGGCCAGCGCGTGACTGCCGAGCAATTGCTGGCCCAGCTGGCCGCCGCCCCGAGGGTCATTGTGGGCGAGCAGCATGATCAGTTCAGCCACCACCGGATCGAGCAATGGCTGCTGCAGCAATTGCAGGGCCAGCGTCCGCAAGGCAGCGTGCTGCTGGAAATGCTGAACCCGGACCAGCAAGCCAAGGTGGACAAGGTCAAGCCGTGGCTGCAGACGGACCCCGTCGTGCGCCCCGAACACGTGGCCGAGCTGCTGGCCTGGCAGCCGGGCTGGAAGTGGGCGCAATATGGCGACCTGGTCATGACCGTGATGCGCGCGCCATATCCCGTCTGGTCGGCCAACCTGGACCGCAGCGAGATCAAGCAACTGTTCATCGACCAGCCAGCCGTGCAGGGCAAGCACTCGAACCTGGCCAACGATGGCAAGGTGCATGACAAACTGAAAGACATCATCCGCGTCATGCACGACAACCAGATCGATGCGCCGCGCCTGGCCGCCATGCTGTCGGTGCAGCAGCAGCGCGACCGCCGCATGGCCGAGCGCCTGCTGGCCGCGCCCGTGCCCGCCGTGCTGATCGCCGGCGCCTACCATGCGCACAAGGACCTGGGCGTGCCGCTGCACGTGCAGGACTTGACGGGCGGCCCCGCGCCGCTGGTGCTGGTGCTGGCGCAGCAGGGCGCCACGGTGTTGGCGCCGCAGGCCGATTTCGTCTGGTACACGCCGGTGGCGGCACCCGCCATCGCCAGCGTAAAGTAATTCCTTGCATCTCCGCCGGGCGTTCAGCCCGGCACTCTCCCCCAGCAAGCTCCTCCATAGCAGCCAGGTAGTCCGTCCGATTTTTTTGCATGCGCGTGCGCGCCGTTGGCGCAGCCATGCCTGTTCACTGTAGAAGCTCCCATGCGTACCTCCTTGTTGTATATCAAAGCCGCCGCCGGCGGCGTGTTTCTTGCCCTGTTCCATGCCGGCGCGCAAGCGTCCGCGCTGCCACACGACATGTCGCCGCTGGGCATGTTCTTCGCCGCCGACCAGGTGGTCAAAAGCGTGCTCATCGGCTTGCTGCTCGCCGCGCTGGCCACCTGGGTGGTCTTGCTGGTGAAGGGCGCCAGCTTGCTGCAAGCCCGGCGCGAAGCGGCGCTGGCCGTCGCCGTGCTGAAGACGGCGGCCTCCTTGCCGGACGCGGCAGTAAAGAGCGGGGCGTCTGTCCTGGCACAACGGTTGCTCGATGATGTGCAGCAAGAACTGAATCTGTCGCACGCCAGCGCGTCGGCGGCGGCCTTGAAGGAGCGGGCCGGCTTTCGCCAGGAACAATTCATTGCGCAGCAGGTGCGCGCCATGACGCAAGGCATCGGACTGCTGGCCAGCATAGGCGCCGTGGCGCCGTTCGTCGGCCTGTTCGGCACCGTGTGGGGCATCATGAACAGTTTCATCGGCATCGCCGTCAGCCAGAGCACGAATTTGGCGACCGTCGCGCCCGGCATCGCGGAAGCCTTGCTGGCCACGGCCTTGGGCCTGGTGGCGGCGATACCCGCCGTCGTCATCTATAACGTCTTGAGTCGTGGCATCAACCAGGTCAAGGCGCTGCTGCGTGCCGCCTCGGCGCAAGTGCTGCTGATGCTGAGCCGCGACCTCGATGCGCGCAAGCAGGCCTGAACCATGGCCAGCCTTTTCCCATCGCAGGACGACGACATGGCCGACATGCCGGAATTGAGCGAGATCAATGTCACGCCCTTCATCGACGTGATGCTGGTGCTCTTGATCATCTTCATGGTGGTCTCGCCGCTGGCCACCGTCGACCTGAAGATCGACTTGCCGGCCGCCACGGCCAAACCCGAGCCGCGTCCCGAAAAACCGTTGTTCGTCTCCCTGAAGGCGGACCGCAGCCTGTATCTGGGCGAGTCGCCCGTGGCGCGCGAACAGCTGGGCCGCCTGCTCGATGCACAGACGGGCGGCGACCGCCAGCGCACGCTGTTTTTCCAGGCCGACAAGCAAGCCGCATATGAAGACGTGCTGGGCGTGATGGATGCCCTGCGCCAGGCAGGCTATTTGAAAGTGGGCCTGGTGGGCCGGGAGGGCGGGTGAGAGCGCCGTCCACGCTGGCACCGCGTCCGGTATTGAACTGGGGCATCGCCACGTCGCTGGTGGTGGCCACGGCGCTGGCGCTGCTGCTGTGGGTCGGCTGGCAATCCGCCGCCGTTGCGCCCGCGCAGCCGCCCGCCAGCGTGATGCTGGTGTTTGCCGCGCAGGCAATGTCGCCGGAGGCACAACAGACGGCAGCGGCAGGGGCGCGCCAGTCGGCCGCGTCCAGCGCCGCGCAGCCGAAAAAGAGTGCGGCCAGGCAGGAAGCGCTGCCCGTGCTGGCGCGCGCCGCCGCGCCGCAAATCGTCGCGGCCGAAAAAGAAGCGAAGGCAGAAGCCAGTCCGTCGCCAGATCCCGGTAAGGATGCCGCCAGGGAAGCGTCCATGCAAGCGCAGGCCAGCAGCAGCGCCACGCCGGCACCAAGCACCGTGCGCGGTCCGCAGGCGGCGCCATTCGACAGCGACACGCCGCCCGCCAGCGCGGCACCGGCCAGCTGGCAAAGCCGGGTGCTCGGCCACCTGGCCCGCTTCAAGCGCTATCCGGGCGACGCGCGCCAGCGCAAGCGGGCCGGCGCGGCCTGGGTGCGCTTCCAGGTGGACCGCGACGGCAAGCTGCTGGCCAGCGAACTGGTCACTTCATCGGGCACGGTGCTGCTCGACCGCGAAGCGCTGCAAGTGCTTGAGCGCGCGCAGCCGCTGCCGGCGCCGCCCGACAACGTCCTGCGCCAGGGCACGGTGACCGTCACCTTGCCCGTGTCGTTCAAGCTGGAGCCAGGACAGGACAAGGCATGAGGATGCCGATTGTATTCATTAAAAATCCAACCATAACAAATCGAGGGTGTATGCATATCAAGACAATGACGCGGGCCGTGGGCATCTGCATGGCCTTGCTGGCGCAGCAGGCTGGGGCGCAGTCGCAGGAAAGCGGCAAAGTGGAATTTTCGCCGCTGAATGTATCGGGTCAAGCGCTACCCGTGGAACAGCAGGCGCTGGAAAAACCGGGCGCCGTCAGCGCGCGCGGCGCCGATACGCGCTTGCAGAGTGTCGACCAGATCGTGCGCGGCATGCCGGGCACGTTCACGCAGATTGATCCGGCGCAGGGCGCCGTCAGCGTCAACATCCGCGGCTTGTCGGGCCTGGGCCGCGTCAACATGATGGTCGATGGCGTGAGCCAGAATTACTATGGCAGCGCACCGTCGTCCGTGTCGCACGGCGGCGTGCCCAGCAGCCAGTTCGGCGCGCTGATCGACCCGAATTTCATTATCGGCGTGGATGTGTCGCGCGGCAATGTCGTCGGCGGCGACGGCGTCAATGCGTTGGCCGGCAGCGCCAATTTTCGCACCATCGGCGTCGATGACGTGGTCTTCGCCGGTGAAACGGTGGGCGCACGCACGAAGATGTCCGCCGGCAACAATGGCGTGGGACGCAGCGCCATGCTGGCCGCGGGCATGAAAAATCCCGCCTTCGATGGCGGCAGCGTGGGCTTCATGGCTGCCACCAGCGCCAGTGTGATCGGCAACAACTACACGAATGCGAAAGGCGTCAACAGCGAGGAATTCGGTTTCGGCTATAACCGCTATTACAAGCAAAAGCCCAAGTCGCAATTGCTCAAGCTGGACCTTACATTGAGCGACTTCCACGCGCTGGAATTGTCGGCGCGCGATTACCGCAATACGTTTACGCGCCGCGATATCCAGAGCGATGACTACTATGTGAAATATCACTACACGCCATTTTCGGAATTGATTGACCTCAATGTGGTGGCCAGCAGCAGCCGTGGCAAGCAGAAATACATGCCCGGGGCGTTGACCAATTTCATCAACACGAATGCGGCCAACCGCGCCGACGCCATCGACATCAACAATACCAGCAGCTTCAGGCTGGCCGGTGGCGACGCGCTGGTGACCATCGGCGGCAAGCTGATGCGCAACAAGTACAGCAAGCACGTGGAAAGCCTCGTCGACGACCCGGACAATCCGGACGCCAACCAGCAATCGATTGAAAACAATACCTTTGGTCCCGCCGGCAAGCAAAAGATCGACAGCCTGTATGCGGGCCTGCAATACAACCGCGGCCTCTACCAGATCAACGCGGGGCTGAACTACACCAGCTTCGAGCTGACGGGCTACAAGCCGGCCTGCGATGAACGCGTGAAATGTTTCCCGCAAGGGGCTTCGCACATTGCACTGAAGGAGCATGGCGTCAACCCTTCGCTGCTCGTTTCCGCGCAGGTGGCGCCGTGGTTCCAGCCGTTTGCCAGCGCCGAGCGCACCATGCGCGGGCCGAATCCGCAGGAAGTGTTTTTCTCGAATGACGGCGGGGCGTCGATGAACCCGTTTCTGAAGGGCGAGAAAGCGACGACCTATCAGCTGGGCTTCAATTCCAGCCTGCATGGCTTGCTGAGCAAGAACGACGTGCTGAACTTCAAGGCCCTGTATTTCAAGAGCAAGATCGACGGCTATATCACCAGCCAGTCCTTCCTCGTGTGCGACAGCGGGCGCAAGTGCAATATGTCGGAAGTGATCGCCACGGACTGGGAGACGGTCGATGAATACGTGACGAACATGTATATCTACATCAACTCTTCCACGCCCGTGCGCACGCGGGGCTGGGAACTGGAAGCGCAATACCAGTTGGGCCCGGCCTATGCGCGCCTGTCGTACACGCGCGAAAAGACCAGCCAGCCTACGTCGATCGCCAGCGCGTGGTTTGGCGCGGCCGATATCAGCGAGCTGCCCAGCACCTATTACAACCTCGACGTGGGTACGCGTTTGCTGGAGAACAGACTGGAAGTGGGCGCCATCCTCAAGCACACGGGGTCGAACCGCCGCCTGTCGCCCGAGAATGAAGCCGATGAAGCGACGGGCGAAGTGCTGAAGGCCGAGAATCCGAAGATCCCGGCCGTGGTCGACTTGTATGCGAGTTACCAGGTGTCGAAAAACCTGTTCCTGCGCCTGTCTGTGCAGAACGCGATGAACAAGGATTTCTCGGAAGCGCTGAACCGGCTGAACTCGATGCCGTCGCAGTCGCAGGACAACACGCCGCTGAGCACGGCGCGGGGCAGGACGTATGTGGCGGGGCTGGAGTACCGCTTTTAAAGCAGACCCCAGCCCCGCGCTTTGGCTGGATTAATACTCGCGCGGCGTCGTGCCATAGTAACTATGGATCGACGTCGCCCAGGCGCTGTCTGCCATGTTCGGCCAGTTATCCGTATCGAAGCCGGGCGCGTTTTCGATGCGTTCCTTGTCGACGTTCAGGGTGAAGCGCTTGTTGACGGTATCGAGCAGCAGCGCTTCCCAGGGCACGGCGAACAGCTTTTCGCCGATGGTGAAGACGCCGCCGTGCGACATGACGGCGTAGGCAATCTTGCCGCTGCGCATGTCGATCATGATTTCCTTGATTTCGCCCAGGTGTTCATCCTTGGCGTTGTGCACATGGTCGCCGATCAGGGTGTCTGCACCCATCAGTTCAGGGCCGGGGCCTTTGTGGCCGCGGTTGACATACATGCCGTAGGCGTCGCGTTCTTCGTAGCTCATGGTGGACCTCCTGTTGAAAAATCCCAGTCTGCCGTCAGGGCGCGGCAGGGTCTGTTCGCTCGCCCACACAAAGTATGGAATTGGAAATATTTCAATTCTTGCTATTGGGTAATTTTGTTGTGCGTAGACAGCAGGAGGGGGAGGGATAGTCGGTATTTGGCGCAAATTTCCGCGCGCGGGGGGCGACGCAGGCGGGCTTTAGTGTATAATTTCAATTTCCCGCACGTGCCGTTCGGCACCATCTGCAATGACCAAATTTGTCTTCGTCACTGGTGGCGTTGTGTCTTCCCTTGGAAAAGGGATTGCCGCCGCCTCCCTCGCCGCGATCCTCGAATCGCGCGGCCTTAAAGTCACCATGCTCAAGCTCGACCCGTATATCAACGTCGATCCTGGCACGATGAGCCCTATGCAACACGGTGAAGTCTTCGTCACCGATGACGGGGCCGAAACCGACCTCGACCTCGGTCACTACGAGCGCTTCATCTCCACCCGCATGAAAAAGGTGAATAACTTCACCACCGGCCAGATCTATGAATCGGTGATCCGCAAGGAACGCCGGGGCGAGTATCTGGGCAAGACCGTGCAGGTGATTCCGCATATCACCAATGAAATCCAGGATTACATCCGCCGTGGCGCCGAAGGCTACGACGTGGCCCTGTGCGAAATCGGCGGCACCGTCGGCGATATCGAATCCTTGCCCTTCCTGGAAGCGGCGCGTCAGCTGAGCCTGCGCGCCGGCCGCAAGAACACGGCCTTCGTCCATCTGACCCTGGTGCCTTACATCGCCTCGGCCGGTGAACTGAAGACCAAGCCGACCCAGCACTCGGTGCAAAAGCTGCGCGAAATCGGCATCTTGCCGAACGCCTTGCTGTGCCGCGCCGACCGCGCCATTCCGGAAGACGAGCGCGCGAAAATCTCGCTGTTCTCGAACATCGAGGAAGACGCCGTCATTTCCGTGTGGGACGTCGATACCATCTACAAAGTGCCGCAGATGCTGCACGACCAGGGCCTCGACAAGATCATCTGCGACGCGCTGGACCTCGATCCCGCACCGGCCGACCTGTCGATCTGGAGCAAGCTGATCTACACGATGGAACACCCGAAGGCGGAAGTGACCGTCGGCATGGTCGGCAAGTATGTCGAGCTGACCGAGTCGTACAAGTCGCTGATCGAAGCGCTGCGCCACGCCGGCATCCACACGGAAAGCCGCGTCAACATCGAGTACATCGATTCGGAAGAAATCGAAACGACCGGTTGCGACAACCTGGGCAAGTACGATGCCATCCTGGTACCGGGCGGCTTCGGCAAGCGCGGCGTGGAAGGCAAGATCAAGGCGGCCCAGTTCGCCCGCGAAAACAAGATCCCTTACCTGGGCATCTGCCTGGGCATGCAAGTGGCCCTGATCGAATACGCGCGCAACAAGGCAGGCATGCCGAACGCGAATTCGACCGAGTTCGACCTTGATACGGATCAACCTGTCGTTGCACTGATCAATGAGTGGCAAAACCACGATGGTAAAGTCGAGTTGCGCGATGAAAACTCGGACCTGGGCGGTACCATGCGCCTGGGCGCGCAGACCTGCGCCGTCAATCCGGGCACCCTCGCCGCCGAGATCTACGGCAGCGTGGTGACCGAGCGTCACCGCCATCGCTACGAAGCCAATAATCACTACCTGGCCCGTGTCGAAGCGGCTGGCCTGATCGTCTCGGCCCGCACGCCGAGCGAAGATTTGTGCGAAATCATGGAATTGCCGCGCACGGGTGAGAATGCCCACCCATGGTATATGGGCGTGCAATACCATCCTGAGTTCAAGTCGACGCCACGCACCGGCCATCCGTTGTTTACCTCGTTCATCAAGGCAGCGCTGGCGCACAAGGAAGCCAACGCCGCTGCGCAATAACGCGGTCGATCGCGACAGTATTACCCGTAAGACAGCTCCCGGCCAGATGGTTCCCGCCGGGAGTTTCTTTGCCCCCTTTGTGCAATTGCGCATCAGAACGCAGTGTGCAGCCCCTGTTACGCTTAACTTTGGAGAATGACATGAGTGCTATTGTTGATATTATCGGTCGCGAAATCCTGGACTCGCGCGGTAACCCGACCGTCGAATGCGATGTGTTGCTGGAATCGGGCGTGATGGGCCGTGCGGCCGTGCCGTCGGGTGCCTCGACCGGTTCGCGCGAAGCCGTGGAATTGCGCGATGGCGATGCCAAGCGCTACTTCGGCAAGGGCGTGCTGCAAGCATGCGAAAACATCAATACCGAAATCTCCGAAGCCATCATGGGCCTGGACGCCAATGAACAGGCTTTCCTGGACCGTACCCTGATCGACCTGGACGGCACGGAAAACAAGTCGCGCCTGGGCGCCAACGCCATCCTGGCCGTCTCCATGGCCGTGGCCAAGGCCGCCGCCGAAGAAGCGGGCTTGCCGCTGTACCGCTATTTCGGCGGTTCGGGCGCCATGCAGATGCCAGTGCCGATGATGAACGTCATCAACGGCGGCGCGCACGCCGACAACAACCTGGACATCCAGGAATTCATGATCATTCCCGTGGGCGCCCCGTCGTTCAAGGAAGCCGTCCGCTACGGTGCGGAAGTGTTCCACACGCTGAAAAAGATCCTGCACAAGAAGGGCCTGAACACCAACGTGGGCGACGAAGGCGGTTTCGCGCCATCCCTGGCCAACCATGAAGAAGCCATCAAGCTGATCATCCAGGCCATCGAAGAAGCGGGCTACGAGCCAGGCACGCAGATCGCCATCGGCCTCGATTGCGCCGCGTCCGAGTTCTACAAGAACGGCAAGTACGAAATGGAAGGCGAAGGCCTGAGCCTGACGGCCACCGAGTTCACCAACCTGCTGGCGACCTGGTGCGACAAGTACCCGATCATCTCGATCGAAGACGCGATGCACGAAGGCGACTGGGACGGCTGGGCGATCCTCACCAAGGAACTGGGCAAGAAAGTGCAACTGGTCGGCGACGACCTGTATGTCACCAACACCAAGATCCTGAAAGAAGGCATCTCGAAAGGCATCGCCAACTCGATCCTGATCAAGATCAACCAGATCGGCACGCTGACGGAAACCTTCGCCGCCATCGAAATGGCCAAGCGCGCCGGCTACACGGCCGTCATTTCGCACCGCTCGGGCGAAACGGAAGATTCGACCATCGCCGATATCGCCGTTGCCACGAACGCCCTGCAGATCAAGACCGGCTCGATGTCGCGTTCGGACCGCATGGCCAAGTACAACCAGCTGCTGCGTATCGAGGAAGACCTGGGCGACATCGCCAGCTACCCTGGCCGCGATGCGTTCTATAATCTGAAGTAAGCTGATGTAAAACCCACTGGCCGGCCGGAGAAATCCGGCCGGTTTGTTAACCGACTACCCCATGCGCCTGATTACGCTTGCCCTGGCAGCCCTGCTGCTGCTGATCCAATTTCCCCTCTGGCTGGGTAAAGGCGGCTGGTTGCGCGTTGCCGACATGGAAGCCCAGGTGGAGGTGGCGAATAAAAAGAATATGGAATTGAAGGCGCGTAACGCCAAGCTCGAATCCGAAGTGCGCGACCTGAAAGATGGCACGGGTGCCGTCGAGGAGCGTGCCCGCTATGAGCTGGGCATGGTCAAACAGAATGAGATTTTCGTGCAGATCGTGCGCAAGGGACAAACCCCGCCACTGCTGGAAACACCGGTGGACGCTGCTGCGCCGCACTGAGTCGTACTCACTTCCCGCTTGCCAGCCTGGACCGATTGCCAGGCTGACATATCATATTGTTACCTTGTTACCTTGTGCTGCTGCACACTATTGCCTTGCTGCTTGCTGCTTGCTGCTTGCTGATCAGAAACGGGCCTTGCCGGTCGAGATCAGGTAGAAATGGATGCCGGTAACGACGACGGCTACGGCGATCAGTGCGGTTTCGAGAAACATCATATAAAAATCCTTTCAGAGTATTGAGTTAGCCGCGCGACGCCAGGAAACGCAATTCCGAAGCCAGATTCGGCATCAGCTTTTCGTAGCGGTTCGCTTCCGAGTTCAGCAGGGCGAAATCGCGCTTGCTTGGGCGCACATAGCGCTCGTCGTCGGCGCTGGTCGTCGCGGTGGCGATGACTTCCTTCTGCGCCAGTTCGCTGTACGGCTTGGAGGCGAGCAGGGCGCCCAGGAAGGCGCGCGTGGCGCGGCCCAGGTTGCTGAAGTAGTTGTCGTTGTCGTTGCTGTAGGTGTTGGTAAAAGTGGACATATGCCCTCCATGAATGGTCTGTTGTTGCATTGCACAATAATGGAGTTGGCGATATATGTCTAATTTCAAATTCCAATTTCAGAAATTCAAGAAACGAATAATAAGGGCGTAGCCGCCGGCCACGCCCTGAAAAAGAATTTGTTACCAAATGTTTATCCGGCGGCGATGCGTCCCAAACCGGGATCGTCGCTGAAAAAGCCGTCCAGTCCCGTCTCGATGTAACGCCGCATTTCCGCCACGGAACCGGCTTCGTTGCGCGCATTTTCTCCATTGCCGTCGCGGAAGTCGGCCGCCAGGAAACGGTTTTCCGGGCGGAAGGTCCACGTGTGCAGCAACAAGCCCGCCTGGTGCGCATCGTCGACGATGGCGGTGGGCCTGGCCAGGCGCTGGTCGGCGCCCAGCGGGATGAGGCCGCGCGTGGGCGGCGCCACCACGTCCGCGTAGGCGGCGATGTCGCGCAGGCCGGCCGGTGTGGTCATTTGTCCAAACGTCAACTTTCCACCCGCCTTGACGACATCCATCGGGCGCACGTCGCCGCCCACCACCAGTTGCATCAGGCGCACGTTGGCGCGCCGTCCCAGCTTCTCGCGCAGGTACTTCAGATTCGCCACTTCGAAGGACTGGATTTCGATCGGCGCACGGCGCGTGTATTCGTGCGCTAGCATGGTCGACAGGAAACGGTCTTCCAGCGCCAGGCCCGCATCGCGGAAATACGTGGAGCTTTTCAGCTCCGGCACGAGGCCGATGACGCGTCCGCTGGCGGCTGATTGCGCTGCAACAAAATCGATGATTTCTTCCCAGGTCGGGATCTGGAATTGTCCATCGTACAAGGTGTTGCCGGTGCGCACTTTCGGCAAGCGTTCGATGGCGCGCAGGGTTTTCAGTTCCGCCAGGGTGAAGTCGTCGACGAACCAGCCTTCGTGCCATTCGCCGTCGACCATCTTCTTGCCGCGCCGGCCGGCAAACTCGGGCCGGCGCGCCACGTCGGTGGTGTCGATCAGATTGCTTTCGTGGCGCGCCACGAGGATGCCGTCGCGCGTGGCGACCAGGTCCGGCTCGACGTAGTCGGCGCCGTCGAGGATGGCCTTGGCGTACGAGGCCAGGGTGTGTTCGGGGTGCAGGGCGCTGGCGCCCCGGTGGGCGAACACCAGCGGACGGGTCGGGGGCGTGGCCAGCAGGCCGGCGGCAAAGCCCGGTGCTGCCGCCAGGGCCAGGCCGCCCACGGCCGCCTGGACGAAGTTGCGGCGCGAAAAGTGCCGTTGCGGCAGCACAGGGGCGAGATGCGGCGCGCGCATCAGAAATCCGCCGTCAAGGTCAAAAAGCCCTGGCGCGGGGCGATGGGGAAGGTGTTGTACGTCTTGTCTGCCGCGCCCACCACCACGTTCAGCGATCCTTCGCGATTCGCCAGGTTGCTGACGTTCACGCGCCAACGGGGGTTTTTCAGCCAGCCGGCCATGGCCGGCAGCTTGCCCGACACGCCCAGGCCCATCAGGAAATAGCTGGGGACCGACAGATCGTTGGTGTACGTCGCGTAGCGCTTGCCCACATAGTCTCCCGTCAGTTGCACTTCGATATCGCCAAACGTAGCCGAGGCCACGAACTTGTTCAGCCATTCCGGCGAGCCGGGTACGTTCTTGCCGGCGGTCAAGACCAGCGCGGCGCCATTGTTGTAATTGTCCGCGTACTGCGAGCGGTTGTACGACAGGGCATTGTAGAACGAGAAATTGTTGCCGAAGTGCACAGTACCCGCGATATCGATGCCGTCCGTGCGCACGCTGCCCACGTTGGCCAGCACGGGGTTGCCGCCGATGATGGAGGAAATCACGGGCGTGGGGCTGATCTGCAGCAAACGGTTGCTGAAGTCGACGTGATATACATTGACCTGACCATCGATGGCCGTGATGGCGCCCAGGTTCAATGGGTGGCTGCCGCGCACGCCCACTTCATAGGTGAGGGCCGTTTCCGGCTTGGCGTCGCGCTTGAACAAATCAAAAGCGGCCTGGCTCGACAAGCTCCACGGCGAGGCGCCGCCGCCGCCGTAGGTGACGAATTGGCGCATGTTTTTCTGGATATTGAAATACAGCTGGTCTTGCGGCGTGACATCCCAGCGCGCGCCCACTTGCGGCAGGAACCATTTTTTCGTGTTGATGGTGCCGACCGGCAAGGCCGTCGAGCCGCCCGCGATGGCGCCCTTGGCCGGCTGCACGGGGAATTGACCGTCGGCAAACTGCAGGCTGGACTTGAAGCCGGCCTGCAGGGCGATATCGGGGCGGATGCGCCATTCATCCTGCAAGTGCAGCTGCACCACCTTGTTGTCGATCTCGCTGCCGTACTGCGTGATCAAGGGATTGCTGGGGCGGTCGTACGGCGAGGTGGGGTTGTTCACGTCCAGCGCATACCAGCGGCGGTAGGCGGACGAGCGGTTTTGCTCGAGCCACAGGCCCGCTTCCAGCTGGTGCTCGCCGATTTCCTTGCGCACGGTGGAAAGGAAGCCGCCCCGCTTGATGTCGTATTCCGTCGTGCGCACGGCGTAGCCCGAGTTGCCGAACACCTGTTTCAGGTTCTGTTTCGGGTAGTACACGCTGAACAGGCCCGGCAAGCCGGCCACGCCGATGGGGCCGGCCACCACGCCCGCGCCGTCATCCTTGTGGTAATACACCTGGTTGGACCAGGTCATGCCATCGGACAGGTTGGCGTCGAACTTGGCGTAGGCCAGGTAATCGGTGCGCTGCGCATCGCTGTAGTAATTGCGGTAATTGTTGCCGTCGGCGGCGGGCGTCGCGCCCGTGGGCGACAGGTAATTCAGGGCCGCCTTGAAGTCCGGATACAGGAAGGGACGCGTGTACGGCGAGCTCGTCTCGCCGGCCACGTGCACGGTGCTGTCCTCGTTCGGCTCGATCTTGTCCGAGTAATTGAAGAACAGGGTCAGCTTGCCCGCCTCGCTGCGGTTGATGTATTTGGCGTTGAACTGGTCGCCGCCCTGGCGCGCATCGAAATCCCAGGCGCGCGCTTCGTGGTGCAGGATGGAAAAGTAGGCGCTGCTGCCGTCGCCGAAAACGCCCGTGTCATAGCGGGCGAACGTGCGCGAGGTGCGGTGGCTGCCCACCGTCTGCTGCAGGCTGGCGCCTTGCGTGGCCAGCGGGTCGCTGGAATAGGTTTCAATGGTGCCGCCCAGGTTGCTGGTCGAGGCCGTGGCCAAGTCGCCCGCGCCCGAGGACAGCACGACGCTGCGCACGTTTTCGCTGATGACGGCGCGCTGCGGCGACAGGCCGTTGTAGTTGCCGTATTGCTGGTCGCCCAGCGGCACGCCATCCATGGTGTAGCCGAGTTGCTGACCGGAAAAACCGTGCACGAACAGCGACAGGTTCTGTTCGTTGTTGCCCCATGGATCGGCCGTCTGGAAGCTGACGCCAGGCAAGGTTTGCAGGGCTTTCAGGGGATTCGTGCCGGGCAGGATTTTCTGGATTTCATTCTTGCTGAGGGCAACCGAAGAACGCGTCTTGCGCGAGGAAATCTCCACGGTGGCCATCGGTGCATTGTCGTCGGCAGCCGGGGCAGCAGTGGCTGCCATGTCGGTAGTGGCGGACGCCACGGCGGCGGCCACGGCCGTTTGCGCCAGGGCAGGCAAACTCAAGCCTGCGGCGCAGGCGCCCAGCAACACGTGGAAGGAATGGCGGCGCAGGGCCAGCGTCAAGTGGGGTGTCATCATCAGCCTGTGGAAAGTGGGAAGCAATACAAGCTGCGCAGCGTAACGGCGGCGCGTGACGGGCTGATGACGTATTGATGACGGAACGATGACAGTGGAAACAATTGCGCCGCCTCAAGGGCGGCGCGGCAGATTCATTGCGAAACTGTAATGCTTAGTTGATGCTGGCGGCTGGCGGAATCAAGACCTCGGCCGGCGCATCCGTGATGAACAGCTGCGCGCAATCGACCTTGTCGAAATCGTAGTGCTGGCCGCAGAAATCGCAGTTCACGCCCACGTGGCCGATTTCTTCCAGGGTGCTGTTGACTTCTTCCTCGCCCAGCATCTTGAGCATATTGCCCACTTTTTCGCGCGTGCAGGTGCAGTGGAAGCTCGGGTGCAGCGGGTCGAAGACGCGGATCGTCTCTTCCCAGAACAGGCGCTGCATCAGGGTGTCGATGTCGGTGGCGAGGATCTCTTCCTCTTTCAGGGTCGACGCCAGCATCACGGCGCGGTTCCACGTGTCGAGCGCGTCTTCTTCCGAGACGGGCGTCGCTTCCGCCTTGCCGCCGTGGTGCGGCAGTTTTTGCAGCAGCAGGCCGCGCGAGACGGTGTCGTCCGTGGCCAGCCACAGACGCGTATCGAGCTGTTCCGAGCGCAGCATGTAGTTTTCGATCACGGTCGCCATGTCGTCGCCGTCCAGCGGCACGATGCCCTGGTACGGTTGCTGGCCAGGCACCTTGTCGGCCGGGTCCAGGGTGATGATGAAGCGGCCCTTGCCCGTGGCGTTGAGCAATTGCGGCACGGTGGCGCCGTCGGCGATGGCGGCGTCCGGGTCCAGCTTGGCCGTGGCGCGCAGGCGCAGGTCGGAATCGCACTCGACGACCATCAGGCGCACGGGACCGTCACCATGGATTTGCATGATGATGGAACCGTTGAATTTCAGGTTGGCCGACAGCAGGGCGGCGGCGGCCACCATTTCGCCCAGCACTTTTTTCACGGCCGTCGGGTAGGCGTGGCGCGACACCACCTCCTGCCAGGTGGTCGATACGTCGATGAACTGGCCGCGCACGGCGGCGTTGTCGAAAATAAATTTTTGCAGGGTGTCCTGGCCGGTGGCGGCTGCGCTGACGGCGCCCGTGGTTTCAGTCGTCATTCTCTTATCCAATCTTCTTGAGTTGCGTATTAAATAGCTGGCCGCGCTGCACATAGTTCACGGCGTTGCCTTGTAGCCTGGTGATATCGTCTGCCGTCAGGGCCCGCACGGCTTTCGCCGGTGAGCCGAGGATCAGCATATTGTCGGGAAATTCCTTGCCTTCCGTGACCAGCGCGCCCGCGCCGACCAGGCAGCCCTTGCCGATCTTCGCGCCGTTCAGGATCACGGCCTGGATGCCGACCAGGGCGCCATCGCCGATCGTGCAGCCATGCAACATTGCCTGATGGCCGATGGTCACGTTCGAGCCGATGTCCAGCGGGTAGCCCGGGTCCGTGTGCAGCACGGCGCCTTCCTGCACATTGCTGTTGGCGCCCACGGTGATGCGTTCATTGTCGCCGCGAATCGTGGCGCCGAACCATACGGAACTGTTGGCGCCCAGGGTCACCTTGCCGATCACGTTGGCCGTGTCGGCAACAAAAGCGGAAGCATCAATCTGCGGCGCATCGGCGCCCAATTGGTAGAGTGTCATCGTCAGCCTGTGGCGGTGGTGGAAGCGCCGGGCATGGCCGGACGCGGAAGTTTTAGGTGTTGCGTACGCTATTTTACGCTGTTGCAGGACAAGTCCTGCCGCCGACCGCCAATCCGGTATAATTATCGAACGGTCGTACTTTTATATGCGCACTATCTACAGACACAGCATGTGGCGCCATCCGCGCCACTTTCAAGGCAGGTAATCAGATGAAACCCATGAAACTTTCCCGTTCCGAATTCATCAACATCCGCGGCGCCCGCACGCATGTGCGCCACTGGGGCCGTGTAGGCGCGCCCATCCTGTTCATGGTGCACGGCTGGATGGACGTGGCCGCCTCGTTCCAGTTCGTCGTCGACGAGTTGCAAGGCGACTGGCACGTGATCGCGCCCGACTGGCGCGGCTTTGGCCTGAGCGACTACACGCAGTCCGACACCTACTGGTTCCCCGACTACCTGGCCGACCTGGACGCCATGCTGCTGCACTATTCGCCGGATGCGCCCGTCAAGCTGCTCGGTCACAGCATGGGCGCCAACGTGGCGGGCCTGTACGCGGGCGTGCGCCCGGAACGCATCAGCCGCTTCATCAATCTGGAAGGCTTCGGCATGATGGCAACGCAGCCGGAGCAGGCGCCGGGCCGCTACGCCAAGTGGCTAGCTGAATTGCGCGAGCCGCCCGTCATGCGCAGCTATCCGAGTCAACAGGCCGTGGCCGAGCGCCTGCAAAAGACCAATCCGCGCTTGCCGGACGACCGCGCGGCCTTTCTGGCCGGACACTGGTCGGCGCAGAACGAGGCGGGCGAGTGGGACATCCTCGGCGACCCGCGGCACAAGCGGGTCAATCCCATCCTGTATCAAGTCGAAGAAGTGATGGCCTGCTGGCGCCGCATTACGGCGCCCGTGCTGTGGGTGGAGGCTATTGAGACGAATATGTGGCAGTGGATGGGGCCCAAGGAGCAGGCGCGCATCGAGATCGACCGGCGTTTGGCCTGCATCAAGGATGTGCGCTGCGAGATGATGCTGGACGCGGGCCACATGCTGCATCATGATCAGCCGGCGGCATTGGCGCGCCTGGTGGAAGCATTTTTGGCCTGATGTGTGTCTGGAACGCTGCAGCGCGATTTGACAAGCAGCGTACAATGAAAACTTCTTCCATGCTGAGCCCGTGCAGGGTATTGTTTTCACATGCTTAAAGTTGACCTGCATTGTCATTCGAATATCTCCGACGGCGTACTGCAACCGGCCGCCGTGGCTGCGCACGCCCGCAAGGCCGGCGTCGACGTGTGGGCGCTGACGGACCACGATGAAGTGTCCGGCGTCGCCGCCGCGCGCGCGGCCGCGTTGGACCTGGGCATGCGTTTCGTGGCCGGCGTGGAAATTTCCATCACCTGGGCCGGCGAAACCGTGCACATCGTCGGCTTGCAAGTCGATGAAAACAACCCGGGCCTGGTGCAGGGCTTGCACCAGACGCGTTCGGGGCGCGACGCGCGCGGCCGGGAGATTGCCCGCCAGCTGGACCTGGCCGGCATCCCCGACGCCTATGAAGGGGCCTTGAAATTCGTCGGCAACCCGGACCTGATGTCGCGCACGCACTTTGCCCGCTACATCGTGGAAATGGGCAAATGCGCGAACATCCCCGACGTGTTCAAGAAATACCTGTCGGAAGGCAAGCCAGGCTACGTCGAGCACCGCTGGGCCACCCTGGCCGAAGCCGTGGGCTGGATACGCGGCGCGGGCGGCGTGGCCGTCATCGCCCATCCGGGCCGCTATCGCTTCAGCGACATGGCGCAAGGCGTGCTGTTCGATGAATTCAAGCAACTCGGCGGCGTGGCCATCGAAGTCGTGACGGGCAGCCACAGTCCGGGCCAGTATCCGGAATACGCGCAGCTGGCCAACGCCTACGGCTTCCTCGCCTCGCGCGGCACGGATTTCCATGCGCCGGGCGAGTCGCGCGTGGATTTTGCCATGCTGCCGCCTTTACCATCGAATGTAACGCCCATCTGGCACGACTGGTTCTAGCTTGCAGCCAGGCAAATCTGCTGCGCGGCGCGCTTTGCGGCCGGCGATGCTCGCTGTACTAAAGTACAGCTGCGCTTCTCGGCCACAAATCACTGCCGCTCGCGACGATTTTCCTGGCTGCCGATGCGCTGGCGTATCGCCATAGCTGCTTGAAAATACGCCTGTCCGTACTTATCTTTTCGTTATTCTTGTCATACATAGTCATCTGGAGCCATCGCCCATGAAACGTATCGTCCTTTTTATCGCAACCAACCTGGCCGTGATGCTGGTGCTGTCGCTCGTCCTCAGCTTGTTGGGCGTGGGCAATCCGGCGCGGGGCAGTACCCTGAACCTGGGCAGCCTGCTGGTGTTTTCGCTGGTGGTGGGTTTCACGGGCTCCATCTTTTCCCTGTTGATCAGCAAGCCGATGGCCAAGTGGAGCACGGGTGCGCGCGTCATCGACAACCCGACCTCCTCGACGGAATTGTGGCTCGTCAATACCGTGCGTGCGCTGTCCGAGCGGGCTGGCATCGGCATGCCGGAAGTGGCCGTCTACGAAGGCGACGCGAATGCGTTTGCCACGGGCGCGTTTAAAAATTCGGCGCTGGTGGCCGTGTCGACAGGCTTGCTGCAAAGCATGAACCGCGATGAAGTGGAAGCCGTGCTGGGCCACGAGATCGCCCACGTCGCCAACGGCGACATGGTGACCTTGACCCTGATCCAGGGCGTGGTGAATACCTTCGTCGTCTTCATGGCCCGCGTGGTGGGTTTCTTTGTCGATAATGTATTGCTGAAAAATAACAACCGCGAAGGCGGCGGACGCGGCATCGGTTACTTTGTGACCGTGATGGTGTGCGAAGTCATCTTCGGCTTGCTCGCTTCCATCATCGTCGCCTGGTTCTCGCGCCAGCGCGAATTCCGCGCCGATGCCGGTTCCGCCAAGCTCCTCGGCAGCCCCACGCCGATGATGCATGCGCTGGCCCGCCTGGGCGGCGTGCCGCCGGGCGAACTGCCGCAATCGATGCAGGCGCTGGGCATCAGCGGCGGCAATGGGGGATGGGGCGCGCTGTTCGCCACCCATCCGCCCATCGAACAACGCATCGCCGCGCTGCGCGGCGTACAATAATGCTAACTTAACAAGCTGGTTCGCCAGAACGCTTACACATGAGTCAATTTTTTCATATTCACCCTGAGAATCCGCAATTGCGCCTGATCAAACAGGCGGCGCAGATCATCCAGTCCGGCGGCGTCGTGGCCTTGCCCACGGATTCCTGCTACGCGCTGGTATGCCAGCTCGACGACAAGGGCGCCGTCGAGCGCCTGCGCCGCATCCGCGGCGTCGATGAAAAGCACCATTTGACCCTGCTGTGCCGCGACTTGAGCGAGCTGGGCGTGTACGCCCGCGTCGACAACCGCCAGTTCCGCCTGCTCAAGGCGGCCACGCCGGGAGCCTACACGTTTATCCTGGAGGCGACCAAGGAGGTGCCGCGCCGCCTCAGCCATCCTTCGCGCAAGACCATCGGCCTGCGCGTGCCGCAGCACCGCATCGTGCAATGCCTGCTGGAAGAGCTGGGCCAGCCGCTGCTGGGCGCGACATTGACCCTGCCCGGCGACGAAGACAGCCTGACGGATGCCGACACCATCCGCGAGCGCCTGGAAAAACTGGTTGACCTGATCATCGACGGCGGCGTCTGCGCGCATGGTCCCAGCACCGTGATCGACTTGACGGGGCCGGAACCGGAAGTGGTGCGCGTGGGACGCGGCGACCCGGCCGTGCTGGGCTTGTAGAGGGGCATCGCACATCTGTTGCGGCGCCGCTCTTCATCTGTTCTTAATGACAACGTAAGAAAGGCCCCAGGGTGCCTCTGGTAGAATCGCGGTCATGAGCGATTTCAATACGATAGTCCAGACCGTTGCGGTGTACCTGGTGCCGGTGCTGTTTGCCATTTCCCTGCACGAGGCGGCGCATGGCTATGCCGCCCGTTATTTCGGCGATCCGACCGCCTCCGACGCGGGCCGCCTGAGCCTCAATCCGATCCGGCATATCGATCCTTTCGGCACGATCTTTCTGCCGTTAATGCTGTATTTCACGATCCAGGTGCCGTTCGGCTATGCCAAGCCGGTGCCCGTCGATTTCAGCCGCCTGGGCAATCCGAAGAAACAGATGGCCTGGGTGGCGTTTGCCGGGCCTGGCGCCAATTTCGTCATGGGCCTGGGCTGGATGATTGCCTTTGTCGTGCTCAGCGTGCTGCCGCCGACGGAAATGGGCATGTTTTTCCGCAAGATGGCAGGCGCCGGCGTCAGCGTCAATGCGGCCATGTTCGTCTTTAACCTGATTCCCGTGCCGCCGCTCGATGGCGGACGCATCATGACGGGCTTGCTGCCGATGCAGCTGGCGCGCCCGTACGCCAGCATCGAGCGCTACAGCCTGTATGTGTTCGGCGCCCTGGTGCTGCTGATGTACACGGGCATCCTGAACCGCGCCCTGCTGACGGCGATCGAATTTGTCATAGGCATTTTTGTCACCGTGGTCACGCCCCTGACGGCCCTGTTGACTTGATGCAAGCAACTGGATGGTTGTAAATAATTGATGGAAGTACCGATGCAAGTAATTGAACCAACAGTAGAAACCGAAACGATTTCCGGCTGGCTGCGCCGCTGGGCGCCCCTGATTCCCGGCGGCGAAGTGCTGGACCTGGCCTGCGGCGCAGGCCGCCATGCGCGCCACCTGGTGAGCCTGGGCCACCCCGTGATCGCGCTCGACCATGATCCGGAAGTGCTGGAAAAGGCGGCCGGCGCGGGCATCACCACCTCGCTGGTGGACCTCGAAGCGCCGGGCGCCGTGTGGCCCTTCGCCCCAGGCCGCTTCGCCGGTATCGTCGTCACCAATTATCTGCACCGGCCCTTGCTCGAGGCGATGGTGGCCAGCCTGGCGCCCGATGGCGTGCTGCTGTATGAAACGTTTGCCGAGGGCAATGAACAGTTCGGCAAGCCGTCGAATCCGAAATTCCTGCTGAAGGAAGGCGAAATGCTGGCCTGGGCGGTGCAGCAGGGCTTGCGTGTGGTAGCGTATGAGGATGGGCGCGTGGAACAGCCAAAAGCTGCTCTAGTGCAACGAATTTGTGCCGTCCGGCCGGATTTTCCACGGCTGGCAGCCCTGCTGCCGACGTTTTGAGCGGCCATACTATGTCAGAATGCACCACAGGCGCGGGCTATCCGCTACAATCGTTGTTTTATTTATCGGCGCTATAAACTTACTATGATCAAGGGCAGCATTGTAGCAATCGTCACCCCGATGCACGCAGACGGCAGTCTGGACTTTCCAGGTCTGCGCAAGCTGATCGACTGGCATATCGCCGAGGGTACGGACGGCATCGTCATCGTTGGCACAACGGGCGAATCGGCAACAGTCAGCGTGGAGGAACACTGCGAACTGATCCAGTTGACCGTCGAACATGCCAAGGGACGCATTCCTATCATCGCCGGTGCCGGAGGCAACTCCACGGCCGAGGCCATCAAACTGACGCGTTACGCGAAAGAAGCGGGCGCCGATGCTGTCTTGCAAGTGGTGCCGTACTACAACCGTCCTACCCAGGAAGGCATGTACCAGCACTTCAAGGCCATCGCCGAAGCCGTCGACATCCCTGTCATCCTGTACAACGTGCCTGGCCGCACGGTTGCCGACATGAGCAACGAGACCATCGTGCGCCTGTCCGCCATCCCGAATATCGTCGGCGTGAAAGATGCGACCGGCAATATCGGCCGTGGCATCGACCTGCTGCGCCTGGTGCCGGCCGACTTCGCCGTGTACTCGGGCGACGATCCGACGGCCATGGCGCTGATGTTCTGCGGCGGCCACGGCAACATTTCCGTGACGGCCAACGTCGCGCCGCGCGCCATGCACGAACTGTGCGTCGCGGCCATGGCGGGCGAGCGCGCCACGGCGATCGCCATCAATAACAAGGTATTCCCTCTGCACCAGAAATTGTTTGTCGAGCCCAACCCGGTGCCCGTCAAATGGGCGATGGCCGAAATGGGCCTGATGCCGGCCGGCATACGCTTGCCACTGGTGCCGCTGGCTGAAAACTGCCATGCCACCGTGCGCGATGCCTTGCGCGACGCCGGTGTCCTGTCTTAAGGCCGAACTTCAAGCCCGGACTTGACCAGTCCGGACCTTTCCTGATTCCAGCTGCTACTTAGCTTCTTATCCAGTTACGACATGACTAATTGCAAGAAAACCAAACCGGCGCCTGCCACCATCGCCGTCCGCGGCATCGTCATCGGCGCCGTCGCAGCCAGCCTCGCGGGCTGCGGCATGATCAGTTCGGTAGTCGGCGGCGACAAGGTCGACTACAAGTCGGTCAAGAAAGCCGGCACCCTGGACGTGCCGCCTGACCTGACACAATTGCAGCAGGATAACCGCTACTCCTTGCCCGACGCGAAAAACGGCGTGGCCACGGCTTCCGGCTACAACGCGCAGCGCAATGCCACGGCCGGTACCCCCGTCGTCGTGGGCGCCGACGGCGTGGTCGGTGTCGTGCCTGTGACGGCCGGCGGCGTGAAGGTCGAGCGCGCGGGCAACCAGCGCTGGCTGGTCGTCAAGCAGTCGCCTGAAGTGCTGTGGCCGCAGCTCAAGCAGTTCTGGGAAGATTCGGGCTTTACCATTGCTGTCGACCAGCCGACGGCTGGCATCATGGAAACCGAGTGGAACGAAAACCGCGCCAAGGTGCCGCAAGATTTTATCCGCAGCACCATCGGCAAGGCCTTCGATTCGCTGTACTCGACCGGTGAAAAAGACAAGTTCCGCACCCGCGTGGAGCGCCTGGCCGACGGTTCGACCGAGATCTACATCAGCCACCGCGGCGTGGAAGAGGTCGTCACGGGCCGCGACAAGGAAACCACCACCTGGACCGCTCGCCCGAACGATCCGGGCCTGGAGGCGCAATTCCTGGCCAAGCTGATGACGCGCCTGGGTGCCGCCAGCGACGATGCGCAAGCGAAGACGGCCGTCGATGCCGCCATCGTGCAGCCGCAGCACGCCAAGCTCGTGGGCGACGCCGCCACGCCGGCGCGCGGCATCGAAGTCGATGAAGGTTTCGACCGCGCCTGGCGCCGTGTCGGCCTGGCGCTGGACCGCGTCGGCTTCACCGTGGAAGACCGCGACCGCACGCAAGGCACGTATTTCGTGCGCTACGTCGATCCGGACGCGGTCAAGAAAGATGGCTTCTTCTCGAAACTGTTCAGCTGGGGCTCGTCGTCCGACAAGGACAAGGAAGCGCAGCGCTACCGCGTCCTGGTCAAGGCCGGCACTGGCTCGACCAGCTTGGTCAGCATCCTCAGCAACGAAGGCAAACCCGATACCTCGCCAGTGGCCGAGAAGATCCTGGGTCTGCTGAATGATCAGTTGAAATAAGCGCTACATTCGCGGCAGGCATCAGGACCTGCCGCGCATAAAAAAGGCTGGCCAGGGAAACCGGGTCAGCCTTTTTTATTGCCTGCGTCCGGCG
>NZ_JBWBYV010000022.1:0-53399 GCF_056174685.1 Janthinobacterium sp. BHSEK
ATCAGGCCCTGTACGATTCGATCACGGCCAATTCGAAAAACATGTTCAAGTCCAGCCTGACGCAAATCGATGGCAAGATTTCCGGTGAATTGTTCAACTTACCTGCCGGCGCCGTCGGCCTGGCGGTCGGTACCGAGTTCCGTCGCGAAAGCCTGAGCACGTCGCCTGATCCGCTTGCCGTGGAAGGCGAGTTCTATCACCAGGCGCAATTGCCGCCAGGCTTTTCGAATGACCGTAACATTTCCTCGATCTATGCGGAATCGACGATTCCCCTGCTGAAATCGCTGGAAGCGCAAGTGGCAGTGCGTCACGACCATTACTCCGACTACGGCAATTCGACCACGCCGAAAGTGGGCTTGAAGTGGAGCGTGACGCCGGCGTTCATGGTGCGCGGCACCTATGCTGAAGGCTTCCGTGCACCGACCTTGGTGGAAAACTCCACCGACGTGCGCAATGCCTTTGTGTCGATTCGCGATCCCTACCGTTGCAACGCCCAATACAAGCTGGGCTGCTCCACTTCCAGCCCGTATCAAAGCGGCGCGAATCCGGAGCTGAAACCGGAAACGGCGAAGAGCTACACCCTGGGCCTGGCCTGGGAACCAAGCTCGTCGTTCCTGGCAACGATCGATCTGTGGCAGATCAAGCGCGTCAACGAAATCGGCACCTATGACCTGGACAAGGTCCTGTCCGATCCTAGCCGCTACGCTGGCGACCCGGCCGTTGCCATCACGCGTGATCCGCTGACCGCCGCCGACAAGCTCGCCGGTGCCACCGCCGGTGAAATCACCAACATCAAGATGTTGCTGACCAACGTGGCCGTGACGCAGATCCGTGGCGTGGACCTGAAGCTGACGGGCCGTATCAACCTGGGTGAGTACGGCAGCTTGCAGCCAACCCTGAACGTCAGCCACATGCAGTCGTTCAAGAACGCGCCGTCGCCAACCGACGACCTGATCGAGTATGCCGGCACCCGTGGCACGCCGTCGGTGCAAGCTACCCTGGGCCTGGCGTGGAAGAAAGCGGCCTACGCCTTGTCGGCAGATACGGTATTTATCAGCAAGATGGCATCGGTTGCCGACCGTACGCAAGATTGCGTACTTGAAACCGAAGGCTTCCCGGAGCTGTGCAAAGGGATTCCATCGTTCACCGTGGTTAATCTGGGCGGCAGCTACAGCGGCTTCAAGAACACCAAGCTGAGCTTTGCCATCCAGAATGCCTTCGACCGCAAACCGCCTTTCCATCCGAACGGCACGGCGAACTACTACTCGTCGCTGCATAGCGCGATGGGCCGTTATTTCCAGATCACGGCTGATTACAGCTTCAAGTAATCGCGCATGATGAAGAAGGCGCCGTGACCGTGAGGTAACGGCGTCTTTTTTTGTCCTGCTGGGCAAGCAGTGCGTGATTGCCTTAAGGAAATTAAAGTCATTGTTTTTATCGAGGAGACTGTCTTGAACCGACGCATCATTCCTGTCGTGCTTAGTACCTTGTTACTCAGTAGCGGCCTGTACAGCGCAAGCGTGCGCGCCGACGAATCCATTCCCATTGCCGAATTTTTCAAGAAAGCGGAGTTCAGCGGCCGCCCCATCCTGTCGCCCGATGGTCAAAGCATGGCGGTGTTGACGCCGCGCAATGGACGCTTCGTGCTGGCGGTCATCAATCTCGATACCAGGGCTTCGACCGTGGTGGCTTCCGATCCGGACTGGAACGTGGCCAACCCCATTTGGGTCAACAACAAGCGCCTGGTGTTCAGCATCAGCAAAGGCAGCGAAGAAGTACTGGAAAAGCAGACCGGCGGTGGTTTGTTCGCCGTCAACAGCGACGGCAGCGGCTTTCGCAAGCTGGTGATCAGCGTGAAGGAATCGATGAGCTCGGGCATGCCGTACAAGCCCGTGTCCGTGCTGCAGCGTGTGGGCGGCGACAGCAACGACTTGATTGTCGTCAACAACGAGCGGGGCCGCGATGCCGACCTGGGCGCCAGCGACGTGTTCCGCCTCGATACGACGAACGGCCGCATGGCCTTGTTGACCTTTAATAATCCGGGCGCCGTCAGCGGCTGGGTGCTTGACCATAATAATGTGATCCGCGTGGCATCGGCCATGACGGTGGAAGACGGCAGCAAGCGTATCGTGCAAACCGTGTACCTGCGCGATGACGAGAAGGCGCCGTGGAAAGCGATTTACAAGGCGTATCTGGATGAAGGCAAGGAAATGAATCCGCTGGGATTTGATTTTGATAACAAGACCCTGTTCGTGGCCGGACGCTTCAATGGCCGCGACAAGGCCGGCGTGCATATCTGGAACAGCGCCACCAATACGGCGGGAGAGCTGATCGCCGAACATGCGGAAGCCGATATCGCGGGCGGCCTGATCTTTGATGAAGCGCGCAAGAAGGTGGTGGGCGTGGCCGTCAACGGCATGAAGCCGGAAATGTATTATTTTGACGAAGACTATGCGCGCCTGCAGGCTTCGCTCGACGCCAGCCTGCCTGGCGAGCACGTGGAATTCCAGTGGCGCGGCAACCGCGCCGTCGTTGTCACCACCGGCGTCAATAACGTGGGCAAGCTGTATTACTTCGATACCTTGAAGAAGACGCTGGAGCCGCTGTACAGTGTCAAGCCCTCACTGGACGGCAAGAAACTTTCCGAGCAGACGGTTATCCGTTACAAGGCGCGCGATGGCCTGACCATCCCGGCCTACCTGACCTTGCCGGAAGGCCGCACGCCCAAGGCCCTGCCGCTGGTGGCGTATATCCACGGTGGCCCGCATGCGCGCGACAGCTTTGGCTACGATCCGATCACGCAGATGCTCGCTTCACGCGGCTTTGCCGTGATGCAACCGCAATTTCGCATGTCGACTGGCCTGGGGTGGAAGCACCATACGGCGGGCTGGAAGCAATGGGGGCTGGCCATGCAGGATGACATCACGGACGGTATCGAGGAACTGGTCAAGCAGGGCGTGGTCGATCGCAACCGCGTCTGCATCATCGGCGCCAGCTATGGCGGCTATGCCACCATGTACGGCCTGGTGAAGAATCCCGACCTGTACAAATGCGGCATCAACTGGGTGGGCGTGACGGACGTGAAAATGTTGTTTACTGTCAACTGGTCCGATGTCTCCGGTCCTGTGATGGATAACATCGGCACGAAAATGCACGGTGATCCGAAGACCGACGACGTGTATTTCCGGAAGGTATCGGCGATCGATCATGCGGACAAGATCAAGGCGCCCGTGCTGATGGCCTATGGTAGCGAAGATCGCCGCGTGCCCCTGATTCACGGCGAAAAAATGCGCGACCAGTTGCTCAAACAAGGTAATACGGTTGAATGGATGGTGATGACGGGCGAGGGCCATGGCTGGTCCAAGGAAAGCAACAACATCAAGTGGGGAGAAGCCGTGTACAGCTTCATTAACCGCTATATTGGTCCGGCTGCCGGCAACAAGACCGCGCAGCAGTAATTCAGCATAGCAAGGTGATGCCGTTCAGACCTGGTCTGGACGGCATTTTTGTTTCCACAGCCGGCGCCGGTAAAAGCGCCACAAGACGCGCAAGTCGCGCAGCACGGGCACGCCCGACAGTAAAGTCAGCACGCCGGCGAGGATGATGGTGGCGGCCGGAAAGCCGATGTGCTTGAAGGCCAGTGCGCCGCTGACGCCGCCGATGAAGAAACAGCTGATCAGCAGGCTGTGCGTCCTCAGCTTGCCCCGGTTGACCTTCACCATCCGGTCCGGCAATTTCCTGCGGTTGTAATACGCCATCTTGCCCAGTTCGATGCCGATGTCGGTCGACAGGCCCGTCACGTGCGTGGTGCGGATGACGGCGCCCGAAATCTTGGTGATGATGGCGTTCTGCAAGCCCATCACAAAGCACAGCAGCAAGATGGTGACGGGACCCAGCACGTCGGGCATGGCCGCGAGGTAGTTGCCCGCCAGGCCGAACAGCAGCAATAGCGCCGCCTCCAGCAGCAGGCTGGCGGCGAACTGGCTGTGCAGCCGGCGCCGCTTGCCCCAGTTCACCATGATGGCCGTGACGGCCGCGCCGCTGACAAAGGCCAGCCAGGCGCCCAGCGCGGCCAGGGCTACCGTGACGTTGCCCAGCGCCAGGTCATCCGCCATGCCCGAGACGATGCCCGTCATGTGCGAGGTATAGCCGCCGATGGCGAGAAAACCGCCCGCGTTCACGGCGCCGGCCACCAGCGCCAGCACGCAGCCCAGCTGCAGATTGGCTTGCGTATCGCGCGCCGATCCGCTCAGGCGGGACAGGTAATGAAGCGGCATGCCCGGGCCGGCCTCAGGCCGCGGCGCCGAAGATGGCTTGCCACAGGCGCATGACATTCTCCGCATGCACGCGCACCCGCTCCGGTTCCACGCGGGCCAGATCCTGCCCTTGCAGGCGCAACTGGTGCTGCAGCTTGCGCAGCGCGCGGTAGGCGTCGGCAACGAGGGTCGCCAGTTGCGCGTCGATCAGCCCCAGCTCGCCGCACAGGCGCAGCAGGGCGATATTGCCCGAGTTGGCCGTCAGCTGCGGATACTGCGCCGCATGCTGCAGCACCAGGTATTGCACCATGAATTCGATGTCGATCATGCCGCCCGGATCCTGCTTCAAGTCAAAGCTGCCGGGGCGGGGCGGATGCGCATCGAGCATTTTCTTGCGCATGGCCACCACTTCGCCCTTGAGCGGGCCGTTTTCCGGGCGCTCCTTGCGCAAGATCGTGTCGCGGATGCGTTCGAAATGCTTGCCGATGCTGACGTCGCCGGCGCAAAAGCGCGCGCGCGTGAGCGCCTGGTGTTCCCACACCCAGGCCGCGCTGCTCTGGTAGCGCTCGAACGCCTGCACGCTGGACACCAGCATGCCCGAGGCGCCGTCGGGGCGCAGGGCGATGTCGATGTCGAACAGGATGCCGGCCGAGGTGTGCGAGGTCATCCAGGTGATGAAACGCTGCGCCAGCTTGGCGTACAGGCCGGGCGCTTCCTGGTCGTCGTCGTCGAACAGGAAGATGACGTCGAGGTCCGAGACATAGCCCAGTTCCTTGCCGCCCAGCTTGCCATATGCGATGACGGCGAATTTCGGCACCTCGCGGTGGCGCGTGGGCAAGGTTTGCCAGACGGCTTGCACGGTGGCGGCGACGATGATGTCGGCCAGCTGCGACAGGTAATCGGCCAGTTTTTCCACGCTCAGGTCGCCCGCCAGGTCTTGCGCCAGGCACTGGAACAGCTGCGCGTGGTGCATTTCACGCAGGATATCCATCTGCCGCTCCGTGTCGCCGGGGGCGTCGTCGAGCTGGCGTTGCAGGTCCAGCGCCAGCGCGGCCGGATCCGGCACCGTGTTGCGGATGCGCTCATCGAGCAACTCGTCGAGCAGGATCGGGTGCTGCGTGAGGAAGGTGGCGGCCCAGCCGCTGGCGCACACCATGCGCACCACGCGCTCCAGGGTGTGCGGGTATTCCGTCAGCAGCGACAGATAGGCCGAGCGGCGCGCGATGGCTTCCAGGAAATCGAGCAGCCGGCCCAGGGTGGCCAGCTGGCTGGCGTTGCCGTTGGAAACGGAGCAGTCGGTGATCAGGGGCAGGGCGGAATTGACGAGGGCGACCAGACGCGTGCGGCTTGCCTCGGGCAAGGATTGCAGGCGCGGTGCTTGCCAGGTGGCCAGCAGCCGGCGCGCGCAGGCGGCCGGCTCATGAAAACCCAGGGCGGCAAAGCGCGCCTCGATGGCTTCCTGCTGGTCCGAGGCGGCGCAGTCGTTCGAGGTTTGCGGGTCGATGCCCGTGTCGGCCGGCGGCGTGCCGCTGCTCTTGTCGCTGAACATTTCGTCGAATTGACCGGCGACAAACACGCGGTGCGCTTCCAGCCGGGCCAGCAGGGTAGCGATGTCGGGCAGGCCCATCATCTGCGCCACGCTCAGGCGGTCGGCGTCATTCGCGGGCAGGGTGTGTGTCTGTGCATCGTCAAGATACTGCAGCCGGTGTTCGAGGTTGCGCAAGAAAGTGTAGGAACCGAGCAACTGTTCCACGATGGCCGGTTCCAGCAAGCCCTTGTCCGCCACCGTGCGCAGGGTGGCGCGCGTGGAGCGCTCGCGCAGTTCGGCGTCGCGCCCGCCCCGTATCAATTGGAATACTTGCGCGAGGAATTCGATTTCGCGGATGCCGCCACGGCCCAGCTTGACGTTGTTGCTGCGGTCCGGGTGCAGCCGCTCCTGGCGGTTGACTTCGGCGCGGATCTGGCCGTGCATGGTGCGGATGGCGTCGATGACGCCGAAATCGAGGTAGCGGCGAAAGACGAAGGGGCGCACGATGGCGTCGAGCGCGGCGATGTCTTCGGGCTTGCCCGTCACGGCGCGTGCCTTGACCCAGGCGTAGCGCTCCCATTCGCGGCCCTGCACGATCAGGTATTGTTCCACCATGCTCAGGCTGGCGGCCAGCGGCCCCGAATTGCCATTCGGGCGCAAGGCCATGTCCACACGGAAAGTAAAACCGTCCTGCGTGATCTCGGCCAGGGCGGCGATCAGTTTCTTGCCCATGCGAATGAAAAACTCGTGATTCGACAGGCTGCGCTGGCCCGGCTGGGTCGCTTGCGTGTCGCCATCTTCCGGATACACAAAGATCAGGTCGATGTCCGACGAGACGTTCAGCTCGCCGCCGCCCTGCTTGCCCATCGCCAGCACCATCAAGGCCTGTTCCTCGCCCGATTCCTCGCCGACGGGCATGCCGTGCAGGGTCACCATCTCGGCCATGATGGCATCCACATGCGTGCGGATGGCGAAATCGGCAAAGCCCGTCATGGCCGTGACGACTTCGTTCAAGTCCGCCTGGCCGCCAAGATCGCGCACGATCAGGCCGCATACCAGCAGGTTGCGCAGGCGGCGCATGGCCCGCTCGGGCGGCAGCGGCGGCGTGGCCGCGTTCGCCTGCTCGGCCAGCGCGGCGGCAAAGTCGAGCCCATCCAGCGGCGCGCGCACCAGTTGCGCTACCTGTGCGGCGCGCTCGGGGGCGGCGTCCAGCCAGCGCTGGTAGAAACGGGAGGCGGAAATCAAAGGCTGTGTGCTCATGGTATCGGTAAGGGTCTCGTGGATGCTGCGTGCATGTTCTTGTTTAACTTGGCTGCGAACGGCGGGGGATGCGGTAAAATTGTGCCGCTGGCGCTAAGCCGCCGGCAGTGCGTGCTCTTCCGGACGATGGTAAGGGAGGCTTTGCTCAGACGCAAGCGCAAGGATGCAGGCGCGCACCACGAATGCAGACGATTTTTGCCATTATTTGACGCCGGGCCCGTTTATTAGCTTATTGATGCAAAAACCGCCAGAAGCAAGCGTGACAGAACATGTGCCATTGGCCCTGCGCTGGCAGCGGCTGCGTGCCGCCTATCGCATGGCAAACCTGGCCACCCACCATGTGCTGGGTTTTACCGTCAAACTGGTGCTGCTCGCATATTTTGCCTTCGCCGTGCTGTTTCTGTTCCTGCGCTACGCGATCTTGCCGAATATCGATTACTACAAAGGCGATATCGAGCGGGCGGCCAGCCGCGCGCTGGGCAACCCCGTCAGTATCGCGCGTATTTATGCCTCCTGGCACGGCCTGCGGCCGAATCTCTTCCTCGGCGACGTGACCTTGCGCGACCAGGCGGGCCGCCAGGCGCTGAGCCTGCCGAGCATCTCGGCCACCGTATCGTGGTGGAGCGTGCTCGGTTCCGTACGCTTCACTACCCTGGAAATCACGCGGCCCGATCTGGACGTGCGGCGCAGCAAGGATGGCAAGCTGTACGTGGCCGGGGTATTGATCGACAGCACGCAAGGCAGCGATGGCAAGGGCGCCGACTGGCTGCTGTCGCAGCATGACGTCATCATCCGCGACGGCAAGGTGCGCTGGACGGATGAAGCGCGCGGCACGCCGGAGCTGGCTTTGTCCCAGGTCAATCTGCTGCTGCGCAACCGCTGGCGCAGCCACCGGCTGGGCTTGCAGGCCACGCCGCCCTCCAGCCTGGCCGCCCCCATCGATGTGCGCGCTCACTTCACGCATCCCCCTTTCAGCACGCGCATCTCCGATGTGTCGATGTGGAAGGGCGAGCTGTATGCGGACCTGAAAAACGCCGACCTGGCCGCCTGGCGCCGCTATCTCGATTACCCGTTCGAGCTGAGCCAGGGCAAGGGCGCCCTGCGCGCCTGGTTGAGCCTGGACCACGCGCGCCTGGCCGGCTTCACGGCCGACGTGGGCTTGACGGATGTGCAGGCGCGGCTGGGCGAGCATATCGCGCCGCTCGACTTGCTGTCGGTCAGCGGACGCATTTCGGCAAAAGAAGAGCTGTCGGCGCAGGTGCCTGACGGTAAGCCGACCTTTGGCGCGAACGGCCATCAGGTGGAATTGACGAACTTCGCGGTGGAAACACGCGACGGCCTCATCCTGCCGCCCACGACCTTGTCCGAGCGTTTCATCGCTGCCACGAAGCGCAAGCCGGCGCGCACGGAAATCACGGCCAAGTCGCTCGATTTGCAAACCCTGGCCGCGCTGGCCGACAAGTTGCCGCTGGGCGAGCAGCAGCGCCAGCGCCTCGACGCCCTGGCGCCGCGCGGGCGTTTGCAGGATTTTTCGGCGCAATGGGAAGGCGAGATGGCCGCGCCCGCCAGCTACCGTCTGCGAGGCAAACTCATCGACCTGGGCCTGGATGCGCAGCCGGCGCGCCTGGCCGTGGCGAAGACGGCGGGCAGCCCCGCGCAGGCCGCCGCGCCCGCCATTCCCGGCTTCGATAAACTCAGCGGCAGCATCGACGCCAGCGACAAGGGCGGCACCATTGCCATCGACGCGCAGGACCTGGTGCTGCAATTGCCCACGTACTTGAGCGAACCGGCCTTGCCGTTCGAACAATTCGCGATGCAGGCGCGCTGGACGTTTGAAGCGGCCAATATGCTGCAGGTCGAGCTGGACAAGCTGGATTTCAATCAGCAAGGCTTGCGCGTCGCCCTGCAAGGCACGCACCGCCTGCCGCTCGACGGCAAGAACCTGGGCCAGGTCGACTTGACGGGCACGATCGACAATTTCCAGATCAATACCATCGGCCGCTATCTGCCGCTGCAAACGCCCGAGCACCTGCGCCATTGGCTGACGGGCGCGCTGGAAGGCGGCATGGCGCACGATGTCAGCCTGCGTCTGCGCGGCGAGCTCGAACATTTCCCCTTCAAGGCCGACACGCCAGCCCAGCGCAACCGGGGCGACTTCCGCGTAGCCGGCAAGATCGAGAACGGCACCTTGAACTATGCGCCCGGCGAATTTGCGGAAAGCGGCCCGCTGGCGGGCAAGGCTCCCCTGTGGCCGCAGGCGGAAAAGATCAAGGGCAGCTTTGTGTTCGAGCGGGCGCGCATGGAAATTCGCGGCGACACGGCCACCACGGGCGGCGTGGCATTGACGAACGTCAAAGCCGTGATCCCCGACCTGACCGTGTTCGACACCTTGCTCGATATCGACGGCAACGCGGCCGGCCCGATGCAGGAATTCCTCAAGTACGTGACGGCCAGCCCCGTGCTGGGCTGGATCGAGCATTTCACGGATGAAACGACGGCGACGGGCAACGCCAGGCTGGCCCTCAAATTGCATTTGCCGATCGAGCGCATGCTCGAGTCGACCGTGCAGGGCAGCTTGCAGCTGGCGGGTAACGACGTGGTGCTGTTCCACGACATGCCGCCCGTGCTGGGCACGCAGGGCAAGATCGAATTCAACGAAAAGGGCGTCAACCTGAATGGCTTGAACGGCAGCCTGCTGGGCGGGCCGCTGGCCATTTCGGGCGGCACGCAGGCGGACAGTTCCATTCAGGTGAAACTCGCCGGCAACATGACCATCGATGGCTTGCGCAAGACGTATCCGGCGCCCGTGCTGCAGCGCCTGGCGAAACATTTGAACGGCGGCGCGCGCTACAGCGGCCTGATCACGGCGCGCGACCACCAGGTGGTGGTCAATGTGGAGTCGCCCTTGACGGGTCTGGGCCTGGATTTTCCCGCCCCCCTGAAAAAACCGGCCGGCGACAGCCTGCCCGTGAAATTCACCCTGACGGGCAATGCGGCCAACGGGGCCGGGCTGCGCACGGACGATATCCGCATCGCGCTCGGCTCCGGCATTGCCGCACGCTACCAGCGCCAGAAGCAGGGCAAGGATGCCTGGCGCCTGGTGCGCGGCGGCATCGGCGTGAACGTGCCGGCGCCGGAACCGGACAGCGGCATGATGCTCAACGTGAATATGAAAACCCTGGACGTGGATAGCTGGATCGCCGCCGGCAGCGAGATCGCCGGCGGCGCCGCGGCGCCAGCCGATGCGGGCGGCAGCGCGGACGACGCGCCCGATATCGCGCAATACGTGGTGCCGGACATGATGGCGGCCCGGGCCAGCGAACTGATGCTGGGCGAGCGCAAGCTGGAAAACGTGGTGGTCGGCGCCACGCACCAGAAGGATGTGTGGCAAGCCAATATTGACGCGAAACAAGTGTCCGGCTATGTGACGTGGCTGGAAACGCCGTCCGGTCTGGGCAAGATGACGGCGCGCCTGTCGTCGCTGATCATTCCGGAGTCGGCCGCCAACGACGTGAAGAATTTGCTGGAAGGGAAAAGCGGCGCCCAGTCGATCCCCTCGCTCGATATCGTTGCCGAGCAATTTGAACTGTTCAACAAGAAGATCGGCCGGCTGGAGTTGCAGGCCTATAACACCATGGCTGCGGGCGGGCGCGAGTGGCGCGTGGGCAAGCTGCAATTGTCGAATCCCGATGGCGCGCTGAGCGGCAGTGGCAAATGGGTCATCAAGGACGGACAAAGCACGACCAGCCTGCGTTTCGGCCTCGATATCGTCGATGCGGGCAAGCTGCTCGACCGCTTCGGCTTTGCCGACACATTGCGTCGCGGCAAGGGGCGCTTGAGCGGCGACATCGCCTGGAACGGCTTGCCGTATTCGCTCGACATTCCCACCCTGTCGGGGCAGATCGAGATGAACGTGGAATCGGGCCAGTTCCTCAAGCAGGATCCGGGCGCGGCCAAGCTGTTGGGCGTACTCAGCCTGCAAGCCTTGCCCCGCTTGCTGAAACTCGATTTCCACGACGTGTTTTCCGAAGGCCTGGCCTTCGACGGCATCACGGCCAACGCCAGCATCAAGCGGGGCGTGGTGACCACCGACAACCTCAAGATGCATGGCGTGGCGGCCACCGTGCTGATGGATGGCACGGCCGATATCGCCAATGAAACGACGAACCTGCACGTGGTGGTGATCCCGGAATTTAACCTGGGCACGGGGCCGCTCGTGTACGCGCTGGCCGTCAATCCCGTCATCGGCCTGGGCAGCTTCCTGGCGCAGCTGTTCCTGCGCGCCCCCGTGATGAAGGCGCTCACTTACCACATGCAGATCGCCGGCCCGTGGAAAGCGCCCGTCGTGACCAAGCTCGATGGTGGTAAATTGGAACCTGTCGCCGCTCCTGCCGCCGCAGCCGTGGAGGCTGGGGCGAAATAGGCGCGGCGTTCGAAAGGATAAGAGGTGGCAATGATGCATACAGTTGCAGCAGTACAAATGATTTCCTCGCCTTGCGTGGAAGACAATCTGGCGACGGCGCACCGCCTGGTGGCGCAGGCCGCCGCCGCTGGCGCGCAGCTGGTGGTGCTGCCCGAATACTGGGCCATCATGGGCAAACAGGAAACGGACAAGCTGGCTCATGCGGAACAGCCCGGCCACGGGCCGATCCAGGATGGCATGGCGCAGATGGCGCGCCAGCACGGCATCTGGCTGATCGGCGGCACCTTGCCCCTGATCTCCGGCCAGGAGGGCAAGGTCTTGAACACCACGCTGGTGTACGACCCGCAAGGCGAGCCGGCCGGCCGCTACGACAAGATCCACCTGTTCGGCTTTACGCGCGGCGCCGAGTCGTACAACGAATCGCGCACCATCGTGCCCGGTGCGCAGGTGCGCTCGATCGAGACGCCGTTTGGCCGGGTCGGCCTGTCCATCTGCTATGACCTGCGTTTCCCGGAACTGTACCGGGCCATGGGCGATTGCGCGCTGATCGTCGTGCCGGCCGCGTTTACCCACACGACGGGCAGCGCCCACTGGGAAGTGCTGCTGCGCGCGCGTGCCATCGAAAACCAGTGCTATGTGCTGGCCTCGGCGCAGGGCGGCTTGCATCCGAACGGCCGGCGGACCTGGGGCCACAGCATGCTGATCGACCCGTGGGGCGAAGTGATCGCCGTGCTGCCCGAAGGCGAGGGCGTGGTCAGCGGCGAGATCGACCTGGTGTTTTTGGCCGGCGTGCGCGAGTCCTTGCCGGCACTCACTCACCGGACGATGTAAATTGAATGTTAAGAAAGAGCTATGATCCCATTTGAACCCAATCTATCGAATCTGGCCGTGGCGCGCGATATCCTGCTCACGCCCTTCGGCCTGGACGAAGACAAGCTGTTGAAAGCCCTGGGCACGATGTTTACGCACAAGGTCGACTATGCCGACCTGTATTTCCAGTCGACCAAGAGCGAAGGCTGGAGCCTGGAAGAGGGCATCGTCAAGACGGGCAGTTTTTCCATCGACCAGGGCGTGGGCGTGCGCGCCGTGTCCGGCGACAAGACGGCGTTTGCGTATTCCGACGACATTTCCGAGCGGGCCCTGCTGGAAGCGGCGGCGGCCACGCGCACCATCGCGCGCGCGGGCGCCGGCAGGGTCAAGATCGCAGGCCGGATGCAGCCGCAGGGCGGGCGCTCGCTGTACCTGCCCAACGATCCGCTCGCCTCGCTGGACGCCACGGCCAAGGTGCAGCTGCTCGAGCGTGTGGAAAAGATGGCGCGCGCGAAAGATCCCAGGGTGGTGCAAGTGATGGCGGGCCTGGCCGGCGAGTACGACGTGGTGCTGGTGCTGCGCAGCGACGGCGTGCTGGCGGCCGACATCCGTCCGCTGGTGCGCGTGTCGCTGACCGTGATCGCGGAACAGAATGGCCGCCGCGAAACGGGCTCGGCCGGTGGTGGCGGGCGTTTCAGCTATGACTATTTCAGCGATGCCGTGCTGGAACAGTACGCTGCCGACGCCGTCAAGTCGGCCCTGGTGAACCTGGAAGCGCGCCCGGCGCCCGCCGGCCCCATGACCATCGTGCTGGGACCGGGCTGGCCCGGCATCCTGCTGCACGAGGCGATCGGCCATGGCCTGGAAGGCGATTTCAACCGCAAGGGCTCATCCGCGTTTTCGGGGCGCATCGGCGAGCGCGTGGCCGCCAAGGGCGTCACCGTGGTCGATGACGGTACCCTGGCTGGCCGGCGCGGTTCGCTCAATATCGACGACGAGGGCAACCCGACGCAGTGCACCACCCTGATCGAGGACGGCATCCTGAAGGGTTACATTCAGGACACCATGAATGCGCGCCTGATGAAGATGCCCGTGACGGGCAATGCGCGCCGCGAATCGTTCGCCCACCTGCCCATGCCGCGCATGACGAACACGTATATGCTGGGCGGCGACAAGGATCCGGGCGAGATCCTCGCTTCCGTGAAAAACGGCTTGTATGCCGTTAACTTCGGCGGCGGCCAGGTCGACATCACGAACGGCAAGTTCGTCTTCTCGGCCAGCGAAGCGTACATGATCGAAAACGGCAAGCTCAGCTACCCGGTGAAGGGCGCGACCCTGATCGGCAACGGCCCGGACGTGCTCAACCGTGTTTCCATGATCGGCAACGACATGTGCCTGGACTCGGGCGTGGGTATCTGCGGCAAGGAGGGGCAAAGCGTGCCCGTGGGCGTGGGACAGCCGACCCTGCGTCTCGATGGCATCACGGTCGGCGGCACTGCCTGATTTTTTTGACACGGCGCGGCCAACGTCGGATGACGCGTGGCTGCGCCCCGCCAATCCGACCTTTCTCTGACATGGCGCTCGCCTAGGTCGGGTTAGCGCAAAGCGCGTAACCCGACACCACCATCACGCCAACATCATCGGCCGTGCCAACACGGCTGCTGGATTTCTCAGAATTTGTATTTCACCCCCGCACTGATGAATCGCCCCGCCGCGCCCGCATAGTCGAGCGGGTTGTAGCCGGTCGCGCCATAGGTCAGCGGATCGAGCGGGGCGATCTTGTCGAACAGGTTTTGCACCGTGGCAAACACCTCCAGCTTGGGCGTGGCCAGCCAGCGGGCCGTCAGATCCACCGTGGTGAACGAGGCGATGCGGCAACCGCGTGGCGCATCCGTGCCGTCGGCGAAATGCGTGGCGCAGCCGTCCGGGTCGTTCTTGAACAGCACATTGTCGAGCGGCGCGCGGTAGTTGACGTTGGCCGTGACCCGCCAGTTCTGGCGTTCCCAGGTGGCGCCCAGGTTGATGCGGTCGTCCGGCGTGCCCATGCAGTTGGATACATCGCAATTGCCATGCGTACCGGCAAAATCGCGCTGCGTGCCATCCTGTTCCGTGCGCAGCCATTTGTACAGATGCGTCCACTTCAGGTCGAAGGTCAGGCTGCCGTAGCCGCCGTCCAGGTTGAAGCGCTGGCGGGCGTCGATGTCGATGCCGCGCACCGTCGTTTGCGCCGAATTCACATAGTTGGCCAGCACGGCCGTGATGGCGCCGGGATCGCCGGGAATGCCCGTGGCCGTGGACGGGTCGCGCGCCACCTTGCCGGCGGCAATGGCGGCATCCGTCTGCTCCTGGTTGATTTCATTCTTGCGGCGGATTTGCCACAGGTCCACGGAAATGCTGCTGCGCGGCAGCGGGTCCCATACGGCGCCCACGGAATAGCTGCGCGAACGTTCCGGCGACAGGTCCGGATTGGGCGAGGTGATGACGGCGATCGCCGCGGGATCGCACGCCACTTCGACGCCCAGCGCGCAGCGCAGCGGATCGCTGGCAGTGGAGAACGCGGCCAGGCCGCCGACGCCGTTTTCCGCCGCGCTGGGCGCACGGAAGCCCTTGGCGAAGGTGCCGCGCAGGGCCAGTTCGCGTACGGGCGTCCATTTCACGCCCACTTTCGGCGTATAGGAATTGCCCACGTCCGTGAAATGGTCGGCGCGCAGGGCGCCTGACAGCTCCACGGTTTTCAGCACGGGCGCCAGCACTTCGGCATAGATGGCCGAGGCGTTGCGGCTGCCCTTGTAGGCGGAATAGCCGAGACCGATGATATTGCCCCGTTCCGTGCCCGTGGTGGGCTTGAGTTCCGTCGATTCGTGGCGGAATTCCGCGCCCACGGCCACGCCCAGGCCGCCGCCGTCGAGCTTGGCTACCTCGCGGCTGGCCTTGAAGTCGATCTGCGCGATATGCGTCTTGGCGTCGTTCGAGATGCGCGGCGACAGGGCCGCGTACAGCTCGGGCGAATTGAGGCCCGCGTTTTCCGCGATGCGCCACAGGCTGCCGGCAGGCAGGGCCGCGTACGCGGGATTCAGGCTGGCCGCCGCCACATTGGCGGCAGTCGGGTTGAGCAGGGCGAAGGCGACGTCGCGCTGCAGGTAGCCGTTCAGGTCGTTCGACACCTTGTTTTGCGAGTACAGCAAGGCGCTGTCGATATCCCAGCCCGCCACGCTACCCTTGATGCCGGCCACGAAGCGCGTGAAGGTGGAGTCGACTTCCGACAGGCGCGGCCCCACGTCGGCCGCCAGGTAGCGCAGCCGCGCCGCCGTGCCGAAATACGGGTTGTCCGGGTGGGCCGCACCGAGCGACACGCCCGCATTGCTGACGGGGCCGCCCGGATAGCCGACCGAGCCGCTGACCGTCGACGGCGTGGTGGCCGAATGCGATTCGCTGTGATACAGGTTCAGTTCGGCATACGTTTGCAAGGCCGGTGTCAGTTGCCAGGCGGCGCGGCCGAAGAAATTGATGTTCTTTTGCTTGGGCTGGATCTGGCCATATTGCTGCGTGGCATCGGTGAGGCAGCCGCCGCCCGGGTCGCCCTGCGGATGCGTGGTGAAGTTGCCGCAGGCGGCGCCGGGGAAGGTCCGCGTAAAACCCACGCCGGCCAGGTTGCCGCGGTTGTAGTAGTCGAGCGTGTCGGGATTGCGCACATTGCCGTTGACGGCGCTGCCGGCCGCGTTGTTGGTGGTGATGGCGCCCGCGCCGCTGAGGGTTTCCTGCGCGCTGAAGCCCAGGTCGCGCAAGTCGCTGCGGCCCACGGCGCCTCGTCCGGCCCGGTCGCGGTTCCAGATGGCGGCCTTTTCGCTGTACTCGAGGTTCAGCAGCACGTTGTAGCGGTCGCTGTCGATGTCGCCGAAGCCGTGCGTGATGGCGGCACGGGCGTCGCGCCCGTCCCACTCCTTCGTCTTGCCGTAATTGCCCTTGATGGCCGTGCCCTGGTAGTCGCGCCGCAGGATCACGTTGACCACGCCCGCGATGGCGTCCGAACCGTAGATGGCCGAGGCGCCATCCTTGAGGATTTCCACCCGTTCCACCGCTTCCAGGGGAATGATGTTCAGGTCGGCGAACACTTTCTGGCCATCGTCGGCCAGGCCATACGGCGCCACGCGGCGTCCGTTCAGCAGCACCAGGGTCGAGGCCGTGCCCAGGCCCCGCAGCGAAACGCCGGAAGCGCCGGCGGCAAAGCCGTTGCCGAAGGTGGTGGGCACGGAGCCCTGGTTGTCGACGGCCAGGGTTTGCAGCAGTTCGGCCACGCTGGACTTGCCAGATTTTTCAATGTCGGCCGCGTTCAGGGTTTGGACGGCCGATGCCGTTTCCGCCTGCGCGCGGCGGATGTTCGAGCCGGTGATTTCCACGCGGGCGATGGGGGCCGCTTCCTGTGCCAGGACGGGCAGGGCGAGCAGGGCGCTGGCCAGGGCCAGGCCCATGCGTGGTGGTGAAAGCAACGGTGGATGGACGGATGTTTTGTAGATCATGCGATTCTCCGGAAGGTCAGACAGGAAAAGGTGAGGTGCACCTTGAAGTCTTGGCCGTGCGGCCCGGCCGGGATTCGATCTACATCAGTAGTGCGCCGATTACCATGGTCAAAACGGATTGGCGTGGTGTGCGTGCCACGGCGGCCACAGCGTTGTCAGGGCGGTGATGCCAGTTCGCGGCGCGCAACTTTTTATGCTTTTTGACGTATTTTTCAGTGTAAAACGGCTGCAGTATGCGGCTTTGCCGACAAATACGCTTGCCAATCCTTGTAATTTAGGTTTATAGTCATTCATCACTTATGGATGAACCGCATGTTTGCTCGCCACTTTTTTACCGCTTATTTTTACTTTAGCAATTCCAACCCAAAAGGCGGTGGAGTAGCGGTCGGTTCACGTAGCAGCAAAAAACGAGATCCCAGCAAATTCTAAAAAACCGCCACTGATGGCGGTTTTTTTTTACCCGGATGTTTTACCCTTCCTTAAATTTTGGAGAAAATGATGCCCCGCACTGATGATCTGCGAATTCGCGAAATGAAGGAATTGACCCCGCCGTCCCACCTGATCCGCGAATTCGCCTGCTCGGAGCAAGCCGGACTGACCGCCGCCAGCGCCCGTATCGCCTTGCACCGTATTTTGCACGGCCAGGATGACCGCCTGATGGTGGTGATCGGGCCTTGCTCCATCCACGACACCAAGGCGGCGATGGAATATGCGCGCCTGCTGGTCAAGGAACGCGCGCGGTTCGCGGGCGAACTGGAAATCGTCATGCGCGTCTACTTCGAGAAGCCGCGCACCACGGTGGGCTGGAAGGGCCTGATCAACGACCCGTACATGGACAACAGCTTCCGCATCAACGACGGCTTGCGCATGGCGCGCGAACTGTTGCGCGATATCAATGAGCTGGGCTTGCCAGCTGGCACCGAGTTCCTCGACGTGATCAGTCCGCAATACATCGCCGACCTGATCAGCTGGGGCGCCATCGGCGCGCGCACGACGGAATCGCAGGTGCACCGCGAGCTGGCGTCGGGACTGTCGTGCCCGGTCGGCTTCAAGAATGGCACGGATGGCAATGTGAAAATCGCCGTGGAAGCCATCAAGGCCGCCTCGCAGCCGCACCATTTTCTGTCCGTCACGAAGGGCGGCCACTCGGCCATCGTCTCGACCAACGGCAACGAGGATTGTCACATCATCTTGCGTGGCGGAAAAACCCCGAACTATGACGCAAGCAGCGTGGACGACGCTTGCAAGGCCATCGCCGCGCAGGGACTGGCGGCGCGCCTGATGATCGACGCCTCGCATGCGAACAGCTCGAAAAAACCGGAAAACCAGATCCCCGTGTGCGCCGACATCGCCAGCCAGGTGGCCGTCGGCGATGGCCGCATCGTCGGCGTGATGGTGGAGTCGCACCTGGTGGCGGGGCGCCAGGATTTGATCCCTGGCAAGGAATTGATCTACGGCCAATCCGTCACGGACGGCTGCATCGACTGGAGCGCCAGCGTGGCCGTGCTGGAAAACCTGGCGGCGGCCGTGAAGCAGCGCCGCTTGCAGGGCGACGCGGAATAACATGGCGCGCAGCATGAAAAAAAGCCCGGAAAGCTAAGCTTTCCGGGCTTTTCAGTTTTGAGCTGGTATCAGTTGCGCAGCAGCTTAAAACTTGTACGTGGCGCGCACGTAGAAAGTACGGCCCAGCGGATCGGCGTAACGCGGATCGTAGCCGGACTGGAAGGTGCCGATCTGGTTACTGAACGGTGGATCTTCGTTCAGCAGGTTTTTCACGCCCACGGTGACTTCGGTGTTCTTGAAGCCCGAGTACGCGCCCGACAGCGACCATACCGAGTAAGCCTTGACGCTTTGCTCGAATTGCGGATCGACATAGTTCTGGTCGCGGTAGCCGCTCATGTACTTGTTCGACAGCGTGGCGTTCCATTTGTCCAGATTCCATTGCAGGGAGGCATTATGTCTCCAGCGGAATACCGGTGCATTGTCGCCATACACGCCCACGTTTTGCACGAATTCGCCGCCGCGTTCGTTCTGGTATTCATACTTCTGCACCCAGGTGCCGTCGAAGTTGAACGTGAAGTTGCCATACTGGCTGCGTGGCAATTTCCAGTTCAGGCCCAGGTCGATGCCCGAGGTGTGCATTTCGCCCAGGTTGCCCAGGGTGGCCAGCACGTAGTCGAGCTTGCCGTCAGCGGTATAGATGAAGTTGCTTTGATACTTGGCGTAGTTGTCGAACAGGGTCTGTTCGGCCACGGTGCCGATCTTGTCGCGCAGCTTGATCTGGAAGTAATCGAGCGAGACGGTCAGCGACTTGGTCGGCTCGATGACGATACCGGCGCTGAAGGTTTTCGATTTTTCCGGGCCGACGTCCGGATTGCCGCCCGAACGGATGTACTGCTGCGCGCCGCAGGCCACATTGCTGTTGGCGCCAGGGATCGGTACGCCGCCTGGGCACAGGCGTGGATCGTCGTACTTGTTGGCCGTGAAGGTCTTGGTTTGCGGACCATGCAGGTCATACAGTGTTGGCGCGCGGAAACCTGTGTTGTAGGAGCTGCGCAGCAGCACCTGGCTCGTTGGCTGCCAGCGTACGCCGACTTTCGGGTTGAAGCTGCCGCCGACGTCGTTGTAGTGGTCATAACGGGCTGCCAGTGACAGTTCCAGGTCTTTCACGACAGGAATGCTCAGTTCCGAGAAGATGGCGGAGATGTTGCGGCTGCCCGACTGGTTCTGCGCTTCGGCGTAGCCGGAACTCGATGCCTGGCCGGCCAGGTCGCGGTTCACATTGTATTCGGCCTTGTCGTTGCGGAATTCCGTACCGACGGCGAAACCGACTGCGCCAGCCGGCAAGTTGAACAGCTCGCGGCTGATCTTCGCATCGACCGCGGTGCTGGTCATCTTCGCGCTCAGGTATTCGCCTTTCAGGACGGAATCCTTCAGGTACGCGGTGCCAGCGGCGCTCTGCTCGCCGAACGGATTCAGGATGCCATTGCCGATGCCGTCGATGATGCGCTGGTCATTCAGGTAGCCGCCCGTGAAGGCACTGGTGGCCTTGCTGACGGAGTAGCTCAGGCCGACGTTGTAGTCCCACGCGCCCAGAACCCCTTCGGAAGCCAGTACCAGGCGGTCCGAGGTGCTGGTGTCGAAGCCGCTGCGCTGGCCCGACGCCACTGGACGCCAGCTGATGTCCAGCGGCTCGCCCGACAGGCCAGCCACGGCTGGCACGCCGCCGCTGCCGCCTGGGTAGTACGGCGAGCTGGACGACATGAGGATGCCGATGTTCGACATCGGCGGCGGCGAGATGCGTGCTTCGTTGGTGCTGCGCGAGTGCAGGTATTCGATGGTGGCCAGGTGATCCTGGTTCAGCTTGAAGCTGGCCTTGCCCAGGAAGGATTCCTGCTGGGTTTTCGGAATGGCCTGGATGAATGGCGTGACATCCATGGCGCACGTGCTCTTGCCCGAGGTATTCTTGTACAGGTTCTCACCTACGCAACCGCCGGCGAAGGCCGGGTTGCCGATCAGGCCATTGCCCGTATCGTAGAAGTTGGCGGGGAAGGTGGTGCCGCTCAGGTTATCCACGCCCTTGCTCGGGATGTAGCCGCTCTTCGAGAAGGAACGGTCGGCCGTGCTCAGCGCCGACTGGCGATGCACGTCGACAACGCCGAAGACGTTGAAGCCATCCTTGTTCAGGTCGCCATAGCCGCCGGACAGGTTCAGGCGCGACTCGTCGCCGCCGCCCGCTTTCTGTGGCTCGTAATGTTCGACCGTGACGGAGCCGCCTTTGACGGAGCGTTTGGTGATGAAGTTGATCACGCCGCCGATGGCGTCGGTACCGTAGATCGCGGAGGCGCCGTCACGCAGCACTTCGACACGTTCCAGGGCAGAAATAGGGATGATGTTCAGGTCGACGGACGAACCGTTGAACGGGTGGCTGGCGATACGGCGGCCGTTCAGCAGGACCAGGGTCTTGTCGCCGCCGATGCCGCGCAGGTCGGCGACGGACTGGCCGCCCGTGCCGGAACCGACGGATTGCGAGCTGCTTTGCGAGCTCTGATTCATGGAAATGGTGGACAGGACTTCCTGCGCCGTCGTCAAGCCTTGCTTGGCGAAATCGTCAGCCTTGATCGAGGTGATCGGCAACGCTGTCTCCGATGCCAGGCGCTTGATGCTCGAACCCGTGACTTCCACGCGTTGCATGGCGCCATCTGTTGTTTCTTGTGCGTACGCGGCGTGCATGCTCAGGGCCATGCCGCCTGCAAACATCAGGCGCAGCGACCGCGATATTACATTTTCTATCATCATCTGAAATTCCTTGTTATTGTGATAAAGGCGGCAATTATTTTGAAATAACTTGTTGCTCACCAACAATTTATTTGCCTTTTTGAAAATCCACCAATGAAAATTCTGTAAATTTTCTGGGCCCTCATCAAAACATTCACGATTCAGATTGTCAATTTCGCGCGGAGTTTTTGGACGAAATGCAACATTTCCCTGTTTTTTTTGTAATCCTTCAGCAATAAAGTATCGTGAGCCCTTGTCAGCCTTGCTCAGATGCGTAAAATAAAACGGCGCACATCATCGCTGATGGCGCCGCTTTTCTGTTGCTGGCACGCTGTTGCCAGCGCTGCCTGCTTTATCACTTGATCTGAAAATTTCCCTTAAAACGTATAGCTGCCGCGCAAGTACCAGGCGCGTCCGAGCGGGTCCGTGTAGCGCGGATCGTAGCCTTTCTGGAACAGGGTGCCCTGGTTCGAGAACGGTGGTTCCTTGTCGAACAGGTTTTTCACGCCGGCCGTCAGCAGCAAGCCTTTCCACGCGTAGCTGCCCGACACGTTCAGCAGGCTGTACGACGGCACATCGTGGCGGAACTGCGGATCCACCTGGTTCTGGTCCGTGTAGCCGGACTTGAACGATTGCGACACGGTGGCGCCCCAGTTGCCCATGCGCCAGTTCAGGGCCGCCGTATGTTTCCAGCGGAACACGGGATTGTTGTCCGCATAGCGGCCCACGTTGGCGATGAAGGCCCCGCCGCGCTCGTTCTGATAGTCGTACTTGTGGGTCCACGTGCCATCGACCGACACGCTGAAATCGCCATACGCGCCACGGCCCAGGCGTGCATTCAGGCTGACGTCGATGCCGTCGGTTTTCACTTCGCCGAGGTTGTCGTTCAAGTCCAGGATGGCGAAGGGCGAACCATCGGGATTGCGCAGGAACAAGGCCTTGTATTTTTCGTAGTTGCCGAAGATCGATTGCTCGGGCAAGGACGAAATCTTGTCCTTCAGGTGGATGTTCCAGTAATCGATGGCAAGCGTGACTTCCTTGACGGGTTCGAGCACGAGGCCGAAGGCGAAGGTGGTGGATTTCTCCGGTTTCAGCTTTTCATTCCCGCCTTGCAGCTTGAATTGTTGCAAGTCGCAATCGCGCAAGGGGTTGGCACCGGGCTGCGGCACGCCGCCCGGGCAAAGGATAGGGTCGTCGTAGGAATCGTTGGTATCGTTCTTCGACGGCGGCGCATTCTTTTCAAACAGGGTGGGCGCGCGGAAACCCGTGCTGGCCGAGCCGCGCAGCACCAGCGCACTGCTGGCCTGGTAGCGCAGGGCCAGCTTTGGATTGGTGGTGCTGCCCACGTCGCTGTAATGGTCGAAGCGGGCGGCCAGCTGCACTTCCAGGTCCTTGATCAGCGGCAAGTTGACTTCGCCGAAGACAGCTTCGATGGTACGCGAACCGCTCTTCGACAGCGAGCCCGACAGACCGGAACTGGCGGCCTGACCGGCGATATCGCGGTTGACGTTGAAGTCGGCCTTTTCGCGCCGCACCTCGCCGCCCAGCGCGATGGCCAGCGGACCGCCGGCCAGCTGCATCAGTTCGCGGCTGCCCTTGATGTCGAAGCCCGTGGTGGTGACCTTGGCACTCTGCACCTCGCCGCGCAGGGCCGTGCTGTCCAGGTAAGCCTTGCCGGCCGCATCCTGCTCGCCGAAGGGATTGAGGATGCCGTTCAGCACGCCGGCGGCAAAGCCCGCATCCTGCACATAGCCGTTCGTGAATTTTTCCGACGACTTGCTGATGGCATGGCTCAGGCCCGTCTTGTAGTCCCAGCCGGCCAGCTCGCCTTCGAGGGCCAGCACCAAGCGGTCGGCCTTGCCGTCCGAATCGATCTGCCGCTGGCCCGCCTCGACGGGGCGCCAGTTGACGCTCAGCGGCTGGCCCGACAAGCCCGGCTGGGCCGGCACGCCGCCCGCATTGCCCGGATAATATTTGCTGCTGATGGGCAGAATCAGGCCCGTTTGCGGCGGCGGCGCCGTGCGTGCCTTCACCTTGTTTTCCGAATGCAGGTATTCCACGGTGGCCAGGTGGCCGCCGCCCAGCTTGAAGGCGCCCTTGCCGAAGAACGCCAGCTGCTGCTGGGCCGGCAAGTCGTCGATCTGGCGCGTGTAGTCCTGGCGGCAGGTGCCGTTCGCGGGCACGGCCGGCACCGACAAGGGCGGGTTGCAGCCGGCCGCTGCGTAGGGATTGCCGGCCAGGCCCTTGCCGCCGTTGGCCGCCGCGTCAAAGTAGTTGCCGGGGAAAGTCGTGCCGCTGGTAATGGACAGGCCGCGCGCGGGGACGATGCCCGTTGCCGAAAAGGCGCGGTCCTGCGAGGTGAGCACGTTTTGCTTGTGGTAGTCGACCACGCCGAAGATATTGTAGCCGTCGGTGTCGAGCTTGCCGAAACCCGTCGACAGGTTGATGCGGTGCTCGCCGCCGCCCTTGTGTTCGGGCGAGACGACTTCGGCGGTGATATTCGTGACGTTGACGGAGCGCTTGGTGATGAAGTTGATCACCCCGCCGATGGCGTCCGTGCCGTAGATGGCCGAGGCGCCGTCGCGCAGCACTTCGACTCTTTCCAGGGCCGCGATGGGGATGATGTTCAGGTCGACGCTGGCGCCGTCATACGGATGGTTTGCGATGCGCCGGCCGTTGAGCAGCACCAGGGTCTTGTCGCCGCCCAGGCCGCGCAAGTCGGCGCTGGCCTGGCCGCCCGTGGGCAAGCCGCTGGTATTGCCGCCGACGGCATTGCCGCTGCCCATACTGGAGGAGTTCGAGGGTATCTTGCTGAGCACTTCCTGGGCCGTCGTCAAGCCCTGTTTGGCGAAATCCTCGGCCTTGAAGATGGACAGCGGCGTGGCCGTTTCCGAGACGAGGCGCTTGATGGAGGACCCGGTGACTTCGACGCGCTGCATGGCGGGCGGCTCGCCGGCGGCGCCGGTGTCCTGCGCCATGGCCGCATGGCCATACGCGCCGATCAATGCTGCGCACAGCAGGCGCAAGGTAGGGGAGGGACTGCGGGTTTGCGTCATCTGACACTCCTGTGGCTTGGTCATGGGCCAAGTGGCCTGCAAGGGAGTTTTACAGGCACGCAGCAGGTAAGGTTTGCGCTGGCGCAATAGGCATGTGGATGAGTGAACTGGCGCCACAGCCGCGGACGAAAAAAAGGCGGTGATTGCTCACCGCCTCGCGTCAGGGGGCCTTGTGTCAGCTTAGAAGAACTTGTAGCTGGCGCCCAGTTTGAAGTAGCGGCCGATGGCGCCGCTCGCATCCATCGGGTTGTAGCTCATGCCGCCATAGGTCAACGGGTCGAGCGGGGCGATCTTGTCGGTCACGTTGTTGATCGAGGCAAACAGTTGCAGCTGTTTGTTGACGTTCCAGCGGCTCGACAGGTCGAGCGTGGTGAACGAGGCGAGCTTGCAACCGTTCGGCGCGGACGTGCCGTCGGCCAGCTTGGAGGCGCATGGCTTGCCTTCAAACAAGATATTCTTCATGTCCGAACGGTAGTTCAGCACGCCGCTGACGTTCCAGTTGCCCAGGTCCCACGAGCCGGTCAGATTGATCTTGTCCTTCGGCGTGCCGGCGCAGTTGGACGTGTCGCAATTGCCATGCGTGCCGGCGAACTGGTAGCGCACGGTGGCCGACTCGGCCCGTACCCATGAGGCGATGTGGGTCCAGGTCAGGCCGAACGTGGCGCGGCCGTAGTCGCCCAGACGCACGCGCTGCTTGACGTCCAGGTCGATCCCCTTGATCTCCGTGAAGCTGGAGTTGCGGTACGGCGCCTTGGTGATCAGCAAGGTGCCCGTGTTCGGCACCACCACGCCATTGATGGTCAGGTTGTTGTCGGCGCGGACGGCCGTCGGCAGGGCGGCCGCTTCGTTGTACGGCAGCGGGTTGATCTCGTTTTCGCGCTTGATCTTCCAGGCATCGAGCGACAGGCTGGTATCGTTGAACGGATCCCACACGAGGCCCAGGGTGTAGCCCTTGGACTTTTCCGGCTTCAGGCTGGGGTCGCCAATCTTGACGGCCGCCACCTGCAGTTCGCAATCGCTGGCATTGGCGCCCGGCAAACGGGTGCCGCCCGGGCAGCGCACGGGATCGCTGACGGTCGAGGTGCCCGTCGATTGCGAGTTGGCATTGCTTTCCGCCGGGCCCGGCGCGCGGAAGCCTTCCGAATACGTGCCGCGCACGGCGAAGGTCTTCAGCGGCGTCCACTTGGCGCCCAGTTTCGGCGTGGTCGACGAGAAACGGTCATATTTGTCGTAACGCAAGGCGCCCGACAGTTCCACCGTCTTGATGACGGGCGCCAGCACTTCGAGGAACACGGCCGAGACCTTGCTGTCGCCCTTGGCCGCCACATAGCTGGAGTTGATGGAACCGTCCTGCGTGCCGGACAGCGATGGATTGTCGAGCTTGTCGCGGCGGTGTTCCGCGCCCACGGCCAGGCCCATGGCGCCGCCCGGCAACTGCATCAGTTCGCGCGATGCCTTGAAGTCGATGATGTCGAGCTTGGTGGTGGAATCGGAAGTGGCGTTCGTCACCATGGCCGCGTACAGCGAGGCGGGATTCTTGTTCGCCTGCGCGCCGATGTAGTAGGGGAAATACTTGCTGTTCGGATTGCCCAACGCATCCTTGACGACGGCCATGTTCAGCATATTGCTGTAATCGAGGTGCAGCTTCGATTCCGAATGCGTGTAGCCGGCATCGTAGTCCCAGCCCATGGCGTTGCCCTTGACGCCGAGCACGATGCGGTTGAATTCGTTGTTCGCCTGGCGCGTGCTGGCGCCCACGTCGAAGGCCTGGTAGCGCACGCGCACGGGCACGCCATACGGATTCTGCGGATGGTTGGCGGCCAGCACAATGGTGGTGCCGGCGCCGGAACCGTAGTTGACGACGCCAGTCGGGCTGGTGGCGTTCGGCGGGAAGGCGATGGTCGGCGTGATCGATGGCGGGATCAGGGTGAAGGCCGTATCGCGCTTCGAGTAGCCCGCTTCCGCATACACCTGGGTATCGGCATTGACTTGCCAGGTGCCGCGCGTGTACAGGTTGATCGATTCGATCTTCGGCTGCATCGAGCGGAACTGGTCGTGGTGCCACAGGCAGCCGCCCTTCGGATCTTGCGGCGAGGAAACGGACAAGCTGGAGCAGCCGGGCAGGGACACGTAATTGTTGGTGACGGGATCGCGGATCAGGCCCGTCGGCGCGGCATTCGCATCGTTGTTGCCATTGATGTAGCCGCCGGCGAACTGGGTGTTGATCGCATAGCCGTATGGGCGCAGGTCGGCCTTGCCTATCCATTTGCGTCCCGCGCGGTCATTGTTCATCAGCATGTCCGATTTGCTGTACTCGGCATTGAGGACGAAGTTGAATTTGTCCGTATCCAGGTTGCCCTTGCCGAAGGTCAGCGAGGCGCGGTGCTGCTTGGCGTCGCTGTCGCCGGAGATGCCCGTGTCGCCTTTCAGGGTCAGGCCTTCGAAGTCCTTGCGCAGGATGATGTTGACCACGCCGGCGATGGCGTCCGCGCCGTAGGTCGACGATGCGCCATCCTTGAGGATTTCGATGCGCTCGACGATCTGCATCGGCACGGTGGACAGGTCGGTAAAGCTCTTCTGGCCGTCATCGGCGCGCGCGAACGGCGCCATGCGGCGGCCATTCAGCAAGACGAGGGTCGAGGTGGCGCCCAGGCCGCGCAGCGAGATGGCCGTGGAACCGGCGGCAAAGCCGTTGCCGAAGCCCGTCGGCAGGGAGCCGGCGCCATCGGCGGTCAGGGTTTGCAGGTATTCGGCGACGGTGGCCTTACCCGATTTCATCAAGTCGTCGCGGGTGATGACCTGCACCGGCGATGCGGTCTCGGCCGTGGCCCGTTTGATGCTCGATCCCGTAATTTCCACACGTTGTACATTGGCGTCTTGCGCCATTGCCGGCGCAGCCATCATGCCCAGGCCGAGCGCTGCTACGCTGCCCGAAAAAATCAGGCGTACGGAGCGGGACATCACTGTTTCCATCATCATTCTCAGAACTCCGAAAGTGTGCTCGGCCGGCCCTTGTAAGGCACAGCTTTGCCAGGGTGATAAAGATTGCTGCGTCGGCAATCGCTGTGGGTCAAAACGGCATACTGTCAGTTGCCGTGAGTGATAAGACCATTTGCCGAGAAACCTTGTCAACGCGCACGCATGTACTTTCATCATGGAAACAACAGTGTTTTTTATAATGTTGACGTGTTTCAATATTTGCAATTATCTTGATGTTGCATTGCGATGCGTATTTTCCGTACTGCGATAAAAACGGTTGTCATTCGAGGCCGTAAGGGTTACTGCCAGGCCGGTTTTTCATGGTGGCGCCTTGTCTTTGTTGCGCTGCGGAAGATTCTCTCCACAAGGCCGGTGGCCATGGCGGCGCGCCACGCCCCTGCTGCGGCTTTTCGCCCGGCGAACGGAATATGCGTTATCGTTACGCCTTTTTCCAGCTCGCCTGCCTGCGGGCGCGGCTGGGGATGAACAAGGCATAGATCTTGCGAGGATGGACTGGTTTTGGCGGTGGAATCCTGTATCCCAGGGGGAAGCCAGTACAAGCGCACCAATACGGTGCGACAGATAATCGAGATGAAGGGTATTACATGAAGTCACCATGGATGCGGCGCGTGGCGCTGCTCGCCTGCTTGGCCACCCTGCCGCTGGCCGCCGTTGCTGCGGATGCCACCCCTGCCGCCGCAGCCGCGCCGGTGAAAACCTTGCGCTATATCCTGCCGGCCGCCGAGACGGGCTTCGATCCGGCCACCGCGCGAGACCTGTATTCGAACCACATTACGCAGGCCGTCTTCGACACCCTGTACACCTATGACTACCTGGCGCGCCCCGTCAAGGTGGTGCCCGGCGCGGCGGCCGCCATGCCGGAAGTGTCCGCTGATGGCAAGACCTACACCATCCGCCTGAAAAAAGGCATCCTGTACACACCCGACGCTGCGTTCGGCGGCAAGCGCCGCGAACTGACGATGGCCGACTACGTGTATTCGTGGAAGCGCCTGTTCGACCCGCGCCTGGCGTCGCCGCACAGCTGGCTGTTCGAAGGCAAGGTGGTGGGCCTGGACGACCTGGCGAAGGACGCGGCCAAGTCGAACAAGCTCGATTACAGCAAGAAGGTGGCGGGACTGGAAATCCTCGACCCGTACACCTTGCGCATCTCGCTGATCAAGACCGATTTCAATTTCCCCATGATCCTCGCCTACGTGCCGACGGCCGCCGTGGCGCGCGAAGTGGTGGAAAAATACGGCGACGTGAAGGGCGAAGTGGGTTCGAATCCCGTCGGCACCGGCTATTACACCCTGGGCGAATGGACGCGCGGCAACCGCATTGTCCTCAACCGCAACCCGCAGCACTTGCCGGAAACGTGGAATTTCATGGCCGGCGACGACCCGGACGACCAGCGCATCGTGCGCCAGATGCAAGGTAAACGGATTCCCGCCATCGACCGCATCGAAATTTCCGTGATGATCGAAGACCAGTCGCGCTGGCTGTCGTTCCAGAGCGGCGGCACGGATGTGTTCTGGCTCGACGGCCCGCTGGCGCCGAAGGCATTGCTGAACGGCAAGCTGCGTCCCGAGCTGGCGGAGAAGGGCGTGCAACTGTCACGTTTGCTGGACCCGGAAATCAGCTATTACTACTGGAACATGGAAGACCCCACGCTCGGCGGCTTCAGCAAGGAAAAGATCGCCCTGCGCCGCGCCATTGCCATGGCACACAATATCGACGAGGAAATCCGCATCATCTGGAATGGCCAGGCCAAGCGCCTCGACTATCCGATACCGCCCGGTGTCGTCGGCTACGATCCGCACTATAAATCCCTGCTGCAATACGATCCCGTGCTGGCGAATAAGCTGCTGGATAAATTCGGCTACAAGAAGGGCGCCGACGGCTGGCGCACCTTGCCGGACGGCAAACCACTCTTGATCCGCTACGCTTCGCGCAACGAAGCCAACGGCGTGCTGCAGGCGGAAATGTGGCGCAAGACGTATAACTCGCTGGGCATCCGCATGGAAAACGACCGCATGATCTTTTCCGACATTCTAAAAACGGAAAAGCAGTGCAAGATGCAGACGCGCACGGCGCCATGGTTGGCCGACTATCCGGATGGCGACAACTTCATGCAGCTGTTCTATGGCCCGAACACGCACCAGAACAACAATGGCTGCTACCAGGATCCCGAGTACGATAAATGGTACGCGGCCAGCCAGGCCATGCCGGCCAGCCCCGAGCGCGACGAGCTGTTCCACAAGATGGCGCGCCGCCTGGAAGTCAATGCGGGCGCCCTGATCGGCTATGCGCGCTACCGCAACATGCTGGCGCAAAAGTCGGTGCTGGGCTACAAGAAGCACCCGATCCTGTTCCAGGAATGGGCGTATATGGATATCGACAGCACGGGTGCGCCAGCGGCGCCAGCCCCTGCGGCCTCGGCCAATAAATAAGCGACGCTTATAACAACAAGGAATCATTATGTTTGCTTATATCCTGCGCCGCTTGTGGCAGATGCTGCCCACCATGCTGGGCGTGGTCCTGCTGGTGTTTATCCTGTTTAACTGGGTGGGCGGCGATCCCGCCTACATCCTGGCCGGCAAGATGTCTAGTGCGGAAAGCATCGCCAACATCCGCCGCCAGCTGGGCGTCGACCAGCCGTATTACGTGCAACTGTGGATCTTCATCAAGCAGATCGTCACCTTTGATTTCGGTCAAAGCTGGGCCACGGGCGAAACCGTGTCGCACATCATCACTTCGCGCCTGGGCCCGTCGATGATGGTCTTGATTCCGCTGACCGTGCTGGAAACGTTTTTCGGCGTGGCGCTGGCGCTGGCCATCGCTTTCGTGCGCGGTTCGCTGACGGACCGCGCCGTCATGATCGCCTGCACGGTGGGCATGTCGATTTCCATCCTCGTCTACATCATCGTCTTCCAGTACGGCTTCGCCTATAAACTGGGCCTGTTCCCCGTGCAGGGCTGGGGCGACAGCTTCTGGGAAAACCTCTTGCGCTATTCGACCCTGCCGATCCTGATCGGCCTGGCCGTGTCGATCGCGCCGACGCTGCGCCTGTTCCGCACCTTCGTGCTGGACGAGGCGAACCAGGATTACGTGCGCACGGCGCGCGCCAAGGGCCTCAAGGAAGGCCGCATCATGTGGGTCCACGTGCTGCGCAACGCCGGCATTCCCATCATTACCTATGTGATGTCGAACTTGCCGGCCCTGCTGATCGGCGCTTTCCTGCTCGAGCGCTTCTTCGGCATCCCCGGCATCGGGCGTGAAGTGATCCTGGCCGTCGAGCGCAGCGACTTTCCGGTGATCAAGGCGATCACCGTGTATGTTGCCGCCGCCACCATGCTCTTCAACCTGCTCACCGACCTGCTGTACCAGGCGGTCGATCCTCGCGTACAACTGAAGTAGAAAGAGACGATGTCGAAACCTCATACATCGCCCGGCCTGTGGGCCCTGGCGTGGCGCCGTTTGCGCGGCGACAAGATTGCAATGGTATCGCTGGCCGTGGTCGGCGCATTTTTCCTGCTGGTGCTGGCCTCCGCCAGCGGCCTGGTGGCGGCGAACTGGGAAGACGAAGTGGCCGTCAGCTATGCGCCGCCCACGTTTGTGGGGGCCGACAAGGATGTGGCCGGCGCCGGCGACGGCGCCATTCCCCATGCCGACGAGCGCAGCGCGCCGACACCCGTCAACGTGCTCGACCCGCTGGCCGACGACATCGCCGAACTGCGCGCCCAGATGGGCAGCAACCCATCGGCTGGCGTCGAGATGTACGGCGTGACGGACCCGCTGGCCGACGACTTGACGGCCTTGCGCGCCGGCATGGGCAAAACGAAAAAGCTGATCGCGCACAAGGCGGCAACCTTGCCGTTCGGCGCCGACAAGTGGGGCCACGACATCCTGCAGAAAACCATCAAGGGCGGCGAGACGTCGATCGTCGTTGGCCTGGTGGCGGCCTTGCTGGCCGTCGTGCTGGGGACGATCTTTGGCGCCGTGTCCGGCTACTTCGGCGGCATCGTCGATGACTTTTTTAATTGGTTCTACAGCATCTTCACCTCGATTCCGTCGATCCTGATGATCTTGACGGTTGCCGCTGTCCTGCAGCAGAAGGGCGTGCTGACCATCGTGCTGATCCTCGGTTTGACGGGCTGGACGGGGCCGTACCGCCTGATCCGCGCCGAATACATCAAGCACAAGGCGCGCGAATACGTGATGGCGGCCGACGCCATCGGCGCCTCGCACTGGCGCAAGATGTTCTCGCACATCTTCCCGAACGTGAGTCACGTGGCGCTGGTGCAAATGTCCATCCTCGTGGTGGGCTTCATCAAGGCGGAAGTGATCTTGAGTTTCCTCGGCTTTGGCGTGCCGGTAGGCACCGTCTCATGGGGCAGCATGCTCAACGAGGCACAAAATGAACTGATCCTGGGCAAATGGTGGCAGCTGACGGCCGCCGCCACGGCGATGGCCGTGCTGGTGACGGCGTTCTCGCTGTTTACCGATGCCTTGCGCGATGCGCTCGACCCCAAAGTGAAATAGGAGTTGCTCATGGACCAGAATAACCTGTTGGAAGTGCGCGACCTGCGCGTCACCTTCCGCCTGGACAAGAAGACCACGTTCGAAGCCGTCAAGGGCATCTCGTTCAACGTGCCGCGCAACAGCACCGTGGCCCTGGTGGGCGAGTCGGGCAGCGGCAAGTCCGTCAGCTCCCTGGCCGTGATGGGCCTGCTGCCGCCTGACAGCACCATCATCGATCCGCAATCGCGCATCCACTTCGGCGGGCGCGATTTGCTGCAACTGTCGATCGCCGAGCGCCGTACCATGTGCGGCAAGGATATCTCGATGATCTTCCAGGAGCCGATGTCGTCGCTGAACCCCGTCTTCACGGTCGGCTTCCAGATCGCGGAGGTATTGCGCCAGCACATGGGCATGAACCGCAGGCAGGCGCGCGCGCGCACGCTGGCATTGCTGGAGGAAGTGGGCATACCCGACCCCGCCACGAAGATCGACGCCTACCCGAGCCAGATGTCGGGCGGCCAGCAGCAGCGCGTGATGATCGCCATGGCGATCGCCTGCGAACCGAAACTGCTGATCGCCGACGAACCGACGACGGCGCTGGACGTGACGATCCAGAAGCAGATCATGGACTTGATCGCGGCGCTGCAAAAGAAGCACCAGATGTCCGTGCTCTTCATTACCCACGACCTGGGCCTGGTGGGGGAGATCGCCGACCAGGTGATCGTCATGCGCCACGGCGAAGTGCGCGAAACGGGCGAGGTACGCCAGGTATTCGAGGCGCCGCAAGACAGTTATACGAAAGCCCTGCTGCATTGCCGCCCGTCCCTGGACGAGCGCCCGTGGCGCCTGCCCGTCATTGCCGATTATATGGAGGGCAAGGCCGGCCCCGGCGTCGAGGTGAAACAGCGCACGCGCGGCTACACGCCGGGCGACGAGCCGGTGCTGGTGGTGAATAATCTCAGTAAAAGCTTTTATACGCGCGAGGGCCTGTTCGGCAAGCGCGAATTCCAGGCCGTCAAGGATGTGTCGTTTACTTTGCCGCGCGGAAAAACCCTGGGTGTGGTGGGCGAATCCGGCTCCGGCAAGACGACGGTGGGCCTGACCTTGCTGCGCCTGCACCAGGCGACGGGCGGCACGGCCATGTTCCACGGCAAGGATCTGATTGCCATGCCGAACAAGGAGTATTTGCCCTATAAACGCCGCATTCAGATCATCTTCCAGAATCCGTATGCCTCGCTCAATCCCCGCTTCACGGTGGGGCAGATCTTGCTGGAACCCATGCGCATCCACAAGATCGGCGCCGATGACAAGGAACGCATCGCCAAGGCCTATTGGCTGCTGGACAAGGTGGGATTGCCGGAGCAGGCCTTCCACCGCTATCCGCACGAGTTCTCGGGCGGCCAGCGCCAGCGCATCGCCATTGCCCGCTGCCTGACCATGCAGCCGGAAATTCTGGTGTGCGACGAATCCGTCTCGGCGCTGGACGTGTCCGTGCAGGCGCAGGTGCTCAATCTGCTGCAGGACTTGCAGGATGAATTCGGCCTGTCCTACATCTTCATCTCGCACGACTTATCGGTGGTGAAATACATCGCCGACCAGGTGATGGTGATGCACAAGGGGCAAGTGGTGGAGCTGGCCGATTCGGACGAGCTGTACCGCAATCCCGTGCATCCGTACACGCGCACCCTGCTCAGCGCCATACCGAAGGGCGTGCAGTTGTAGGGGGCTTTTTACGGTAAGATAGCGGCCATGCCCAACCTCATTTATCTGCTCGAACATTACGGTGTCCTGATTGTCTTTGGCATCGTGCTGGTGGAGCAGCTCGGCCTGCCGATTCCCGCCTTTCCCATTCTCGTGGTGGCGGGCGCGCTGGCCGTCGATGGCGACATGAATGGAGGCTTGGTGCTGGCCGCCGCGCTGGGCGCCTGCCTGATCAGCGACTTCACGTGGTTCCGCGCGGGCCGCCATTTCGGCAAGCGCATCCTGCGCCTGCTGTGCCGCATCTCGCTGTCGCCCGATTATTGCGTCAGCCAGACGGAAGACAAATTCAAGCGCTGGGGCCCGAAAGCCCTGATCGTCTCCAAGTTCGTGCCGGGATTCAATACCGTGGCCGCGCCGATGTCGGGCGCGCTGGGCACGCCGCCGCGCCTGTTCTTCCTGTACGCGGGTCTGGGCGCCTTGCTGTGGAGCGGCACGGGCATTGTCGTCGGCGTGATCTTCCACGCCAGCGTGCAGCAGGTGCTCGATTTGCTCAGCACCATGGGCAGCACGGCCTTGCTGATGCTGGCCACCTTGCTGGGCCTGTTCCTGCTGTATAAATACCTGGAGCGCCGGCGTTTCCGCCAGGCCTTGCAGATCGAGCGCATCGGCATCGATGAATTGCTGGAACTCATAGAGCAGGGCGAGGAGCCGCTGATGGTCGACGCGCGCAGCGCCACGGCGCAGGCGCTGGAACCGGCCGTGCCGGGCGCCTTGTTCTTCAATGGCAAGGAGCCCGTGCCCGCCATGATCGCCATGGACAAGGACCGCCACATCATCGTGTATTGCAGCTGTCCCAACGACGTGACGGCCGCGCAAGTGGCCAAGCTGCTGCACCAGCACGGCTTTCACCGGGCCAAGCCCCTGCATGGCGGCCTCGATGCGTGGAACGCCGCCTACCGCTCGGACCAGCCGGCGCCCGCCAGTCTGCTGGGCGAAGGCTTGCCTTCCTGATCAGTAAAAACCGGTAGTAATAATACGAAAACACCGTCGCCGGGCCACCGGGACGGCAGCGCCACGCCTGCGCCGCCCCATACAAAGCGGCTTTGCGCAAACTGCGGCATACTCTTGTTTTCAGGCGATTCCTGCTGCTGTGCAACATGATTTTCGTGCGCCCGCCGAGTGCAAGTACTTACTATAAATCATTGTTTGCGAGCAACTTTAGCCTTGCCTGTTGCATTTGGAGTGGAACTACCAATAAAGGCTTGTTTTGATGTACTTAAACTACAAACTTTGCTTGCCTCCGGGCGCATTCATCCTTTAAGCTTGGCGTCCCATGCGTCCCACTTCATCATTTAAAATCATGAGCGCTTCGTCTTCACCCGTATTGCCGACTTCCGCCTTTGCCGATGGACCGCGCCTGCTGGCCGACGTGGGCGGCACCAATGCCCGTTTCGCCCTGGAAGTGGCCGCCGGCCACATCACCCTGGTGGAAGTGCTGCCCTGTGCCGATTACCCGAGCCTGTCCGCCGCCCTGCAAGCCTACCTGGCCCTGCCGCACATCGCCGCCGCAGGCGGGCAAGCCGTGCGCCATGCCGTGATCGCCATTGCCAACCCCGTCGACGGCGACTTCCTCAGCATGACGAATCACCACTGGTCGTTCTCGATCCGCGCCATGCGCGAAGAGTGCGGTTTCACGACCCTGGACGTGGTCAACGATTTCACGGCCCTGGCGCGCTCCTTGCCGCAGCTGTCGAGCGAACAGAAGCACCAGGTGGGCGCGGGTACGGCCCGTCCTAACACGGCCATCGGCCTGATCGGCGCCGGTACGGGCCTGGGCGTGTCGGGCCTGATTCCTTCGCACGGCGGCTGGATCGCCCTGCAAAGCGAAGGCGGCCACGTCAGCTTTGCGCCGTTCAATGAAACGGAAGTGAGCATCCTGCAATTTGCCTGGCGTGAATACGAACACGTCTCGGCCGAGCGCCTGATTTCTGGCGACGGCCTGGAACTGATCTACCGCGCCCTGGCCGACCGCGCCGGCGTGCCGGCGGAAGCCTTGCCGGCGGCGGAAATCACGCGCCGCGCGCTGGCCGGCGAATCCCAGTTGTGCGACGACGTCATCGAAGCGTTCTGCTGCATGCTGGGCACCGTGGCGGGCAACGTCGCCGTCACTCTGGGCGCGTTGGGCGGCATCTATATCGGCGGCGGCATCGTGCCGCGCCTGGGGGCGCGTTTCGACCGCTCCGGCTTCCGCGCCCGCTTCGAGCGCAAGGGCCGCTTCGCCAATTACGTGTCGCAAGTGCCGACCTTCGTCATCACGGCGCAGTACCCAGCTTTCCTGGGCGCATCGGCCATTCTCTCGGAGAAACTCGCCTCCCTGTGATGCGGGCAGCGGACGATGTGTCGTGCCAGGACCGGGTAAAACGCGTGTTTTGCCCGGTTTTGCGCTTTTCCGCTTTTTATCAGGTACAATTGGCATCGTTGGATGAAACGACGACTGTCGCTCTCCTGTCTGGCTGGTTCGCCGCCACGGGAAAAGCAGCTGCTCCGGAGATCGTTTCATTGCTGGTTACTTAGTGAAGGTTAATTAAGGCCAGCACCATGGATGGCAGGACTTTCACTGCATCCGCTTTAATCCCGCTTTGCGCGCATCGGCCAAGGCGTCGGAAAAACAGCCTCAACTAGTAACCCAGTACGGCGTCATCATCGATGTCTGCCCTCTGTTACGTTGAAATGAACGTTTTTGATTTCTTTCTCTGCATACGAATTGCAACACACATCCGCACAGAATTGCTATGAATACAATTGAGGCTAAAAAAGTCCTCGAAACCGCGTTGCTGTGCGCTCGTGAATCGCTGACGATCCACAGCTTGAAGAAGCTGTTCGTCGATGCGGACGAGAACGGTCGCGTGCGCGGCGTCGGCGTCGGTGCCGACACGATCAAGCAGTTGCTGGAGGAGTTGCGGCAGGAGTGGGAAGGGCGCGGCATCGAGATCGTCAGCCTCGCTTCGGGCTGGCGCTTTCAAAGCCGCCCGGAAATGAAGATGTATCTCGATCGCATGACGCCCGAGCGGCCGCCCAAGTATTCGCGGGCGACCCTGGAAACCCTCGCCATCATCGCCTACCGCCAGCCGGTGACGCGCGGCGATATCGAGGAAATCCGCGGCGTTGCCGTCAATTCGCAAACGATCAAGATGCTGGAAGACCGTGGCTGGGTCGATGCCATCGGTTACCGCGACGTGGTGGGACGGCCGGCCTTGCTGGCCACCACCAAGCAGTTTTTGGATGACCTGGGTTTGCATTCGCTGTCCCAGCTGCCGCCTTTGCAGCAAATCAGTGAAATGCAGGGCAATGGGCTCGAAGCCCTGGAAGCGGCCCTGCAAGAGAATTTTGACAAGGCAAGCAATGAGCTTGTCCCCCAGCTTGGTGCAGGTAGCAATACGGCTGTGACAGATGTAGATGTGACAGCAAGCCTTGATGCCGGCCCCGATGCTTCGCCCACGGACGAAGCCTACACTCACGACCCTGCGCCAGAACTAACGGTTGACGCTGCGCCAGGTCAGCACAGCCAAGAAACGAAGAATGAATAATCCGAATACACCCGAGACAGTAACCGCCAGCGACGAAGCCATCGTTGCCAAGCCCAAGCGCCGCACCAAGGCCCAGATCGAAGCCGATGCGGCTGCCGCTGCCGTTGCCGGCGACAGCGCCGCCGCCAAGCCGAAGCGCCGCGCGAAAGCCGACGTGGCCGCCGACTCAGTTGCTGAATCCTCCGTCGTCGCCGCTGCTGAAACTGAAGCTGCGCCAGCGGCCAAGAAAACCCGCGCCAAGCCGGCCCTGAAGGCCGTTGCCGACGCCGCCGAAGCGGCTGCCGAGGCGGTTGCCGCCCCGGCACCGCGTCCGCCGCGCGCCCGCGCCGCCGCCAAGGCCGCTGCCGCCGTCGCTGAGGTAACACCGGAAGCCGTCGCCGACAAGCCGGCCGAAGCACGCCCGACCCGCGGTCCGCGCCAGATGCGCGGCGTGCAGGCCGAACGCGCATTGCGCCAGCCGCCGCGCGCCGAAGCGCCGCAGGCCGCCGATGCCGCACCTGCCGCAGCGCCGGCTGCCGCGCCTGTCGCCGACGTGTTCGATGCCGAAGGCAACCTCGTTTCCGCACCACGCGCACCGCGCGGTCCGCGCAACGACGTGCCGGGCGCCGGCAAGAATGCGGGCAAGAGCCGTAAAAAGGGCAAGGGCCGCCAAGCTGCGCCGGGCAAGCTCAGCGACGCTGATGCCGTCTTCTCGTTCGTCACCTCCGACGCGTTCGACAGCGAAGAGGGCGGCACGGGCCGCATGCAGAAAGCGGTCGTGCGCCGCGACCTGACGTCCGACGACGATGCGCCGAAGCTGCACAAGGTGCTGGCCGAAGCCGGTCTCGGTTCGCGCCGCGACATGGAAGATCTGATCATTTCGGGCCGCGTGTCCGTGAATGGCGAACCGGCCCACATCGGCCAGCGCATCTTGCCGAGCGATCATGTGCGCATCAACGGCAAGTTGATCCAGCGCCGCGTCAGCAAGAAGCCGCCGCGTGTGCTCGTGTACCACAAGCCGGCCGGCGAGATCGTCAGCCACAATGACCCGGACGGCCGTCCATCCGTCTTCGACCGCCTGCCGACCATGAAGGCCGGCAAGTGGCTGGCCGTTGGCCGCCTTGACTTCAACACGGAAGGCCTGCTGCTGTTTACCACCTCCGGTGATCTGGCCAACCGCCTGATGCACCCGCGCTACGGCATCGACCGCGAGTACGCCGTGCGTACCCTGGGCGAGCTGGAAGAGGGCATGCGCCAGAAGCTGCTGGCCGGCGTCGAGCTGGAAGACGGCATGGCGCAGTTCTCGAAGATCGCCGATGGCGGCGGCGAAGGCATTAACAAGTGGTACCGCGTGGTGATCGGCGAAGGCCGCAACCGCGAAGTGCGCCGCATGTTCGAAGCCATCGGTCTGACCGTGTCGCGCCTGATCCGTACCCGCTACGGCGCCATGACCCTGCCGAGCGGCCTGAAGCGCGGCCGCTGGGAAGAGATGGATGAAAACACCGTGCGCGACCTGCTGGCCGCCTACGGCATCGAAAAGAAAATGCCGCCTTCGGGCGATCCCCGTGCCGCCGGCGCCGCCAAGGGCCGCGAAGCGCGCAAGGCCAGCCGCGATGACGAGCCGAATGGCAACCGTATCGATGTGAGTAACCGCAACGCCGATCCGTTCCCCGTCGCGCCGCGTCGTGGCCAGCCTGCCGGCCAGTTTGCCCGTCCGCAAGGCCAGGGCCGCCCAGGCGGCGCCGGCCGTCCAGGCGACGCGCGTGGTCCTGGCCGCGGCCAGCCGCAAGGTCCGTTCCAGGGCGGCCAGCCCCGTTCGTCGGCATCGTTCGAAGGCGCGCAAGGCCATGGCCAAGGCCAAGGCCAGGGCCGTCCGCCGCGTGCGGCAGGCCAGGGCCAGGGCCGTCCGGGTGGCGAAGGCCGCGCGCCGCAGCGCGGTCCGCGTCAGCCCGATCCGCTGCAAACGGCATTCGGCTTCGCCAACACGGGGCCGCGCCGCAATGCCGGCGGTGGTGCCGGTGGGCAAGCGCGTTCCGGCGGCCAGCCGCGTGGGGGCATGGATCGTGGCGGCATGGACGGCATGCCGCGCCGCCGCAGCAAAGGTTAATCGGGAAGAGTTTCTTCTTGCGCGCCCGCCGATCTGCGGCGGGTGCGCGCTCTTGTAACTGTTGTAAGCCGGGCCGCTCCTCGTGTGCGGCATTGCGGCGAAGTTAATAAGAGGTTATAATCTGCAGCCTAATAAAAGTTCTCCGCAGGGTTGTTTGGTGGGGAGTGCTTTCATCTGGTTGGGGAAATACAAGAAGATGGGCAGATGCCCATTTTTTTTTTGTTGAACCGTTTGTGATGGCGCCGGCAAGGCGCCATATATGACTTGTGCGTGTTTTTTTGCATGCCGCCGGCCCTGTTTCAGTGCCGCGATGCCGAAAACAGGCCTTTTTCTGGAGAATTTCTTGCAGCAGTTGGGATTAATTGAAAAGACAGTCACTGGTCTGGGCTATGAGCTCGTTGATGTCGAACGTGCCGAGCGCGGGCTGCTGCGCGTCTTTATTGATTTCAGCGCCGCCGATGCCGCTGAAAAAGGTCCGATCACGGTCGAAGACTGTGCCACGGTGAGTCACCAGTTATCGCATGTGTTGACGGTAGAGAACGTTCCTTACGAGCGTCTTGAGATTTCTTCCCCGGGTCTCGATCGTCCGGTGCGCAAGCTGGAAGACTTTGTCCGTTTCGCAGGCCAGGAAATCATCGTCAAGCTGATGGTGGCGATGCCGGGTACGAACAACCGGAAATCGTTCCAGGGGATCTTGCAAGAACCCGTGGGCGATAAATTGTCGTTGGAATTTGAAGGTAAGGATGGTCCGGCGATGTTGGAGTTTACGCTCGCCGATGTGGATAAGGCACGCTTGGTGCCGCAGGTGGTTTTTAAGGGACGCAAAGCATGAGCCGCGAAGTTTTATTATTGGTTGACGCGCTGGCGCGCGAAAAAAACGTCGATAAAGATGTCGTCTTCGGCGCCCTCGAATTCGCGTTGGCGCAAGCCACGAAGAAACGGTATGAGGGTGAAGTAGACATCCGCGTTTCAATCGACCGCGAAACGGGCGAATTCGAATCGTTCCGCCGCTGGCACGTGGTGCCCGATGAAGCGGGCCTGCAATTGCCGGATCAGGAGATCCTGCATTTCGAGGCAAAAGAACAGATTCCCGATATCGAAGTCGATGACCACATCGAAGAACCGATCGAATCCGTCGAATTCGGCCGCCGTTTCGCCCAGGATACCAAACAGGTGGTCCTGCAGCGCGTGCGTGACGCCGAACGTGAACAGATCCTGGTCGATTTCCTGGAGCGCGGCGACTCGCTCGTCACCGGCACCATCAAGCGCATGGAACGCGGCGACGCCATCGTCGAATCGGGCAAGATCGAAGCGCGCCTGCCGCGCGACCAGATGATCCCGAAAGAGAATCTGCGTATCGGCGACCGTGTGCGTGCCTATATCTTGCGCATCGACCGCAACATGCGCGGCCCGCAAGTGATCCTGTCGCGCACCGCGCCGGAATTCATTATGAAGCTGTTCGAGCTGGAAGTGCCGGAAATCGAGCAAGGCATGCTGGAAATCAAATCCGCAGCCCGCGATGCCGGCGTGCGCGCCAAGATCGCCGTCTACACGGCCGACAAGCGCATCGACCCGATCGGTACCTGCGTCGGCATGCGCGGTTCGCGCGTGCAGGCCGTGACCGGCGAGCTCGGTGGCGAACGCGTCGACATCGTGCTGTGGTCGGAAGATCCGGCGCAGTTCGTCATCGGCGCCCTGGCGCCGGCGAACGTGTCGTCGATCATGGTTGACGAAGAGAAACACGCGATGGATGTCGTCGTCGATGAAGAAAACCTGGCAATCGCGATCGGCCGTTCCGGCCAGAACGTGCGCCTGGCCTCGGACCTGACCGGCTGGAAGATCAACATCATGACGGCCGAAGAATCGGCTGACAAAGCTGCCCAGGAAACGGCTGCCGTGCGCATCCTGTTCATGGAAAAGCTCGATGTCGACCAGGAAGTGGCCGATATTCTGGTGGAAGAAGGTTTCGCCAGTCTGGAAGAAATCGCTTACGTGCCAATTTCCGAAATGCTGGAAATCGAATCGTTTGACGAAGATACCGTCAATGAACTCCGTACCCGTGCGCGTGATGCGCTCGTGACCGAAGCGATTGCTTCGGAAGAGGGTCTGGAAGGCATGGACGAGGCGTTGGTGAATCTGGAAGGCATGGATCGCATCACCGCCGGCAAGCTGGGTCTGGCTGGTATCAAGACCGTTGAAGCATTTGCAGCACTGGCATACGACGAATTTGGCGCAATCCTGGCCTTGTCTGCGGACCGTGCGCGTGAACTGATTACAAGTGAATTTAAAGATGTGACCGACGATGAGATGAAGTTGGTTGACTCGAAATACGACGATCGTGCCAAGGCGTTGCAAGCCAAGGCATGGAGTCTGGCCGAATCCGCAAAGGCTTAATTTGAGTATCTTTATCATCTCCGCGACACATAGAAAAGAGGACTGAATGGCGAGTAACAACGTAGCCCAATTTGCCACCGAACTGAAGATGCCTGCAGATTTGCTGCTGACGCAGCTGCGTTCTGCCGGCGTCGAGAAAAGTTCGACGTCAGATCCATTGTCGAAAGATGATAAGGACAAGCTTTTGGATCATCTGCGCCGCACACACGGCGCAGCGGCTGACACAGAAAAGAAAAAAATCACCGTGACCCGCAAGGAAACGACTGAGATCAAGCAAGCAGACGCCACCGGCAAATCGCGCACGATCCAGGTGGAAGTGCGCAAGAAACGCACTTTCGTCCAGCGTGACGAAGCTGCGCCGGTCGCGGCAGAACCGGCCGCGCCTGCCGCACCGGTGATCGATCCCGCCGACGTGGCGCGCCGTGAAGAAGAAGCCCGTAAACAGGCTGAACTGATCGCCCGCCAGGAAGCCGATCTGCGCGAAAAGCAGGAACGTCTGGCCAAACTCGACGCGGAAAAAGAAGCCCAGGCGAAAGCCACGCAACAGGCTGAATTGGCTGCGAAGAAAGAAGCTGAAGCGGAAGCGAAGAAAGCGGCCGCCAAGGCTGCCGCCGCGCCTGCTGTCAGCGCTGCTGCGCCTGTCGTTGACGACGCCGCCGCCGAAGCGAAAAAAGCCGCCGCCGCCGAAGAAGCGAAGAAGAAAGCCGCCGCCGCCGCTGTTGCCGCCAAGGAAGCCGCCGATAAAGCGGAAGCCACCGAGCGCGCACGCAAGGCCGTTGCCGACGAAGTCGCCCAGATCAAGGCCATGATGAACGCGCCACGCCGCGCCATCAAGGCACCAGAACCCGTACCGGTTCCCGTCAAGCCGAAGGCGCCGGAAGGCACCCTGCACAAGCCTGCTGACAAGAAACCTGGCGACAAGCCGGGCGACAAGAAGCCTGCTGTCGCAGACAAGAAATCCATCAAGTCGGCCAATGTGTCGTCCACCTGGTCCGATGACGCGAAAAAACGCGGCACCACCGGTGGTCCTAAGCCACGCGGCAACAGCGGCCCAGGCGGCCGTGACAGCTGGCGCGGTGGCGCGAAGGGCCGTCGCCCGACGCACCATGACGACCGTGAATCGAACTTCCAGGCACCGACGGAAGCCGTCGTCAAGGACGTGCACGTACCGGAGACGATCACCGTGGCCGAACTGGCACACAAGATGTCCGTCAAGGCATCCGAAGTCATCAAGCATTTGATGAAACTGGGCCAGATGTGCACGATCAACCAGGTGCTGGACCAGGAAACCGCCATGATTCTGGTGGAAGAAATGGGCCACAAGGCGTTCGCCGCCGAACTGGACGATCCGGAAGCGCTGCTGGCCGACGTGGGCGAACACGCGCACTTCGAAACCAAGCCACGCGCACCGGTGGTCACCGTCATGGGTCACGTCGACCACGGCAAGACCTCGCTGCTCGATTACATCCGTCGCGCCAAGGTGGCATCCGGCGAAGCGGGCGGCATTACGCAGCACATCGGCGCTTACCACGTCGATACGCCACGCGGCATGATCACCTTCCTCGACACCCCGGGCCACGAAGCGTTTACCGCCATGCGTGCCCGTGGCGCCAAGGCAACCGACATCGTGATTCTGGTGGTGGCCGCCGACGATGGCGTGATGCCGCAAACGAAAGAAGCGATTGCCCATGCGAAAGCAGCTGGCGTACCGCTGGTGGTGGCGATCAACAAGGTCGACAAACCAGGCGGCAACGTTGACCGCGTGACGCAGGAACTGGTCGCCGAACAAGTCGTGCCGGAAGAATACGGTGGCGAATCGCCATTCGTGCCGGTCTCGGCCAAAACGGGCCAGGGTATCGACGACTTGCTGGAGCAAGTGCTGCTGCAAGCCGAAGTGCTGGAACTGACGGCGCCGGTCGATGCGCCAGCGCGCGGCCTGGTGGTCGAGGCGCGTCTGGACAAGGGTCGTGGTCCTGTCGCGACGATCCTGGTGCAGTCGGGTACCTTGCGCCGCGGCGACGTGATCTTGGCGGGCTCTTCGTATGGTCGCGTTCGCGCCATGCTGGACGAGAACGGCAAAGCCATCGCTGAAGCGGGTCCTTCGATTCCGGTCGAAATCCAGGGTCTGACGGAAGTGCCGGTCGCCGGTGAAGAAGTCGTCGTCATGGCTGACGAGCGCAAGGCGCGTGAAATCGGTCTGTTCCGTCAAGGCAAGTTCCGCGACGTGAAGCTGGCGAAACAGCAAGCCGCGAAACTGGAAAACATGTTCGACCAGATGGCCGAAGGCGAAGTGAAAAACTTGCCATTGATCATCAAGACCGACGTGCAAGGTTCGCAGGAAGCGCTGGTTGGCTCGCTGCAGAAACTGTCGACCTCCGAAGTGCGCGTACAAGTGGTTCATGCCGCTGTCGGCGGCATCACGGAATCGGACGTCAACCTGGCAGTCGCCTCGAAAGCGGTCATCATCGGCTTTAACGCCCGTGCTGATGCCCAGGCACGCAAGCTGGCCGAGTCGAATGGCGTGGACATTCGCTACTACAACATCATTTACGATGCGATCGACGAGATCAAATCGGCGTTGTCGGGCATGTTGGCACCAGAGAAACGCGAAACCGTCATCGGCCAGGTCGAGATCCGCCAGGTTATCCTGGTCTCGAAGGTTGGCGCGATTGCCGGCTGTCTGGTCACCGATGGCGTGGTCAAGCGTGCTTCCTCCGTCCGCCTGTTGCGCAACAACATCGTGGTGTGGAGCGGCGAGATCGACTCCCTGAAACGCTTCAAGGACGATGCGAAAGAAGTTCGCGCCGGTCTGGAGTGCGGCCTGTCGCTGAAGAACTACAACGACATTCAGGTTGGCGACACCCTGGAAGTGTTCGAAGTCCAGGAAATCGCTCGTACCCTGTAATCACAGAAGTAATGGCGCGGACATATCGTTGTCCGCGCAAACACGTGGGGCGCATTGGTCAACGGGCAACCGTTTGACCCATGCGCCCTGCGGCACTTAGGACAGCACTTATATCATGGCTAAACATAGCAAAACCATGCCGGCGCGCGGCTTGCGCGTGGCTGACCAGATCCAGCGCGATCTGGCCGAAATCATCGCCTACGAATTGAAGGACCCGCGCGTGGGCACGATGATCACCATCACCGAAGTACAGATCACCCCCGATTATGCGCACGCCAAGGTGTTTTTCACGATGTTGAAAGACAGCAAGGAAGCCATCAAGAACACCACCGAAGGCCTGATGGCCGCGGCTGGCTTCATCCGTGGCTTGCTGGGCAAGCGCCTGCACATCCACACCCTGCCGATGCTGCATTTCGTGCACGACAGCTCGACCTCGCGCGGCATGGAAATGTCCTTGCTGATCGACAAGGCCAACGCCACGCGCGCGGCCGACGCCGAGCCGGATGTCAAACCAGAAGCGGACGAGCAATAACAGTGGCGGGTCCGAAGAAACCGCCCGGCATCAAGCGGGTGCGCGACCTGGTCGACGGCGTCTTGCTGCTCGATAAGCCTGTGGGCTGGTCCAGCAACGATGCCCTGATCAAGGCCAAGCGCGTCCTGAACGCGAAAAAAGCGGGCCATACGGGTACCCTGGATCCGTTCGCCACGGGCTTGCTGCCGCTGTGCTTTGGCGAGGCGACCAAGTTCTCGCAGGACTTGCTGGAAGCCGACAAGACCTACGAAACCCTGGTGCACCTGGGGCAGACGACGGATACGGGCGACACGGAAGGCGCAGTGCTGGAAACGCGCGACGTGAATGTGACGCCGGAGCAGATCGAAGCCGTGCTGGCGCGGTTCCGCGGACCGATCCTGCAGACGCCGCCCATGTACTCGGCCTTGAAAAGGGACGGCAAGCCCTTATATGAGTATGCAAGGGCGGGCATCACCCTGGAGCGCGAAGCGCGCCCGGTGACCATCCACAAGCTCGAGTTCCTCGGCTACGAAGCCCCGTTCCTGAAATTGTCCGTGATGTGCAGCAAGGGCACGTATATCCGCGTGCTGGGCGAAGACATCGGCCATGCCCTCGGTTGTGGCGGCCATCTGAACGCCTTGCGCCGCACGCAGGTGGGCAGCCTGACCTTGGACGGCGTCGTCACCTTGGACGAGCTGACGGCGCATGCCGCGCCGCTGAGTCTGCTGGCGCCCGTCGATGCTCTGTTGTCGAGCTTCCCCGCCGTCCAGCTGACGGAAGAATTGGCCAAGCGTTTCCTGCACGGCCAGCGCATTGCGTTGGGCAAGGAAGACGTCGCCGTACCAAACGAGCCGGGCAGGGTGCGCGTGTATCACGACAGCAAGCTGCTGGGCACGGGCCAGTTGCAGGAATACAGCATCCTGGCGCCGGAACGCCTGATCGCGACTGCACACCAATAAGTCACAGCAACGTCATATTACCCAGCGACACTCTTCAAACAGTGTCGCTTTTTTAAACAATCCGTCCCCGACTGCGGGAGCCGCCAGCATTTTTAGATAGCGTTGCAACGCAACATGCTATACTACGCGGTTCCGGAAATAGATTAGCATTCGGGTATCTCGTACATCTTGTACGCACTCCGCAGTTTTTCAGTAACTACTACGACCATGTCAAATACAAAACGCGCAATTCGTAATATCGCCATTATCGCCCACGTTGACCACGGCAAAACCACGCTGGTGGATCAGCTGCTGCGCCAGTCCGGCACCTTCCGTGAAAACCAAGCGGTCGACACCCGAGTCATGGACTCGAACGACCTGGAAAAGGAGCGCGGCATTACGATTCTGTCGAAGAACTGCGCTGTTGAGTACGAAGGCACCCACATCAATATCGTCGACACCCCAGGCCACGCCGACTTCGGCGGCGAAGTGGAACGTGTTCTGTCGATGGTGGACTCGGTTCTGCTGCTGATCGATGCACAGGAAGGCCCGATGCCGCAAACCCGTTTCGTCACGCGCAAGGCGCTGGCACTGGGTCTGAAGCCTATCGTGATCGTCAACAAGATCGACCGTCCAGGCGCACGTCCGGACTGGGCCATCAACCAGACGTTCGAACTGTTCGACAAGCTGGGCGCAACCGACGAGCAACTGGATTTCCCTATCGTTTACGCTTCGGGCCTGAACGGCTATGCCGGCCTGACCGAAGACGTGCGCGGCGGCGACATGAAGCCGATGTTCGACGCCATCCTGGAACACGTTCCAGTACGTGACGACAATCCGGAAGGCCCGCTGCAAATGCAGATCACCTCGCTGGACTACTCGTCGTACGTGGGCAAGATCGGCATTGGCCGCGTCAACCGCGGTACCGTTAAAGTTGGTCAAGACGTGCTGGTCATCAATGGCCCAGGCGCAACCCCGATCAAGGGCCGCATCAACCAGGTGCTGAACTTCAAGGGCCTGGAGCGCGTGCTGGTGGACGAAGCCGTTGCCGGCGACATCTGCCTGATCAACGGTATCGACGAAATCGGCATCGGTTCGACCCTGTGCGCCGTGGACACGCCTGAAGCGCTGCCGATGCTGACCGTCGACGAGCCGACCCTGACGATGAACTTCATGGTCAACAACTCGCCACTGGCTGGCCGCGAAGGCAAGTTCGTGACCTCGCGCCAACTGCGTGACCGTCTGGAAAAAGAATTGAAAGCCAACGTTGCGCTGCGCGTGGCGCCGACCGACGACGACACGATCTTCGAAGTCTCGGGCCGCGGCGAGCTGCACCTGACGATCCTGATCGAAAACATGCGTCGCGAAGGCTTCGAGCTGGCCGTATCGCGTCCACGCGTGGTCTTCAAGATGGTCGATGGCGTGCGCCACGAGCCGTTTGAAAACCTGTCGGTTGACGTGGAAGAAGCCAACCAGGGCGGCGTCATGGAAGAACTGGGCCGTCGTCGCGGCGACCTGCAAAACATGGAATCGGATGGCAAGGGCCGCGTGCGTCTCGAGTATTTGATCCCGGCGCGTGGCCTGATCGGCTTCCAGGGCGAATTCATGACCCTGACCCGCGGCACCGGCCTGATGAGCCACGTGTTCCATGAATACGCACCGGTCGACAACACCCGTGGCGAAATGGCCGGCCGTCGTAACGGCGTGCTGATCTCGCAAGATGACGGCGCCGCCGTTGCCTACGCGATCTGGAAACTGCAAGACCGCGGCCGCATGTTCGTGTCGCACAATGACCCGGTCTACGAAGGCATGGTCATCGGTATCCACTCGCGCGACAACGACCTGGTCGTCAACCCGATCAAGGGCAAGCAGCTGACCAACGTGCGTTCGTCGGGTACCGACGAAGCGGTGCGCCTGGTGCCGCCAATTCAGATGTCGCTGGAATACGCGGTCGAATTCATCGAGGACGATGAACTGGTGGAAATCACGCCGAAATCGATCCGTCTGCGCAAGCGCTTCCTGAAAGAGCACGAGCGTAAAAAAGCGTCGCGTGAATCGTAATCTGTTGTAGAGCATGGCCTGCGGGCCATGCCGCGCTCAAGCCCGTTGCTCCGCCTTTCCGTCACCGGTGAGGCGCGCAGCGGGTTTGTCATTTGCAGCTCCTGTTTTTTTGTAGACACCATGACTTCCTCTTCTTTGCCTTCCCGCCGCCTGTCCGTCGCCCCGATGATGGACTGGACCGACCGCCATTGCCGCAAGTTCCACCGCGAAATCACGCGTCACACCTGGCTCTACACAGAGATGGTGACGACGGGCGCGCTCGTGTACGGCGACGTGGAGCGCCATCTGCGCTTCAACGAGGAAGAGCACCCGGTGGCCCTGCAGCTGGGCGGCAGCGATCCGGCAGACCTGGCCACCAGCGCGAAGTTGGGCCAGCAGTGGGGCTACGACGAGGTCAACCTGAACTGCGGCTGCCCGTCCGAGCGCGTGCAGAAAGGGGCGTTCGGCGCCTGCCTGATGGCCGAACCGCAACTGGTGGCGGACTGCGTGAAAGCCATGCGCGACGTGGTCGACATCGACGTCACCGTGAAACACCGCATCGGCATCGACGACAGCGAATCGTACGACTTCGTGCGCGACTTCGTCGGTACCGTGGCCGATGCCGGCTGCAAGACGTTTATCGTGCATGCGCGTAACGCCATCCTGAAAGGCCTGAGCCCGAAGGAAAACCGCGAAGTGCCGCCCCTGAAATACGATTACGCCTATCGTCTGAAGCGTGATTTTCCCCAGTTCGAGTTCATCATCAATGGCGGCATCAAGACCCTGGACGAGATCGACCTGCATTTGCAGCATCTGGACGGCGTGATGCTGGGCCGCGAGGCCTACCACAACCCCTACGTGATGGCGCAGTTCGACCAGCGCTACTACGGCGATGACGCGCCCGTGAAAACGCGCGAGCAGGTGCTCGAGGCGATGATTCCGTACATCAGCGCGCAGCTGGAGAAGGAAGCGGGGCGCTTGAAACTGAACAGCGTCACGCGCCACATGCTGGGCCTGATGCAAAACCTGCCCGGCGCGCGCGGCTTCCGCCAGACCCTGTCCGACTCGAAGAAGCTGGCCTCGGGCGACCCCCGCTTGCTGCTGGAAGCGGCGGCGCGCCTGTCGCTGCCTGCCTGATGAGCGGCGACTGCCACGGCCTTGCGCGCGTGATCGAAGGCTACTTGCTGGCCGTCGGCGCCCTGAAGGATGACGGCAGCTTGTTTCTTTGCGAGTACCTGGGACCCGTCGCGCCGCAGGCCTCGCTCGACGCGCTGTGCCGCGTGCTGCGGATCGCGCCGGAGGGCTTGTCCTTGCAGCCGCTCGAGAGCGTGGTGTGCCGCGGCATCGCCTGCACGCCACGCCAGTGGCTGCTGGAACGGTTTCGTCCCATGAGCGAGGCCGACCGCCAGCCGCTCGATGCGCGTTTATATGACGGTTTCGAGCGCGAACTGGCCGAACTGCTGCGCGGCGAGCCCCGCTGGTATCAACTGGTATTGTCCAGCCAGCGCAGCCTGGCCGGACAATTGGGCGCCATCTGGAGCGTCTTTGTCTTCGGCACAGAGTGCCACGCCTATGTGATGCATTGCAGCTGGGACAGCTGATCCAACTTGTCTATACCGGTGCCCCTGCGTACTGGTATTGTCCGTCCTCCCCCTTCCTCTGAGCACCTCTTCCAAAACGATGCAATATGGCTACGCCATGTGTTGTAAATGCGCTGTTTCGGCGCACGCCCGCACTGCGATGGGGCATTTCTAAGAGGCAAGAATCGGCGTTGTTGCCATTTCCCCGAAGAAAGTTAATCTGCCATTTATTCAGGTACTTATTGCTTGCTTTGAGGCAAAATTTACACCTATAATTGATTATAGACAAATATTTCTCATATGAATGTTTGATGTTGATCTCATATCATCAGTGTCAAAAATTCAGCGTGTGGAGCAAGTTTGCATTCGCAGTCACTGGCAGTTTCAGGACTGGCGAAGGACCAGGAAGTACCCCAGGCTGCGTGCGGCCGGATACCGCCAGCATACCAATGGGTAAGGGCGGATACCGGTGTACCGCAGCCTTCGTCTTGTCGTGCCGGGCAAAAATCCTTATCAATAGTTTCATTTACGAAGAGCCGAAATGAATTTAGCAAAAATGAAGGTTGGTACCCGCCTGGGCCTGGGTTTCGCCCTGGTACTGGTTCTGCTGGTGGCCGTGACCGTCCTCGGCATCGCGCGCATGGCGCAAATCCAGGAACGTCTCGATCACGTGATCAATGTCAACAACGTCGTCACCCGCCTGGTGATCGATATGCGTGGCAACGTCAGCGACCGCATCACCTCGCTGCGCATCCTCACCCTGATGACCGACGCGAGCGATATGGAGCCGGAAATGGCGCGTATCAAGACGCAGACCAGCACTTATCAGGAAACGCAGAAGAAGCTCGAGGAGAAATTCGCCATCGAGTCGACTGCCGAAGAAAAGACCCTGCTCGCTTCGATCAAGGAATACGAAGCGGCCGCCATGCCGGCCATCGCCAAGGCATCCGCACTGTGGATGGCCAACGATGCGGAAGGCGCCACGCGCGTGATGATCAAGGAAATCCGCCCGGTACAGAAAAAATGGATGGAAGCGCTGGAGCAGCTGGCCGTGCTGGAAGACAAGCTCAATGAACAGATGCAGTCGGATGCCCGCAAGGCCTTCGACAGCGCGCGCCTGTTCATGATCATCCTCGGCGTGCTGGCCGTGGCGATGGGCGTAGCGGCGGCACTGGTGATCACGCGCGGCCTGCTGAAGCAGCTGGGCGGCGAGCCGGACTACACGGCATCGATCGCCGGCAGCATCGCCAATGGCGACCTGTCGATCGGCATTCACACTCAGCCATCGGACAATTCCAGCCTGCTGGCGGAAATGAAGGAAATGCGCAACAGCCTGGTGGGCATCGTCGGCCAGGTGCGCGTCGGTACGGAAACCATCGGCACGGCATCGCGTGAAATTGCCGACGGCAATATCGACCTGTCGTCGCGCACGGAAATGCAGGCCAGCGCGCTGGAAAAAACGGCGTCCGCGATGGAAGAGCTGACCTCGACCGTGAAACAGAATGCGGACAATGCACGCGAAGCCAACAAGCTGGCCGCCACCGCATCGGACGTGGCCCTGAAGGGCGGCTCCGTGGTGTCGCAAGTGGTTGACACCATGAGCTCGATCAACGAGTCGGCCAAGAAAATCGTCGACATCATCGGCGTGATCGACGGCATCGCCTTCCAGACGAATATTCTGGCGCTGAACGCGGCCGTGGAAGCGGCGCGTGCCGGCGAACAAGGCCGCGGCTTTGCCGTGGTGGCGTCCGAAGTGCGCAACCTGGCCCAGCGCTCCGCTGGCGCCGCGAAGGAAATCAAGATCCTCATCGACGATTCGGCCGAGAAGACGGAACGCGGCACGCGTCTGGTGGGCCAGGCTGGCGTGACGATGGGCGAAGTGGTCGACAGCGTGCGCCGCGTTACCGACATCATGAGCGAGATCGCCAGCGCCAGCCAGGAACAGAGCGCCGGCATCGAACAGGTCAACCTGTCGATCATCGAGATGGATGGCATGACGCAGCAAAATGCGGCCCTGGTGGAGCAGGCGGCCGCCGCGGCGCAAAGCCTGCAGGACCAGGCGGCCGAACTGGCCCACGTCGTCAGCATCTTCAAATTGGTCGAGGGCGAAGAGAAGCCGGCGGCATATGTGCCGGCCCCCGTCGCCACCGCCACCGCCACCGCCCCCGTTGCCGTACGCAAGCCGGCGCCCGCATTGCGCCCGGTCAAGTCGCTGACCCGCAAGGTGGAAGCGGCCGCACCCGCGGCCGCCGCGGCGCCGCGCAAGGCGGCGGCGGCGAGCAGCAATGACGAATGGGAAGAGTTTTAAGCGCGGTCAACAGCGCACAGGAAATTGTAATTACCGTATCTGATAATCATGGGGAAGCACATGTTTGAGAATAAACGTTTGATGAGTGTTGCAGCAGCCTTGCTGGTGTCCGTTTCTTCCGCCGCCTTCGCGGCTGAGGTGCCGGCGTCGTTCGATGCCAAGAACTGCAAGGCCGACTATCCGAAAGCCTCGCTGATGAACGAAGAGCAGGGCACCGTCTCGATGTCCTTCCTGGTCAATGCCGACGGTAGCGTTGCCGATTCGAAAATCGAGAAGAGCAGCGGCTTCAAGAACCTGGACAAGGCCGCAATCAAGGCTTTGTCTGCATGCAAGTTCAAGCCGGGCACCAAGGATGGCGCCGCTGCGCAAACCTGGACCAAGGTCGATTACGCCTGGAAGCTGGACTGATCCACGCATTGCCGGGAGCCTGGCTCCCGCAATCGCCTGTCCGCTACGGGCGGCGCCTGCGAGGGTGCCGCCCGTATTGTTATGTGCGCCAGCCAACGGCGCTGTCGCCCCCGATTCTGTTACCCTCGAAACATACCTTCGGGATCTCTCACCACAAGAGGCTTATCATGCAGCGCATCCTGACACTTTCCTCCCTGGCGGCCACCGGCTTGCTGCTTTCCGCCTGCGCTACCCTGGGCACGCCTGTGGGCTTGCAGGCGGGGCAGACCGTCGCCGTCGTCAACAGCTTGAGCTGGGACAATCCGCTGACGGGCAAGCGCGACGGCGTGCGCACCAGCTGGCCTATCAAGGATGGCAAGATTGCCCCTGAATATTTCCCGCTGGCGCAATTGAAGCAATGCGAGGCCGGCGGCAAACCTTGCGCCTGGGGCGTGATGCGTGCGCAGCGCGGCGCGCCGACGCTGAGCTATGCGGACGGCGGCGTGGACCTGGCCGTGAGCGTGGCCATCGACGTGGCGCGGCGCCAGGATGCGCGCCAGGGCGAGATGCAGACGGCGATGGCGATACCGCAGGACGTGGCGGCACTGGTGGGCAAGCAGCGCGTGCAGCCCAGCTGGAAATTGAAGTATGGCAAGGTCGAGCAGGTCGAGCTCAATTATGGCGTGCGCTACCAGGTGTGCGTGCAGCGCTACGATGTGGCCGGCAAGGCCATCGACAGCTGCGACATTCCATTTATCTGAGGAAATATGCCGCGCGGGCCGCTTGTGGCGCCATTGCCACATTTCATGTTGCGGCGTGCGTCGGGGTGTAACAATCGGTAAAAGCGCAGCAAAGCACGGCGTAATTTCTTATAGTACTTAATTAAGGTAGTACACATTAGGAGAATTGCGATGAAAACCCTGTTGGCAGTAATCTCGCTGGCCGCCCTGGGTGGCTGCGCCGTGGCGCCGCCCGGGCCCGCGTATTACGGTTCGCGCGCGCCACAGGGGGCCTACAATCCCTATGAGTGGCATACGGTCTCGTCCGAGCCGGTGCAGCCGGGTCGCGTGATGAGCGCGCCGCGCGTGGAGTACACGAATGAACCCGTCTACGTGCAGCAGCAGCCGGTGTACGTGCAGCAGCCCGTGTATGTGCCGGCGCCCGTCTACGCACCGCAACAGTATTACTATAATCCGCCCGTATCGATCGGGCTCGATTTCGTGTTCGGCTTTGGACGCTACGGTGGACACCGCGGCGGCTGGGGCGGGCATGGACGTTACCATGGCCGCCGCTAGACGCGGGGCGTAGTCTTTCTGGCGTGAGAAAGCGCGCCG
>NZ_JBWBYV010000023.1:0-39668 GCF_056174685.1 Janthinobacterium sp. BHSEK
GCGGCGGACGGTCGGGTCCATCGTCGTTTCCCACAGCTGGTCCGGGTTCATTTCGCCCAGACCTTTGTAGCGCTGTTTCGAGACGGTGCGTTCGGCTTCGTCGCGCAGCCATTGCATGGCTTGGTGGAAGTCGACCACGGCGATTTCCTTCATGCGCTCGCCTTCGCCGCGGCGCACGAACGCGCCTTCACCGATCAAGCCTTCGAAGGTGGCGGCGCCGCTGCTCAGCACGGCGTAGTCCGGGCCTTGCACGAAGTCGGCGTCGATGGCCGTCACTTTGACGTTGCCGTGGTGCATGCGTTCGATGTGCAGCTTGTGTTTTTCCGACAAATCATCGGAACGCACGTGCACGCGCACGGCGCTGTCGTTGATGGCCGTCTGCAGGGCCAGGGCGGAAGCTTCCGCCTGGTCCAGGGTCGACAGGTCCAGCTGCACGCCCGTCATGATGGCCGTCAGGGCGGCGCGGTCGATGACGCGCGTCAGACGCGTCATGATGGTGTTCGACAGGTTGAACTTGCGCACCAGTTCCGTCAGGGCGTCGCCGGAAATGCCTTCCGCGCCTTCGCGCGGCACCAGCACGGCCGTGTTCAGCGCTACCGTCATCATGTAGCTTGCTTCCTCGGCGTCATCTTTCAGATAGCGCTCGTCGCGGCCCGCTTTCACCTTGTACAGCGGCGGTTGCGCGATGTAGATGTGGCCGCGCTCGACCAGTTGCGGCATCTGGCGGTAGAACAGGGTCAGCAACAGGGTACGGATGTGGGCGCCGTCGACGTCCGCATCGGTCATGATGATGATGCGGTGGTAGCGCAGCTTTTCGACGTTGAATTCGTCCGGTCCGATCGAGGTGCCGAGGGTGGCGATCAGGGTGGTGATCTGCTCCGACGACAGCATTTTTTCGAAACGGGCTTTTTCCACGTTCAAGACTTTACCGCGCAGCGGCAGGATCGCCTGGAACTTGCGGTCGCGCCCCTGTTTTGCCGAGCCGCCTGCCGAGTCACCCTCGACGATGTACAGTTCGGACAGGGCAGGGTCTTTTTCCTGGCAGTCGGCCAGCTTGGCCGACAGGCCCAGGCCGTCCATGATGCCTTTGCGGCGCGTCAGGTCGCGGGCCTTGCGGGCCGCTTCGCGGGCGCGCGCCGCTTCGACGATCTTGCCGCAAATGATCTTGGCGTCGTTCGGTTTTTCTTGCAGGTAATCTGCCAGGGTCTTGGCGACGATCTCTTCGACAGGGCCGCGCACTTCCGACGACACCAGCTTGTCTTTCGTCTGCGACGAGAATTTCGGTTCCGGCACTTTCACGGACAAGACGCAGGTCAGGCCTTCGCGCATGTCGTCGCCGTTGATTTCCACTTTCGCCTTCTTGGCGAATTCCTGCTCGTCGATGTATTTGTTGATCACGCGCGTCATGGCGGCGCGCAAGCCCGTCAGGTGGGTGCCGCCGTCGCGTTGCGGGATGTTATTCGTAAAGCACAATACCTGTTCATTGTAGGCATCGTTCCACTGCATCGACACATCGACCGTGATGTTGGTGCCCTGGTCCGACAGGCGCTCGCCCGTGGCCTGGAAAATGGTCGGGTGCAAGACCGACTTGGCCTTGTTGATGTATTCGACAAAGCCGCGCGTGCCGCCTTCGAAGGCGAACACTTCTTCCTTGCCCGTGCGCTGGTCGGACAGCTTGATGTTGACGCCGTTGTTCAGGAAGGACAGTTCGCGGATGCGCTTGGCCAGGATTTCGTAGTGGAATTCCACGTGCGTGAAAATCTCTTCGTCGGCCCAGAAATGCACTTCCGTGCCGCGCTTGTCCGTCTCGCCGATGACCTTGATCGGCGACGTCGCGACGTCGCCGGCCATGACGATCTGGCGGTCTTGCGGCACGCCGCGCACGAATTCCATGTAGTGGACCTTGCCGTCGCGGCGGATGGTCAGTTTCAGCAATTTCGACAGACCATTGACGCAGGATACACCCACGCCGTGCAAACCGCCCGATACTTTATAGGAGTTCTGGTCGAACTTGCCGCCCGCGTGCAGTTCGGTCATGACGATTTCCGCAGCGGAACGCTTCGGATCGTGCTTGTCGTCCATTTTCAGGCCGGTCGGCACGCCGCGGCCATTGTCGGTGATCGAGATCGAATTGTCGCTGTGGATGGTGACGTGGATTTCCGTGCAGTGACCGGCCAGCGATTCATCGATGGAGTTGTCCAGCACTTCGAATACCAGATGGTGCAAGCCGGTGCCGTCCGAGGTGTCGCCAATGTACATGCCCGGGCGTTTGCGTACGGCTTCCAGGCCTTCCAGGATCTGGATGGAGGCGGCGCCGTATTCTTCCGTTTTGGCCTGGATCGGGGTGTCTTGTGGATTCTCGGACATGGACTGCTTTCTCAAATAACGATTGCTGATTGATTCGGGGCTGCTGGCTGATGACCGTAGGTCGGGTTAGCCGGAACGGCGTAACCCGACAGACGGCGCTCAGCATGTCGGATGACGCTGCGCTCATCCGACCTACGTCACTGCTGTGGTCTTTAGATCCGCATCGGCATGACGACATATTTGAAGTCGGCATTGTCCGGGATGGAGATCAGGGCGGACGAATTTGAGTCGCCCAGCGCGATGTTGACGTACTCGCATTTCAGGTTGTTCAGCACGTCCAGCAGATACGTCACATTGAAGCCGATGTCGACGGAGTCGCCGCCGTAGTCGATTTCCAGCTCTTCGACGGCTTCTTCCTGGTCCGCATTGGTCGAGCTGATCTTCATGCTGCCCGGGGTGATGATGCAGCGCACGCCCTTGAACTTGTCGCTGGTCATGATGGCGGCACGTTGCAGCGAGCGCAGCAGTTCATCGCGGCCGATGGTGAAGTCGTTCTTGTAGCCTTTAGGAATCACGCGCGTGTAGTCGGGGAACTTGCCTTCCACCAGCTTCGAGATCAGCTCGATGTCGGCAAAGGTCAGTTTCACCTGGTTGGCGGCGATGTCCAGCTGCACCGGCTCATCGTTCTCTTCCAGCAGGCGCTGCAGTTCGATGATGGTCTTGCGCGGGATAATCACTTCCTGGCGCGCGAACGTCTGCTCGGTGGCGACCTGGCAAAACGCCAGGCGGTGGCCGTCGGTGGCCACGGCGATGACATTATTGCCATCCAGAACCAGCAGCAAGCCGTTCAGGTAATAGCGGATGTCTTGCTGCGCCATCGAGAAATGCACCATGTTGAACAGGTGTTTCAGCGTTTTCTGGGGCAGGGTGACGGACGCGTTGTAGCTTTCCGCTTGTTGCACGGTTGGAAACTCTTCCGCTGCCAGGGTTTGCAGGGCGAAGCGCGACTTGCCCGTTTGCACGGTCAGGCGCTTGTTCAGCAGGGTCATCGTGACGTCGCCCGATTCGGGCAGGGCGCGCAGGATGTCGAGCAGCTTGCGCGCGGCCACGGTGGTGCCGGTGACGTCCGCGCCGGAACCGATTTCCGCGTGCGTGGTGATCTGCACTTCGGTGTCGGTCGACAGGAAGGAGACATTTTCACCGTCTTTGCGGATGAGGATATTGGCCAGAATCGGCATAGTGTGCCGACGCTCGACAATACCGCTCACGATCTGCAGTGGCCGGAGAAGGGTATCTCGGGTGGTTTTGACCAATTGCATATTTATCCTCAATGTATAGGTTGAACAGTACGACGTTTAACGTATTAATTTAACAATTCTTGCCATGGGGAGCCCCGACAGACCGGCTGCGGCGCCCTCCCAGATAATAAGGGTAAAGCACGTTTTGAGCCAGTCTTGCCCAGTCGTGCTTGCAACGCCTGACAAAACCGTAGCGAGCGGCAGTGAGTTGTGGCCGAGACGCGGAGCTGTGCTTGAGCACAGCGAGCATCGGAGGCCGCAAAGCGCGACGCGCAGCAGGTTTGGTCAGGTGTTCTTAACCCTTCAAGGTTTGTTCCAGTACATGCAATTCATGGTTGCATTCCGGATTCTTGGTGCGGTCCAGCGCGATCTTGCGCACGGCATGCAGCACCGTGGTGTGGTCGCGGCCGCCGAACAGCTCGCCGATTTCCGGCAGGCTCTTCTGCGTCAATTCCTTGGCCAGGTACATGGCGATCTGGCGCGGCCGGGCGATATTCGCGGGGCGGCGCTTCGAATACATGTCGGCAACCTTGATATTGAAGAAGTCGGCCACGGTTTTCTGGATGTTTTCCACGGAAATCTGGCGGTTCTGCACCGACAGCAAGTCCTTCAGGGCTTCCTTGACGATATCGATGGTGATGTCTTTGCCATGGAAGCGCGAATACGCCAGAATTTTGCGCAGCGCGCCTTCCAGCTCGCGCACGTTCGAGCGCAGGTGCTTGGCGACAAAGAAGGCCACGTCGTCGGAGAAGGTCACGCCTTCCTGCTTGGCTTTTTTCAACAGAATCGCCACGCGCATTTCCAGTTCCGGCGGTTCGATGGCCACCGTCAGGCCCGAGTCGAAGCGCGAAATCAGGCGGTCGTCCATGCCCGTGATTTCCTTCGGATAGGTATCCGAGGTGATGATGATCTGTTTCTTCGCAGCAATTAATGCCTCGAACGCATAGAAAAACTCTTCCTGCGTGCGGCTCTTGCCGCCAAAGAACTGGATATCATCGATCAGCAGCATGTCGAGCGAGTGATAGTAGTGCTTGAAATCGTCGAAACCCTTGCGCTGGTAAGCGGTCACTACGTCGCGAACGTACTGTTCCGCGTGGATGTAGCGGATTTTCGCGCCCGGATTGTCGGCCATTACCTGGTTGCCGATGGCGTGGATCAAGTGGGTCTTGCCCAGGCCGACGCCGCCGTAGAAGAACAGCGGGTTATACGACACGCCCGGATTGTTCGCCACCTGGATGGCGGCGGCGCGCGCCAGCTGGTTGGCCTTGCCGGTCACGAAGCTGTCGAAGGTCAGGTCGGTGTTGATGCGGCTCTGCTCACGGCGCGGCGCGGCGCCGATGCTCAGTTCCGGCACGCTGGGCTGCGGTTCCGCCGGGCGCGCGCTGGGCGCGCCGCCATTCGGATCGCTGGCCGGGGTGCTGGCGGTGACTGGCTTTTTCGGCAGGGCCAGGCGCGGGTCGAGCACGAACTGCACTTCCGTCGGCGCTTCGAAATACTGTATGGCCAGCGCCGTGATGCGGCTGGCGAACTGGGTCTTGACCCAATCGAGCTTGAAGCGATTGGGCGCAGCAATGCGCAGCTTGCCCTCTTCGTAATCGAGAGGGATAAGCGGTTTGATCCACGCACTGAATTGTTGCGGTGTCAGCTCCAGTTCCAACTGCGCGGAACAGGCCTGCCAGAAATTATCCATGTATGTCTATGTGAAAAGGTGTGGGAGGGCGTATCGATTCTGCCCTGCGGTCACCGTGTTGCAAGGCCGGCGTCGCGCGAGGGCTCGCCACACGTAACGCGCTATTCTACTCCCGACTGCCAAAGTTATCCACAGGCACGACGCTTATTTTTGTGTGGCGGGGTGGGGCGCCGTGTGTATAAGAAGCGACTTATCCCCCGGTTATCCCGTCACAGGCAGTGCTGGCGCGGCCTGCGGCGCCGGCGGAGAGCTGCGCGCAAATTTCCTGGCGATCACGGCAATCCTTGACAAGAGGGGGGCATATGCTGAATAATTCAGGGTTCCCCGCCCGTATTCCGTGTTTATTCATTTGGAACGACAATATGGACTAAGCGTGGATTAAGCGGGCGATGAGATTGGCCAGCTTGTGCCTTGGCATAAGTGCGCGATTGTCATTGGCACCAAAAACTGACGGGACGTCAGACCCGATTTTGCATTTTTTTTGTTTTTAGCGAGACCAACATGAAACGTACTTACCAACCTTCCGTCGTTCGCCGCAAGCGTACGCACGGCTTCCGCGCTCGTATGGCTACCCGTGGTGGCCGTGATGTGCTCAACGCACGTCGCGCAAAGGGCCGCAAACGTCTGGCCGTCTAGGCTTGTCGTTGACAGCTGATCGCGTGGCTAGCTGTACTCCAGTCGGCAATCAACGCGAAGGTTCACACGACTTCGCGCGCTTTCGGCGTATCGTTAAAACGGATGAATTTTCATCCGTTTTTCGTTTGCGCCCTTCGCAAAAAACAGCGCATTTTGTGCTGTACACCCGACACAATCAATTGCCGCATGCGCGGCTGGGCGTCGTTGTGGCCAAGCGTTTCGCGCCGCGCGCGGCGACCCGCAACACGATCAAGCGCGTCACGCGCGAGCTGTTTCGCAACAGCGCGATGCCGCCGGTCGACTGCGTGGTGCGTTTGTCGCGCGCCGTCAACAGCAAGGATGGCCCGGCCACCACGACCCGGCTCAAAGCCGAGCTGCGTGAAGAATTGAGCCGCCTGTTCGCGGCGCAAATCGCCGCCCAGGCCCGTTCTGTTGCTGCGCCACCACCATCCGCGCCATGAAAACCCTGCTGCTGTTCCTGCTGCGCGCTTATCAGTTGCTGATCAGCCCCATGCTGGGACAGAATTGCCGTTTCTATCCGAGCTGTTCGCATTACGCGATGGAAGCGCTGCGCGTGCACGGTACGGCCAAGGGCAGCCTGCTGGCTGCCAAGCGCCTGTGCCGTTGCCACCCCTGGAATGAAGGGGGCGTCGACCCGGTGCCGCCGGCCGATGGCAAACAATCTTCAACGACCGCTTGCGGTTGCAACCACTCCTGACAAATACCCTAATGGATATCAATAAACGTACCATCCTGTGGATCGTGTTTTCCGTCTCGCTGGTAATTCTCTGGAACGAATGGATGATCTCGAACGGCAAGCCGTCGATGTTCTCCGCGAACACGGAACAAACCGCCAAGGCGCCTGTCACCCCGGCCAAGACGGCCGCCCTGGCGCCTGCCGGCGCGAGCGCCGTGCCTGGCGAAGCGACCGATCCCGCCGCGTTCAAGCGCGAAGTGATTACCATCACCACCGACGTCATCAAGGTCGATATCGACACCCTGGGCGGCCAGGTCAAGCGTCTGGAATTGCTGAAATTCAAGGGCGCGGGCAATCCGGGCTGGTTCGGCGGCTGCTTCGGCCTGTTCAAATGGTGCCAGCCTGACGAAGGCAAGCAAAACGAAGTGCTGTTCGACGTCGGCGCCAACCACACCTACCTGGCGCAGTCGGGCCTGGTCGGCGGTCCTTTCCCCACGCATAACACGGGCTTTACCGTACAGCCTGGCGTACGCACCCTGGCGGACGGAAAGCAAATCCAGCTGGTCATGGAAGCGGTCGAAGGCGGCGTCAAGCTGACCAAGACGTTTACCTTCAAGCGCGGCGACTACGTCATCGACGTGCGCCACGACGTGGCCAACGTGGGCGCCGCGCCCGTCACGCCGCAGCTGTACCTGCAACTGACGCATGACGGCAACAAGCCGGTCGGCGACTCGTTCTTCAACAGCAGCTTCACCGGTCCTACCCTGTACACGCCGCAGGACAAGTACCAGAAGATGACGTTCGAGAAGATCGAAAAAGCGGCCGTGGAAGATGAGAAGAAGGGCAACGACAACGCCATGAAGGGCCTGCATCCGCAATCGGCGAATGGCGGCTGGTTTGCGATTTCGCAACACTTCTTCGTGTCGGCCTTCGTCCCGCCAGAAAACGTCAAGCGCGACATCTTCACGAAAAAGCTCGACACCAACCTGTACGCCATCGGCAACGTGCTGCCATTGCCGACCCTGGCGCCAGGCGCCTCGGCCAGCATGGACAGCAAGCTGTACTCGGGTCCGCAAATCGCGCACCTGCTGGAAGCCGTTTCGCCCGGCCTGGAACTGGTCAAGGATTACGGCTGGCTGACCATCATCGCCAAGCCGATCTTCTGGGTCATGGAACACATCCACAGCGTGCTCGGTAACTGGGGCTGGACCATCATCGCCTTCACGATCCTGATCAAGCTGGCGTTCTTCCCCCTGTCGGCCGCCGGCTACCGCAGCATGGCGAAGATGAAACTGGTCACGCCGAAGATGCAGGCGATCCGCGAGCGCTACAAGGGCGATCCGCAAAAGATGAACCAGGCCACGATGGAGCTGTACAAGACGGAAAAGATCAATCCGCTGGGCGGCTGCCTGCCGATCCTGATCCAGATGCCCGTCTTTATCGCCCTGTACTGGGTGCTGAACGCGTCCGTGGAAATCCGCGGCGCGCCATGGATCGGCTGGATCACCGACCTGGCCCAGCATGACCCATGGTGCATCCTGCCGGTGCTGTACGCGATCTCGATGTACATCACGACCAAGCTGAACCCGGCCCCGGCCGATCCGATGCAAGCGAAGATGATGCTGTTCATGCCACTGGCATTCTCGGTGATGTTCTTCTTCTTCCCGTCGGGCCTGGTACTCTACTGGGTCGTCAACAACGTCCTGTCGATCGGCCAGCAATGGGTGATCACCAAGAAATACGCGCCGTCCACTGTGTAAGCAGGGTTAGCGAAGTAAAAGCCCGCCTAGTGCGGGCTTTTTAATTCTTGTAGGTCGGATTAGCGTGGCAAGGCCACGCGTAATCCGACACTATCGCCAGCGTGTGCTGCGTCGGCTTACGCGCTGCGCGCTAAGCCGACCTACGTTGCTGCACCTTCCCTTGCCGTACCTATTACAATATCCCCATGAAACTCGACTCTTCCCCTATCGCCGCCATCGCCACCGCTCCCGGACGCGGCGGCATCGGCGTGGTACGCGCCTCCGGCAAAAATCTCGCCCCGCTGATGACGGCCCTGTTCGGCGCGCAAACGCTGAAACCGCGCCACGCCACCTATCTGCCGTTCACGGAAGCCGATGGCAGCATCATCGACCAGGGCATCGCCATCCACTTCAAGGGCCCGCATTCCTACACGGGCGAAGACGTGCTGGAATTGCAGGGCCACGGCGGCCCTATCGTGCTGCAGCTGCTGCTGGCGCGCGTGCTGGAAGCGGGCAAGGACAGCGGTCTGCGCCTGGCCGAACCGGGCGAATTCACGCGCCGCGCGTTTTTGAATGACAAGCTGGATCTGGCGCAAGCCGAAGCCGTGGCCGACCTGATCGACGCTTCCACGGAAGCGGCCGCCAAGTCCGCCTCGCAATCGCTGTCGGGTGCGTTCTCGAACACCATCCACGCGCTGGTGGAACAGGTGACGGGTTTAAGGATGCTGGTCGAGGCCACCCTGGATTTCCCGGAAGAGGAAATCGACTTCCTGGAAAAATCGAATGCGCGCGGCCAGTTGAAGGCCGTCATCGCAGCCTTGCATAAAGTGTTTGCCCAGGCGGCGCAGGGCGCGCTGCTGCGCGAAGGCTTGAACGTGGTGCTGGCCGGCCAGCCGAACGTGGGTAAATCGTCGCTGCTGAACGCGCTGGCGGGCGCCGACGTGGCCATCGTCACGCCGATCGCCGGCACCACGCGCGACAAGGTCAGCGAAACCATCCAGATCGAGGGCATTCCGCTCAACATCATCGACACGGCCGGCATCCGCAGCGCGGGCGACACCATCGACGCCGTCGAGCGCATCGGCATCGAGCGCACCTGGGGCGAGATCGGCAAGGCGGACGTGATTTTGCACCTGCTCGACGCCGACCACGGCCCGACGCTGGCCGATGAAACCATCGTCGCCGCCTTCCCGGAAGGCGTGCCCGTGGTGCGCGTGTGGAACAAGATTGACCTGTCCGGCCACAAGCCCGGCGTCGACAACATGCCCGATGCCACCCACGTGTATCTCTCCGCGCACGAGCACATCGGCATCGACCTGCTGCGTGCCGAGCTCCTGCGCATCGCCGGCTGGCAGCAGACGGGCGAATCGCTGTACCTGGCGCGCGAACGCCATCTGATCGCCTTGAAATCGGCCGGCAAGCATCTGGATATCGCCGCCGCGCACGCGGCGCAGGACGACCAGTCACTGGACCTGTTCGCCGAAGAACTGCGCCTGGCGCAGGTGCAGCTGTCGAGCATCACGGGCGAGTTTTCGCCCGACGATCTGCTGGGCGTGATCTTCAGCCGTTTCTGCATCGGCAAATAAGGAGAATCGGATGAAGCTGGTGCTCGCCGTCATGTTCGCCTGCCTGCCCCTGCTGGCCGGTGCGCAGGAAAAGTTGCCGCAGGACGTGGCGAAATTCGTCGAAAATGCGCAGATGTGCGAGCACTTCGCCGGCGAATGGGACGATAACGACAAGGCGCGCCAGCGCGAGATCACGCAGGCCGTGGCCAGCTCGTGCGGCCAGGCGCAGCGGCAGTGGAAGCGCTTGCGCGTGAAATACGCGAAGCAGCCTAAGCTGCAAAAAGTCATTGCCGAGAATGCCAATGACGCGGTCAGGAGTTTTCGGAAATAAGTCCGAACGGCGGAAAGGCCGGGGTCAGACCCTCAACACCGCTAACACAAAGGTCATCGCTCAGGTGCGAGGGGGTCTGACCCCAGGTTTTGCTACCCTTTCTTCCCCTTTGCCTGTTCTTCCTTGAACTTCTGGAACGCCTCGATATGCTCGGCGCGGCGCAGCACGCGCGAGTGCGGGTCGAGCGTGTACGTGGCGCCCGCCGGCAGGGGCAGTTCGCCAAAGCCCAGCGACATGGGAACGGTATGGATTTCTTTGCCGATACGCACTTCCACCGGCATCGGGAAGGCGATGTCGGCAGGCGTCTTCCATAGCAGGCGCAAGGTGTCGCCGTCGCGCACGGCGGACAGTTCCGGCAATGCCGCCTGGTACAGATAAACCTGGAAGAACCAGTCGTAATTGCTGTCCGTGACTTTGTTGACGATGGCCATGAATTCCGCCGTGCTGCCGTAGCGCGGCTGGAACTGGCCCGGCTGCGGCTGTTCCGTGCCGTAGACGAGCAGGCGCACGGCGCGGAAGAAGGCCTCGTCGCCGATCAGGCCGCGCAAGGTGTGCAGCACCAGCGCCCCTTTCACATACAGGTCGCCGCCCGGTCCGCCCTTTTTCTGGTCGTAGACTTCTTCCTCGCTTCTCGGCTTGCCCGAAACCATGGGCGCCTTGTTGACGATGCCGGCGCGCATTTGCTGCAACGAAGCAAAATACTCTTGCTCGCCCCGCAGGTACTGCATGTAGAGCGGCTGCATATACGTGCCGAAGCCTTCGTGCAGCCACATATCGTCCCAGTTGCTGTTGGTGAGCTGGTTGCCGAACCATTCATGGGCGAATTCATGTTGCAACAGCTCGTCGTAGCCATAGCTGGTCTTGGCGAATTTGTTCCCATAGGCATTGATGGTCTGGTGTTCCATGCCCTTGTGCGGGGTTTCGGCGATGCCGACTTTCTCATCGCCAAACGGGTAGGGGCCGATGACGTTTTCAAAAAAATCTAGCATGGGCGGCAATTCCGCGAACAGGGCGCCCGCCTTGGCCTCGCTTTCCGGCAGGTACCAGAATTGCAGGGGGATGCGGTTGCCGTAGCGGCTCGCATACTCGCCCTGCAGGCTATGGTAGGGCGCCACGTTCAGGGCGATGCCATAGGTGCTCGGGTGTTTGGCGCGCCAGTGCCAGGTGCGCCAGCCGTCGGCCTCATCCATGCCGAGCGCGATGCCGTTGCCGGCCGCCACCAGCGGCGCCGGTACCTGAATGTGCTGGTCGATCAGCTGGGCCTTGCCCATCGGGTGGTCGATGCACGGCCAGAACAGGTCGCAGCCTTCGCCTTGCACGGCGCTGGCGAACCACGGCGCGCCAGCGGCGGTGCTCGACCACACCATGCCGCCATCCCACGGCGCTTTCACGGCGACGTGCGGCACGCCGTGGTAGACGATGCGGATGCTGGTGCGCGCGCCTGCCGCGAGGGTGGCCGGCAAGGTCATGCTCAGGCGGCCGTCCGGGTTGGCATAGTCTTGCGGCCGCAGCGCCTTGCCGTCGATTTCGATGACATCGACGGGCAGGTTGCGGTCCAGGTCCAGCGCGAAACGCGAGATCGGCTGCGTGGCCAGGAAGGTCAGGCGCGCATCGCCGGCAATGCTGCGGCGGGCGGGATCGATGCGCAGGGTCAGGTCGGCGTGTTCGAACACCACCGCCAGTTGTTCCGGCGTGCGTTCGGCACCCGAATTGAGGGTGTAGGCGGTGGGCGTGCGCGTGGCGCAGGCGCTGAGCAGCAGGCAGGAGAGCAGCAGGGGGATGTGTTTCATGGCGAGCGCGCAAGTGAGCGGAATACCGATTGTAGTGTGAAGTGACAACGTTGTCGTTTGGAAATTTCGAGATGCCGATGGGGCAAGCGTGGCCGCGGTTGAGAAATGTCATGGGCTTCAAACTGTGCTGACGTAATCTTGCTGAGCGGCCTTGAAGTGCCGCCAGGAAAGGAAGCGCCATGGACAGCGAACAGCCGGAAGTCGTGGAAAGCAGGGGGATGGCGGCGCCGCCATTGCCTTCCCTGTCGCAATTGATCGCAGTGCTGCCGCCGAAAGGCGCATGTTGGTACTGCGACAAGCCGCTCGATGCCGTGCGCCGCTTCTGTTGCAAGAGTTGTTGCGTGGCGTATGCGGAAGAGGCGCAGTACAACAGCTGAGCGGCAGCGGGCTGAGCGCTAGCGGCGCCGCAGCAGGGCCGCCAGGGCGCCGTCGAAATCGAACTCGTGCGCGGCGGCTGCCACTTCCTGGTAGGCGTTCACGCCCAGGCTGGCGGCAAGCAGGCTGGCCGAGTTTTCCAGGATGTCGATGGCGGCGCCGTCGCCTTCGCGCAGATGGCTGGCCAGGCGCGCCAGCAGTAGCTGGATGGCGGGCGCGGCCGGGTCGGGCGCCACGTCCTGCGCCGCCGTGTGGGTTGCCTCCGGCGTGCCCAGCATGCTGCTGACCGCGCCGAGCAGTTGATCCTGCGCCAGTTCCAGCTGCAGCATCTGCTGGGCCAGGTCGGGCGCCTGCGCGCGCAGTGCCGACTCCAGGGTTGCCGCCAGGCCGTGCACGTGGCGCGCGCCGATCATGCCGGCGGCGCCTTTCAGGGTATGCGCCTTCAGGCGCGCGGAAGCGTAGTTGCCCGTGTCGAATTCGGCACGGATCTGGCACGGCGTGGTGCCGTGGTCATGCAGGAAGCGGCGCAGGATTTTCAGGTACAGGATGCGGTCGCCCATAATGCGGCCCAGTCCGTTCTCGACGTCGAGAATGCGGACCATGTCGGATGCCGCAACGGCGGCATCATCATCGCAAGTGGCGTGTGGTTTCAGCATGCTGTGCAGAGCGCCCTAAAACTTGTCAATTGCTGTAAAGCAGGAACTACCATTTTACATCCAGTCGTCCTCGATGCTGCGCCCGCTTGGCAAGGCGAGCTGCCCTAGCGCGTGCTGAATGACCAGCTCTGCGTGACGTCCGCGCCATTGACTTTGCCGATGAAACTCACGTCATAGCTGGTGTTCGCGTTCAAGGCCGCCAGCGGGATGATGGACGCGGCCGAAACGGGCGTATGCACATCGTTGCTGCTGGTGAGCAGGCGCACGGCCAGGTCCGTGGCGGCGCCGCGCTGGCGCACGCTGAATGCCGTCACGCTGACGGGCGTGCCGTAGTTGGCATGCACGCTGATCGGGTAGCCGACCACGTCCTGGTTCGGCACGGGATCGGGCGATTCGTTATCGCTGGAGAAACTGACGGCCACCTTCTGCTGTCCGCTGTAGGGATAGGTGACGATCTGTCCCGCCGCCAGCCCGGGGCCATAGCTGCGGTTGCCGGCCAGGTCGGTGGTGAAATACGCATAGCCGCTGCCGCTGACGGCCGCGCCCGCGCCGCCTTCCTTGAACAGCGGCTCGAAAATGACGAAGCGGTGATAGATGGCCGTGACCAGCTCTTCGGCCAGGTAAAAACCGGACGTGTTGCTGGCGCCGGCGATGACTTCGCCCTGCAGCGAGGTGACGACGTAGCCGGCCTTGGCCAGGCGGTCGCCCAGTTTGACGCCCGTGAAGCCGGGCTTGCCCTGCACCTGCTCGTGCGCCACCGTACTGTTGAGATTGAGATAGCTGGAATGGCCCAGGGCCGCGCTGTCGATCAGGCTATTGCGCACCAGCGGCGACAGGCCGATCTGGCTGCGCCGGTAATTGAACCAGTTGAAACCATCGGTGGCGATATTGTTGCTGAGGACGGGAGCGCCCGGCTCCTGCGTCAGTTGCCCGGCCGGGGTCGAGGTGCTCAGCGATGTATTGCCGCTATCGCTGCCGCCGCCACAGGCGCTCAGCAGGGCTGCGCTCAGCAGGGCGGGTATCCAGTATTTCCAACGCAGTGACGAGGCAATCAAGTCGACTCCTGTATAGGTGGGCGGACAGCGTGCTGCCCTGTAAAACGATTCTAAGGTATTTTGATAGCGCGTAGAGCATCGATGAAAAGATATGTCGCGCTCGTGCGGGGACGATGCCGCCGCTGCGCAGGGTAGAATGAGCGTAGCGCAGCGTTTGCCGCTGCATTGCCTCATCCCGCTACTTTGATTGCCCATAATTTGAACACATTGCCCAAGTCGCGCCTGCAGCGCGCCAAATACGCCTTGCCCAGCATGGTGACTTTGCTTTCGATAGCGTGCGGTTTTGCCAGCATCGTCATTTCCGTCGATAACGCCGGAGTCGGCGATGCGGACGCCTACCGCCTGGCGGCGGCGCTGCTGGTGCTCGCCGGCGTGTTCGATGCGCTCGACGGCTATGTGGCCCGGCTGACGGGGACCAGCTCGCAGTTCGGCGTGCAGCTCGATTCCATCGCCGACGTGATGAATTTCGGCTGCGCCCCGGCCGTCTTGTTGTATTGCTACGGTTTTGTGCAGATGGGCGTGCACGATCCGCTGCTGCTGCGCTTTGGCGGCATGGCCAGCTTCTTCTTTGTCGCGTGCGGCGCCATGCGTCTGGCGCGCTTCAATGTGAATGTGGGGCGCACCGATCCCCTGTATTTCGTCGGCATGCCGATCACGGCCGGCGCCGCCTGCGTGGCGGCCGTGGTGGTGGCGTGGCCGGCGCCCATCGATTCCATGCTGCACAGCTATCTGCTGATGCTGCTGCTGGTCGGCGTGGGCAGCCTGATGGTGTCGACCTTGCGTTTCCCCAGCTCCAAGCAAAAGAAAAGCCTGGCCGCGCTGCTGGTGCTGATCGTGGCCATCGCCCTGCTGGTGTGGCTGAAGACGAGCTTCTTTGCGCTATTCTTCGCCGTCTACATCGCCGCCACCCTGCTGCTCAACCTGGCGTGGCACCTGGGCTGGCGCGGCATTGCGCTACCTCAAGTGTTCAACGACCCGGATGAGATAGATTGAATCTCAGGCCACCTCGTGCCCGCGCGCGGCGCGCAGGATGGCGAACCAGTCGCTGCGGCTGAGCGTGAACTGCGTGCCTTCCACGGCCACGCCCACCGCTTCGATGCGTCCCGTGCCCGTCAGCGGCAGGGGGCGGCTCGGCAATTGCATGATCCACGCAAACACCACGCTGGCAAACGGGCGCTGCAGCTGGTCGGCGATCTGCTTGATGACATTACGCAAGTTCTCCACATTCGCGTCGCCGCCCTGGAACAGGCGCCCGCCCGCCAGCGGCGACCAGATCATCGGCGCCACCCCCACGTCCTGCAAGCCGTCGAAGGTTTCGTCGAACAGGGGCGCCACGTGCAGCGGCGAAAATTCCACCTGGTTCGTCACCAGCGGGAAGCGCCGGTGCAGGCATTCGAACTGGTGGCGGCTGAAATTCGACACGCCAAAGTGCAGCACCTTGCCCGCTTGCCGTAGCTGGGTAAACGCGCCGGCGATTTCGTCGAAATCCATCAGCGGGTCGGGGCGGTGGATCAGCAGCAGGTCCAGGCGGTCCGTCTGCAACTGGCGCAAGCTGTGTTCCACGGAACTGGTGATGTGCGCCGCGCTCGTGTCGTAATGCTGGATGGCGTGACCGGGACGGTGCGGCGAGAGCAGCTTGATGCCGCACTTGCTGACCAGCTCCATCTTGTCGCGCAAGCCCGGCTGCAGGGCCAGCGCTTCGCCGAACAGTCCTTCGGCGCTGTAATCGCCATAGATATCGGCATGGTCGAAACTCGATACGCCCAGCGCCAGGCATTGCTCGATGAAGCTCAAACGCTGCTGCGCCGACATATTCCACTCGCCGATGCGCCACATGCCGGCGACGATGCGCGACAGTTCGGGACCGTTGCTGCTTAAACGGCTGCGCGGCGCTTGCAGGCTGGCGGGAAATACATGGCTCATGGGCTGGCTTTCTGATGGTGACGTGATGGGACTCGCCACGATTATAGCCAGCTAATCTACAGCATGCTGCGGATAAAGCGGCAGCAACGCTCCTGCAGGGCATCGTCGAGCTGGCCGCCCAGTTGCATCTGGTACACGAGCGCCGATTGCAGCATGAAGGCGAACAGGCGCAGGTCGAGATCGGCGCGCACGCCGATGTTGACCAGGCGCTGCACCACCAGGGTGATCCACGGCGCGACGATCTGCTCGCGAAAGCGCAGTTGCGCCGCCGCATCATTGTGGATCAGCACCAAGAGATCGCAGGTGAAGCGGCCATCGGCGTTCAGGTTGTCGAAGATGCGCGCGCAGATCGCCTCGATTTCCTGGCCGTCCGGCATGTCGAGCGCGCGCTGCAGCTTTTCCGCCGTGCGCTTGACGAGCGCGTCGAGCAGCATGTCTTCGCGGCGCGGCCAGCGCCGGTAGATCGTCTGGCGTCCCACGCCGGCAGCGTCGGCCACCATCTGTATCGTCACCGCCTCCAGTCCATGCTGGCGCACCAGCATGACGATCGCTTCCAGTACCGCATCTTCCACGCCCACCTTGCGCGGGCGGCCACGCACCGGCGCCTCTTTTGTAGTCACGTCTCACCTGTCTCTGAATGTTTCTTTTAATTATGGTACGATGCGCACCGTAAATGCAAAGCTACCGCTTGTCAATCATCTTGATCAATTAACCGACAGGCGGATGCGCCGCGCCGCGATACCCCAGCCATCTCTACGTGAAATCTGCCATCTCAGCGGCGCGTGCCCGCATTTTCTTTCTGACTCCCACATCCATCACTGTGGCGGCTCGCGCCGCCTGAGGACAACCTATGAAAATCATCGGGATTTCGCCCCACCGGCGTAACTTCTTGCGCAAGGCCGTCGGCGCCGCGCCTGCCGTGGCCTTGCTGGCCGGCGCCGGCGGCGGCCTGGCCATGGCCGTCTCCAAGGACCAGCCGGCCTACAAACCGCGCTTTTTCGACGCCACCGAGTGGGCCACCTTGACGGCACTGGTCGACAGGCTGATTCCCGCCGACGGCGAAGGGCCGGGCGCGCTGGAATCGGGCGCGCATGAATTCATCGATTCGCAGATGAACACGCCTTACGCGTATGGCGCGCTGTGGTACATGCAGGGGCCGTTCGTGCCCTCGATCGAACAGTTCGGCTACCAGTTCCACATGGCGCCGCGCGAGCTGTACCAGAGCGCCCTGGCCGGCGTGAATGCGGCCGTCAACAAGCAGTCCGGCAAGCCTTTCGTCCAGCTGAACGCGGCCGAGCGCGACGCCGTCATCACGCAATTGCAAAAGGGCACCCTGGACATCGGCGCAGTGCCGTCGAAAATCTTTTTCAACCAGCTGCTGCAAAACACGCGCGAAGGTTATTTTTGCGACCCCGTGCACGGCGGTAACAAGGACATGCTGGCCTGGAAGATGGTGGGCTTTCCTGGCGCCCGCGCCGACTACATGGACTGGGTGGAACAGTATGGCAAGAAATACCCGTTGCCTCCAGTATCCATCGCCTGAAAACGTCCATGGCGGCGTTGCACTGCCTGGTCGTACTAGCGTACTGCCTGCGGCAATGCGCCTTGCCCTGAACCTTTTCAGTTATTCGTAGCAGATCAAAGAAAAAGAAAAACCATCATGAGTGATATCAAACCCGATGTAAAAATGAAGCCTGTCGATGCCGTGATTGTGGGCTTCGGCTGGACCGGCGCCATCATGGCCAAGGAAATGACGGAAGCGGGCCTGAACGTGGTCGCGCTGGAACGGGGCGAGTACCGCGACACCTATCCCGACGGCGCGTATCCGAAGACCCTCGACGAGCTGACGTATATCCAGCGCAGCAAGCTGTTCCAGGACATGTCGAAGAGCACGTTCACCTTCCGCCACAGCATCACGGGCGTGGCCGTGCCGTACCGCCAGATCGGCGCCTTCAAGCCGGGCACGGGCGTGGGCGGCGCGGGCTTGCACTGGTCGGGCATGCACTGGCGCGTCTTACCGGAAGAGCTGCAGATCCGCAGCCACTACGAACGCCGCTACGGCAAGAAATTCATTCCCGAAGGCATGACGATCCAGGACTTCGGCGTGACCTACGCCGAGCTGGAGCCGCACTTCGATTTCGTCGAGAAAGTCTTCGGCACCTCGGGCCAGGCATATAAAGTCAACGGCATCGTCGTCGGCGACGGCAATGTGTTCGAGGGCGACCGCTCCGACAATTACGCGCTGGCGCCGCAAAAAGTGCCGTACACGGCAGAATTGTTCCGCCGCGCGGCCAAGGCCGTCGGCTATCACCCCTTCGTCAACGCGTCGTCGAACGCGTCCGGCCCGTACACGAACCCGTACGGCTGCCAGATGGGCCCGTGCAACTTCTGCGGTTTCTGCTCCGGCTACGCCTGCTACAACTATTCGAAGGCGTCGCCCAACGTCAACATCATGCCGGCCCTGCGCATGGTGGCGAACTTCGAGCTGCGCGCCAATTGCAACGTCGTGCGCATCAACCTCGACGGCAGCAAGAAACGCGCCACGGGTGTGACCTACATCAATGCGGACGGCAAGGCCGTCGAGCAACCGGCCGACCTGGTCATCGCCAGTGCGTTTGCCTACAACAATGCGCACCTGTTCCTGCTATCGGGCATCGGCAAGCCATACGACCCCGTCAGCAATGAAGGCGTGGTGGGGCGCAATATCGCCTACCAGATGATGTCCACCATCCAGACTTTCTTCAAGGAAGACACGAACACGAATCCCTTCATCGGCGCCGGCGGCACCGGTGTCGCGCTCGATGACTGGAATGGCGACAATTTCGACCACGGCCCGCTGGGCTTCGTGGGCGGCTCGCCCGCCTGGTGCAACCCGGCCGGCTCGAAGCCCATTTCCGGCATCGCCACGCCGGACGGCACGCCCGCCTGGGGCGCGGCCTGGAAAAAGGCCGTCAAGAAGAGCTACCTGAACACGGTGTCGTTCGACTGTCACGGCGCCAACATGACTTACCGCGACTGCTATGTCGACCTCGACCCCACCTACACGGACAAGTATGGCCAGCAATTGCTGCGCTTTACCTTCGACTGGAAGGAAAACGACATCAAGATGAGCCGTTTCGTCACCGACAAGATGATGAAGGTGGCCGAGGCCATGAATCCGGAATCGATCAAGGTCTCCGTCAAGAGCGTGGGCGACCACCTCGACTTGCGCAACTACCAGACCACGCACTGGGCGGGCGGCACGGCCATGGGCGCGGACCGCAAGACCAGCGTCGTCAACCGCTACCTGCAAAGCTGGGACGTGCACAACGTGTTTGCCGTCGGCTCCAGCGTGTTCCCGGTCGGCATCGGCTACAACCCGACGGGCCTCGCTTGCGCGCTGACCTACTGGTCGGCCAAGGCCATCCGCGAGCAATACCTGAAAGATCCCCGTCCCCTGGTCGCTTGATAAAGAACAAGAAGATGAACAACACATTCACCCATACCGTGGGCGCGCTGCTGCTGGCGCTCGCTTCAAGTACTGCCTGGTCTGCCACCACGGCCACCGCCACCCCTCCGAACGCCCAACTGATACGCCAGGGCGAATACCTGGCCCGCGCCGGCGACTGCATCGCCTGCCACACGGCCGGCACGCAGGGTAAACCGTTCGCCGGCGGCCTGGGCATGGAAACGCCGATCGGCAAGGTGTATTCCACCAACATCACGCCCGACAAGAAGGCCGGCATCGGCGACTGGAGCTTTGCCGATTTCGACAAGCTGATGCGCACCGGCGTGACGAAACACGGCTACACCGTGTATCCGGCCATGCCGTATCCGTCGTACTCGCGCCTGAGCGAGGCGGACATGCAGGCGCTGTACGCCTATTTCATGCATGGCGTGAAGGCGGACCCGACGCCGAACAAGGCGGCCGACATTCCATGGCCCCTGTCGATGCGGTTCCCGTTGACCATCTGGCGCTGGGCGTTTGGCCCCACGCCGCAGCCCTACAAGGTGCCAGTGACGGGCGACGCGCAATTGCTGCGCGGCGCCTATCTGGTGCAGGGCCTGGGCCACTGCGGCGCCTGCCACACGGCGCGCGGCGTGGGCATGCAGGAAAAATCGCTGACGGATGAGGGTAATACCACCTTCCTGGCGGGCGGCGGCGTGATCGACGGCTGGTCCGTGCCCTCCTTGCGCAATGAGCATGGCGGCGGCCTGGCGCGCTGGAGCGCAGCCGAGATCGCCGAATTCCTGAAAACGGGCCGCAACAGCCATACGGCGTCGTTTGGCGCCATGAATGACGTGGTGGCCCATTCCATGCAGCACATGACGGATGGCGACCTGGCGGCGATGGCAAAATACCTGAAATCGTTGCCGCCGTCGAACCCGGCCACGCCCGCCTTCGTGGCGGACGACAAGCTGGGCAAGCAATTGTTCAGCGGCATCGTCAACTCCAAGGGTGCGCAACTGTACCTGGACCGCTGCGCCGGTTGCCACCGTTCCGACGGCAAGGGCTACGACAAGGCTTTCCCTGCGCTGGCCGGTAATGCCGTGCTGCAAACGAACGATCCGACCTCGGCCATCAACATCGTGCTGTCGGGCGGCGCCGTACCGGCCACGCGCACGGCGCCGTCGGCGCTGACGATGGCGCCGTATGCCGACATTTTCAATGATGAGCAAACCGCGCAGGTAGTGACCTTCATCCAGACCAGTTGGGGCAACCGCGGCACGCCCGTGACGGCGGCGCAGGTGGCCAAGGTGCGCAAGCTGTCCGTGCCGGTGGCGGCGTCGCAGACGGAAGCGACCTTTGCCGCAGGTCGCCATGGCACCTTCCCGCCCGTGGCACGCCAGCCGCACCTGAAGGATGCGCCGCTGAAGTAATTTGACGTAGCGCAAGACGAAAAAAATGCCCGCAGCATCTGCGGGCATTTTTTATGGGGAATGTTGACGGCTTATTTCATCCACAGGCGCATCGAATCCCAGGCGCGGCCGAAGATCGTTGCCTGGTTGATCGGTTCCAGCGCCACGACAGGCAGTTCCAGCAGGACCTTGTCGTCGACCATCATTTTCAGCTTGCCGACAGGGGCGTTTTCAGCCAATGGCGCCACCAGCGGGTCCTTGCGTTCCAGCACAGGTTTCATCTTGGCAGCCGTGCCTTTTGGTACGGTGACGAGCACGTCGCGGGCGAAGCCGATTTTCACGGTGCTTTTCGAGCCCTTCCACACTTCCGGCGTGGCCACGGCCTGGCCTTTCGAGTACAGCTTGACCGTATCGAAGTTCTGGAAGCCCCAGTTCAGCAGCTTCTGGCTTTCCTGCGTACGGGCCTGATCGGACGAGGTGCCCAGCACCACGGAGATCAAACGGCGTTCGCCGGTGCCGCCTGGGCGGCGGGCCGAGGCGATCATGCAATAGCCGGCCGCTTCCGTGTGGCCCGTCTTCATGCCATCGACGGTCGGGTCCAGCCACAGCAGGCGGTTGCGGTTAGGCTGGGTGATCTTGTTGTATGTGAAACTTTTGATGGAATCGATTTTGTAGAATTCCGGATAGTCGGCGATCACGCGCTTGGCCAGCACGGACAAGTCTTGTGCCGTGGAATAGTTATCGGGGCTAGGCAAGCCATGCGGATTGGCAAAACGCGTGTTTTTCAGACCCATGCGTTGCGCTTCGCGGTTCATCAGCACGACGAAGGTGCCTTCATCGCCGGCAACGGCTTCAGCCAGCGCCACGGCCGCGTCGTTACCCGATTGAATCATCAGGCCGTGCAGCAAGTCGTCGATCGACACGGGCGTGGCCGGGTCGATGAACATCTTCGAGCTGCTCGAATCGACTTTCCATGCGCGCACGGACACGTTCACTTTCTGGTCCAGCGCCAGTTTCTTTTCGCGGATGGCGGCAAACGTCAGGTAGGCCGTCATGATCTTGGTCAACGAGGCCGGCTCGATGCGCGCGTCCGGATCTTGCGAAGCAATGATCTGGCCACTGGTGGCGTCAAGCAGCAGCCAGGACTTGGCGGCGATGGTCGGGGCTGGAACGGTTTGCGCGTAGGCGGCGGATAGGAAAAGTACACTGGAGGCCAGTGCCGCTAAAAGTTTTTTCATGGAGGCTGGTCTGCGAAAAAGATGAAGGCTGAGGGCCACGCAGTTGCTGCGTACGTGGCCGCGTGGAAAAAACGGATCAATTATAGCCGTGGAGGCGCTAGTAAGCCCACACTTCAATGATCATCTGCTGCGATTGCGGGTTTGTCACCATGCCACAGCGCAATCACGAGGTTCTTGATGTGGTTGAGCTTGCGGTGGAAAAAGTGGTCGGCGCCGGGGATCACGATCACGGGAATGTCTTGTGGACGGGCCCAGTCGAAGACGGCGGACAGGGGAATCGTGTCGTCCAGTTCGCCGTGGATCAAGATAGTGTCGGCCGGAATGTCGGCCATGGCCCATTTGCCGGCCGCGCTGCCGATCAGCGCCAGGCGCTCGGCGGGCGTGCCGGCGGCGGCCAGGCGTTCCTGCAGTTTCGATTGCACGTAGGTGCCGAACGAGAAGCCGGACAAGGCCACGGGCAAGCCCGGGTACAGGCCGATCATGTGTTCATACAGCAACTGCATGTCGTCCGTCTCGCCCGCGCCATGGTCGTGTACGCCTTCGGAGGCGCCCACGCCGCGGAAATTGATGCGCGCCACCACGTAACCGAGGGCGACAAACGCGCGCGCCAGGGTTTGCGTGACCTTGTTGTCCATCGTGCCGCCGTACAGCGGGTGCGGATGGGCAACGAGGGCGATGCCGCGCGGAGTGTCTGCCGGGAAATCGAGCAAGCCTTCCATGCTGCCCGCATGGCCGGCGAGGGTAAATTTTTCCGAGTTTCTGTTCATGATGCTCATACTGGTGGCTATCTCTTAAATTGGCATTAAATCTTCAGGCGCTCGACTATTTTTCCACCCACCAGGTGGGTATCGATGATTTCATCGATATCGCTGGTGTCGACATAGGTGTACCAGGTCGCTTCCGGGTAGATCACCAGCAGCGGGCCTTCCTCGCAGCGGTCCATGCAGCCGGCCTGGTTGATGCGGATCTTGCCCGCGCCATTCATGTCGAGTTCCTTGATGCGGCGCTTGCAATGCTTTTGCGCCGCTTCCGCGCCATGGTCGCCGCAGCTGTTGCGGCCATCTTCACGTTTGTTCATGCAGAAAAAAACGTGGCGTTCAAAATACGGTGCGTCGCTCATACTGTGCTCCTGCTGATTCATCAATGCGCCATGATAGCGCTTATGGGTGGTCTTCGCGACGCTGGCGCTGCACATCGTCCTGCCGGTTCAGGCGGTGCGAGGGCAGGCACAGGAACCACAGGGCCACGAAGGGCCACAGCAAGGCCAAAAATTGCGCCGCGCCATTAAAGTTGAGGAACTTGCCTTGTACCCAGCCTTGCAAGGTTGACATGAAATACGGGTTGATCGGCGTCGTATTCACCATCACCAGGCTCAGCAGCAAGGTGGCGGCCGCGATGCGGCGCTGCGCCACATGCGGCGCGAAGGCCAGGCCGCCCAGCATGATCAGGCCGATCAGGAAGCCGCCCTGGGCGCCCGGCGTGATCCAGACGAAGGCATTTTCGGGCGAAAACAGCAGCGCGCTGGCCATCGAACGCACGGTCAGGGCGGCGGCGATCAGGGTCAGCATCAGGATGGCGCGTGGCGCGGCGCGGCGCAGCAGGCACAGCAAGGTGAGCACGGCGCCCGTCATGCCGCAGGCCGTGATAATCGTTTCCGAAAGCCAATATTGCTCGACCGTTAAGATCACGTCGGGCCGCAGATACGCGGCCAGGTCGATGTCGATGCCCGTCAGCTGCGACAGCCAGTCCGACAGGATGGGCAGCAACTGGCCCAGGCCGAACAGATAGCCTTGCGGATAGATCTGCGCCAGCGGCCACAGGGCCACCAGCACCAGGCCCTGGCTGGCGTGCTGGGCAAACCAGCGCTGGCGCAAGCGGAACAGATGGCTATGGTCGAGCAGCTTGCGCGCCGTCAAGGCGCCGAAGATGGAGCCGATGCAGCAGCCGGCCGCATTCGTATAGAAATCGAGGTTCGACGACACGCGGCTGGGCAAATAGGTTTGCACGGCTTCCATGCTGCCGGAAATCAGCATGCCGCACAGGCTGGCAACGATAACGGCAAAGAAACCAGTAATCCTTGGAAACAGCGAATACACGATCAGCGCGCCCAGCGGGATGTAGCCGACGATATTCACGCCGACATCGAAGCCCGTCCAGTAACGGGGCATGCGCGTGTTTTCCAGGAACGTCAGCGGCGACAGACCATTGCTGTGCCAGCCAGTGAAGGGAAACCAGCTCGCGTAGACGATCAGGAAGACGTAGGCGAGCAGGGTCGCGCGCGACACGGGCGAGGAACGGACGGGCGGCAGCGGCGCCGCCGGGCTGGCGGGGGATGCGGGGTCGGTCATTCTTTCGGGATATTCAGCGTGCCCAGCCAGCTGAGCAGGTCGGCGGCGATGGCGTCCGATGCCGCCGCCAGCGCCTGCGCGCCGCCTTGCGCGTCGGCGCTGCCGGCCGGTCCGCTGCGGCTGAAGGTTTTCTGGTCGATCAGGCGGTGGCCGCGGAACAGCGAGGCGCGCAACGACACATGGCCGCTGCTTTGCGTCTGCGTGTCAAACGCTTGCGAAAAATCATCGACGTCGATGCGCAGCAGCGGGATGCCGGCGGCCGCGTCCGTGGTCGATAGCACTTTTACGCCGCTTTGCGCCACCCGCGTCTTCAGGCGCTGGCTCAGCAGTTGCAGCGGCGGCGTGTTCCAGCGGTTGTAGGCGTAGGGCCGCGATTGCTGCGCGTCGGCGTACAGCAGGCGGTAATACATGCGCTGGCTGTCGAGCCAGGAAGGGCCGTTGGCGTCGGCGATCACCAGCACGGGCACGGCTGGCGCGGCCGGTTGCGCGGCTGCCGGCGGCGCGGCCGGGCCGAAATCATAGAAAGTGGGCACGGGGCCGCGGCTGGCGCAGCCGCCCAGCAGGAAAGCGCCGGCCAGGATGAGTGCGGTGAGATGGCGTGGGATAGGCATGCTGTGTTCTCCTTATTTGCCGGGCGCCGAAAAACCGGGCTCGCCCGGGCCGGGCGGGATGTCTGGGGCGCCGAACAAGATGCTCTGCGGCTGTTCATTGAGCGTGCTCATGGTGGTTTTCAGGGCGCGCATCGAGGAGCGCGCCTCCCCGCTCAGCTCGATTACTTGCGGCAAGACTTCCAGGGACACGCCATTCGCCACCGTTTCCACGGAATTGCCCACCCGGTCGACCGTGCCATTGACCTTGTCGAGCACGCCGCCGGGCGCCTGGATGTCGTTACCGAGTTTTTTCCACGTGGCCGTCAAGTCCGACACGTTCTTGCTGGCAGTACTGACCGCCGTCAAGGTTTGGCGCGTTTGTTCCGTCAGTTGCGGCAATTGCGTCAGGGTCGGTTCCAGCTGCTGGGGAATGGCGCCAAAGGCCTTGGCCGCCTTGCCCACTTCAGTGAAGGCGCCCAGCATGGCGGCCTGGTTTTCGGGGCTGAGCAAATTATTCACTTTATTGGTGATCTGCTCGGCCTGGTCGAGGATGCGCTTGCCCCGTTTTTCCAGCTGGTCGAGCAAGCCCGCGCGCAGGGGGATCAGCGAAGGCTTGTCCTTGCTGGTGCCCAGCAGTTTCGAGCCCACGTGCTCGTCGTCGAGCTGGATGTAGGCGATGCCCGTCACGCCCTGGTAGCCGAGCGTGGCAAAGGTGGTGTTGGTGACGGGCGTGTCGGGCGCCACGCTGATGTGCACGAGGATTTGCCCCGCCTTTTGCGTGTCGAAGTCGATGGCGTCGACCTTGCCCACTTCCAGGCCCCGGTAGCGCACGGTCGCCTGCGGGTTCAGGCCCGGCACGGACAGGGTGGTGGCGAGCAAATACGGGACTCTTTCCACGCGATCGCGGTTGAACCAGACGCCGAACAGGATGGCGGCCACCAGCAGTGTCAGTGTAAAAAATCCCGTCATCAGGGCATGTGATCTGTTTTCCATTACTTCTCCGCTTTCGTGTCTGTGCCGGCGTCGTCGCCTGGCTGTGCCGCCTTGTCCGCCGCCTGTTTTTCATCGAGGACGGCCAGCGCGCGCTTGCCGCGGTCGCCGAGGAAAAATTGCTTGATGAACGGGTGGTCCACTTCGATCACCTCGCGCGTGGGCCCGATGGCGATCACGTGTTTTTCCGCCAGCACGGCGATGCGCGTGGACAGGGCGAACAAGGTGTCGAGGTCATGCGTGACCATCACCACTGTCAAGCCCAGCTCGCGGTGCAGTGACTGGATCAGGGCGACAAAACTTTCCGACAAGTCCGGGTCCAGGCCCGCCGTCGGTTCGTCGAGGAACAGCAGCTTCGGTTCCAGCGCCAGGGCGCGGGCCAGGGCCACGCGCTTGATCATGCCGCCCGACAAGTCAGACGGCATCTTGAGCGCATGTTCCGGGCCCAGGCCCACCATGTTCATCTTTAATAATACCGCGTCATGCACCAGCGCTTCGGGCAGCACGCGCAATTCGCGCATGGGCTGGGCCACGTTGTCGAACACGGTCAGGGCTGAATACAGCGCGCCTTGCTGGAACAGCATGCCCCAGTGGTTGCGCAACTGCTGCAGCTGGTCGGAACTTGCCTTGTTGATATCTTCGCCAAAGACTTTGACGCAGCCCCGTGCCGGATGTTCCAGGCCCAGCATCTGGCGCAGCAGCACCGTCTTGCCCGTGCCGGAGCCGCCCACGATGGAGAGGATTTCGCCCCGTTCGATTTCCAGGTTCAAGTCCTGGTGCACGACGGTGCGGCCGAACTTGGTCCACAGATTGGTGATGTCCACCACGGGCGCGCTGCCGTGCAGGTTGAACTGGCCTTCCTTGCCGGTGCCGCAGGCGATATCGGTGTCGTCCGCCATCAGTAGCCCACTCCATTGAAGACGATGGCGAACACGGCGTCGGCCAGGATCACCACGGTAATGGCCGTGACGACGGCGGTGGTGGTGCCGCGCCCCAGGCTTTCCGTGTTGGCCTTGATGCGCAGGCCGAAGTGGCAGGAGACGAGGGCGATCAGCATGCCGAAGATCACGCCCTTGCCCAGGCCGATCATGTAGTTGGCCAGCGGCACGGCATCGGGCAGCTTCTGGATGAAGTAGCGCGCCGACAGATTCAGTTCCACCTTGGCCGCCACCATGCCGCCGATCAGCGCGGCCGTATCCGTCCAGATGACGAGCAGGGGCATGGAAATGGCCAGGGCCAGCACTTTTGGCATGATCAGGCGGAAACCGTGCGAAATGCCCATCACCAGCATGGCATCGAGCTCTTCCGTGACGCGCATGACGCCCAGCTGCGCCGTGATGGACGAGCCGGAGCGGCCGGCCACGAGAATGGCTGCCAGGAGCGGCCCCAGTTCGCGGATGACGCTCATGCCCAGCAGGTTGACCAGGTAGATGTCGCCGCCAAAGGCGCGCAGTTGCTGCGCGGACAGATAGGACAGCACGACGCCGATCAGAAAGCCGACCAGGGCCGTGATGCCCAGCGCCTGGAAGCCCGCATGGAAGATATTGGCGGAAATTTCACGCCACGGCCCGCGCATCGGGTGGCGCGCGAAGCGGCCGATATCCTGCGTCACCTGGCCGACAAGGGCAATAAAGCCCTTCAAATGTTCGAAAAACAGCAAAATGGCCATGCCCAGCTTCATCACGGGCGTGAGGCGGTTGGCGCGCGACGGCGGCGTTTGCAGCGGCCCCGTCTCTTCGATGCGCCGGAAAAACTCTTCCTGCGATGGCGCCAGGGTCAGCTGCGCAGGGCGCTGCTTGCCCCAGGCATTCCAGAACAGCTGGGCGCCGATATGGTCCATGCTGTCGATGGCCGACAAATCCCATTGCGCCTTGGTATCGCCCTGCAAGGGCTTGAGCTGGGCCTCGATGGCCTTGATGGCATTGTCATGCGCCAGTGCGTGCACCTGCCAGGTGCCGCTGGCAGTGACAAGGGCTCCCTGTTGGGAGCTGGTCTGGGAGAGGGTCAGTTTCGGCGATTGTACAGTCGGCATCGCGCCAGTTTAAGGGAGAATGGCGCAGACCGCCACCGCTGTTCAATCGCCGGCCCCTCAGGACGCCAGGTGGCGCGCCTGCCGCTGCGGCAGGGCGACGTCCGGGCGCACCTTGGTGTTGTTAGTACTCACTTCGCTGGTCTTGGCGTGCGCGGCCGCCTGCGCGCCGCCCGCATAGTCGCTGGCCAGCAGGGCGTTGGCCTCGGCCGCGCTCATGCCGCGCGTCTGCAGCCATTGCGCCACCAGCTTGGCCAGGCGCTCCATGGCGATGCGGTGGGTGGCGTCCGTGTGGGCATACAGCCAGTTCGAAAAATCCATGAAGTTTTCAAACGGTGCATCGCCCAGCATCCATTGCACCGTATTGGCGAAGCGGCCCGAGTTGGCCACCAGGTCCCAGTAGCGGGCGAAGCGCACGAGGCGCTGCATGCTCATGAAATCGAGCTGTTTATTGGCCAGGATGGTGTACGGCGGGTGCGGGTCGAACACCATGCCATAGTTTTCCGTATGCCGGATGATGGGCGTGCCGCGCAGCCGCTTCAAGATGCCGAACTGGATTTCATGCGGTTTCAGGGCCACCAGCTTGTTGAAGCCGGCCGCGAAGCTCGCTTCATCCTCGCCCGGCAAGCCGGCGATCAGGTCCACATGCAAGTGGGCGTTCGATTCCTCGCACAGCCAGCGGATGTTATCGGCCGCCTTTTGGTTGTCCTGCTTGCGGCTGACCAGCGATTGCACGTCCGGATTGAAACTCTGGATGCCGATCTCGAACTGCAGCGCGCCGGGCGGGAACTTGCTGATGCCTTCTTTCAAGGCGTCGGGCAAGTGGTCGGGCACCAGCTCGAAGTGGGCGTAGATGGGATCGTTGGGATTCGCTTCGATCTTGTCTAAAAAGAACTGCATGATCTTCAGACTGGTCTTGATGTTCAGGTTGAAGGTGCGGTCGACGAACTTGAACAGGCGCGCGCCGCGCGCATGCAGGGATTCCATCTCGGCCAGGAAATTCTCCAGGGCGAAGGGCCAGGCCGTCTTGTCCAGCGCCGACAGGCAGAATTCGCACTTGAACGGGCAGCCGCGCGACGCTTCCACGTAAATCGTGCGGTGGCGGATATCGTCGTCTGTATACAAGGAGTAGGGCAGCTGCAGTTCCGCCAGCGGGGCTTGCACGCCCGCATGGATCTTCATCAGCGGCTTCGGCCCGTTGAGGATCTCGCCGCACAGCTTGGGGAAGGTGACATCGCCCCAGCCCGTGATCAGGTAGTCGGCCAGTTTGACGATTTCCTGCTCGCCCGCCTCATGCGACACTTCCGGCCCGCCCAGCACGATGATGACTTCGGGCGCCACGCGCTTGAGCATGGCCACCAGTTTCGTCGTTTCCTCGACGTTCCATATATACACGCCAAAACCGATGATGCGCGGCTTGTTGATCAGGATGCGCTCGACCAGTTCCGTGGTCTTGGTGCCGATGACGAATTCCTGCAGCCGCGTCTGCGCCTGCAGCGGCCCCATATTGGCCAGCAGATAGCGCAATCCCAACGAGGCGTGGGTATAGCGGGCGTTCAGGGTGGAGAGCAGGATGGTCATGGGAGCGGTTGAATCGGCGAAACCGCTATTTTACGCTGTCACGTCAGCTGTGCGCTGCGGCTGCCAATGCCATGTTACCATTTGTCAACAATTACTAACTTGTCAATGCTACGGCAGGCTAAAAGGGATACAAGGTGCTGGCGAAAAAAGTACTCAATAAAAAAGTCCTGGTCGGGGCGCTGGCCGGCGTGGCCGTGGTGGCGGCCGCGCTGGTCGGCTACCGGGTCTTCGGCTGGGGCGCGCTGGGGCCGGTCAACGGCCTGAAGCTCGATTTATCCCGGCCCGACGCGCTGGTCCGGACGAAAAGCCTGTCGGCCTTGCCGCGCGACCTGCTGACGGTGCCGCTGGCGCGCGACGTGCTGCGCGAGGATTTCCTGTTCTATTACGAGCAGAGCGAAGACCGGCTGGGGCTCAAGGGCAGCCTGCGCCGCATCGCCTATGAGCATGAATTGGGCTGGGGCGACCAGCTGCTGCGCATGGTGCTGGACCAGCCGGCGGAAGTGGCCCTGTGGCGCGACGCCGACGGCTCGCTCAAGCATTTCGCCATCTCCGTCTCGCGCAGCCAGCTGACGCGCCTGCTCGAGGAAGCGGGCAAGATCGCCTTGAAGGATACGCAGATGCGCGTGGCCGGCAGCTTGCGCGTCGATGGCGGCCAGGTGCCCGTGTATGCGCTGAACTATGCCTACCAGCGCACCTTGCTGTTTGCCGCGCACGGCCAGCGCCTGGTCATCCTGTCCCATCCCGGCATGCTGTACGGCGGCAGCGACGGCAAGCATGGCGATGGCACGGCTGAAAAAATAGTGGCCAACCTGCTGGCGCCGGAGCCGGCGAAACAAAACGTCTTGCATGCGCAATTTCATCTCGACGGCGCCGCGCCCGAGGGCCACAGCATCGCCGTCAAGGCCGACTTCCTGTCGTTCGGTTACCAGCCCTTCTTTGGCGCGCTCGAAGCGCTGCGTTTCGATTTTCAACAGGGCACCTGGCAATCGAAGGTGCTGCTCAATGCCGATAAACTGAAAAACGCTGCCTATGACAGCAGCGCCCTGTGGCCCGTGCTGCCGCATAACCCCAGCGCCTGCTTCAGCGTGCCGGTGGACTGGACCGCGCTGCAGCCCGTGCTCAAGCGACTGGGCGACAAGGCGTCCGAGCCGGTGGCGCCGCTGGCCGGCCACTTGCAAGGCCCCGCCGCCGCGTGCTGGTACGGCACTTCGCGGCTGCATACACCCGTGTTCGTGGCCACGCGCAGCGCGCAGGCCGGCGACGACGCTGTATATGGCAGCCTGTTCGCGGCGGCCATCGGCGGCAAGGACCCCGTGCGCAAGACCACCGGCAAGGACGCCAAAGGTGAGTTCGTGCGCTGGGAGCGCAGCGTCGCCACGGCACTGGGCCAGTCCACGCCGGCGCTGGCCGTGGCCGGCAATACGGTTGTCTTCTCCGCCGACGGCAAGCTGGTCGACCAGGTGCTGGCCGTGCGCCGCAAGCAGGCGCCGGCCGCAAGCGACCTGCTGCCCGATGGCGCGCGCACCATCGGCCTGATCGCGCCGGCGTCGCTGGCCCGCCTGATCCAGCTGGAAGCCTTCGACACCCTGCCGGCGAATAACGAACCGGTCTTGCGCGCGGCCGCCAACGAACACATGGTGCCGCGCCTGGACGCCCTGAAAAAATATCCCGCGCTGCGCATGGTGCTCAAGCGGCAGCCAGCCAGCGGCACGTCATGGGAAACGCTGGAATGGCAGGAGACGGCGCGATGACGGTGTCGCATGGGCGGCGCGCTGCGCTGGCGGTGTGCGTCGCCGCTGTCGCCGCACCCAAGGCTTGGGCCCTGCGCGCGGCTGCCGGGGGGCAAGTGCAGCTGTCGCAAGCCCAGAGCCGCGCCTTCCAGGCCTGGATGCTGCGCATCGTCAATGCGCAGATCGAACGGGGGCCGTCGCCGCGCTGGACGCACCGCGATTGCGCCGGCCTGGTGCGCTTCGCCGTCAACGAAGCGCTCACCGTGCATGACGCGAAATGGCTGCGCGCGAACGGCATCGCCAGCGACCGGCGCCTGCCGCCCGAGCTGGAACTCGATGCAAGCCAGGCAGCCCTGCGCAACCGCTGGGTGCAGACGGGCGGCAGTGTCGGCCACTTCGTCACGGCGCTGGCGCTGGTGCAGCACAACAGCCGTTTCATCGCCCGCGAAATCAGCCAGGCGCTGCCCGGCGACCTGCTGTTTTTCGACCAGGGCGACGAACAGCACCTGATGGTCTGGATGGGGGCGCGCATCGCCTACCACACCGGCACCGTCACCCCCGACGACAATGGTCTGCGGACCGTCGATATCAAAGAACTCACGAGCTGGAAGGACACGCGGTGGCAACCTGTGGTCAACAATCCGAATTTCGCCGGCGTGTTCCGGCTGGCGTTTTTATCATGAAGCCGATTTTTGTCATGAAGCTGTTCTTTGCCAGCCTGCTGGCCTTGGTCCTCATTGGCGGCGCCTCGGCGCAGGAACGCGAACCGAGCAACTACGCCACCTTCAAGGGCGAGCCTTTCTTCCTGCTGTCGGACGCCAGCTACGGCAGTCTTGATGAAGCGCGCGTGCGGCTCGAGGTGCCCGGGCGCGACATGGGGCGCATGAACCTGGAAGCGTATTCGGGCGCCGACATCGTCGTCTACCGCGTGCCCGAACCGATGGAATTCCTGAAAAAGCAGCGCAATCTGCACCGTATCCAGGTCGAGGGCAATTACCAGGGCGAAGGCCTGGCCAACACCTTGAGCTTTCTGTGGGATAGCTGGTGGAAGCAGTCGCGCCTGGCCTGGCGCAAGCTGTTTTCCGGTGAGGCGCGCCGCGCGGTCACGAAAGAACAGCCGCAGCTGGCGACGAATGACGCCATCCGCAAGCCGACCGTATTCGCCAACCATCCGCAGTACAAGCCGATCAAGGGCATGGAACTGGTCGACAGCTTCCGCTATCCGATCTGGCAAGCCAAGGCCATCGCGCCGCCAAAAGGCGTCAAGCTCGATGGCTCCAGCAGCGACTTCATCGTCGCCGGCGCCGGCAACGTGATGATCCCGCTGGGCAAGCGCAAGCCGGGCCTGTATCTGGTCGAGGCGATCATCGGCGAGCACCGCGCCACCACTCTGGTGTTCGTGTCGGACACGGTGGCCGTCACCAAGGTCTCGTCCGGCCAGATGCTGGTATGGACGGCGCGGCGCGACAACAGCGCCGCCGTGGCCGGCGCCAGCGTGGCGTGGACGGACGGCACCGGCGTGCTGCAGTCGGCTGTCACCGGCGCAGACGGCGTCGCCTCGCTCGAACGCGGCAGCCCTGAACATACGTATGTGCTGGGCCAGGACGGCGCCGGCGGCGTGTTCGTGTCCGAGAATTTTTACTATGACAGCGAAATCTATAACACCAAGATTTATGCGGTGACCGACCGGCCCCTGTACCGGCCCGGCGATGAGGTCAACGTCAAGTTTTTGGGCCGCGAATTCACCTCGGCGCGCGCCTCGCAGGCAGCAAGCGCAGCACCGCTCAGCCTGACCGTGCTCAATCCGAACGGCACGCCGCTCTTGACGCAAACGCTGCAGCTGTCCGGCGATACGGGCGCCGACACGCGCTTCCGCCTGCCGACGGAAGCGACCGCCGGCGGCTATGAACTGCGCTTCAACTACAAGGATGGCGTGTATGGCGCGGCCTTCCGCGTGGCCGAATACGTCAAGCCGCACTTTGAAATCAACGTCCAGCCATCGAAACCGGAATTCAAGACGGGCGAGGCGGTCAAGGGTAGCATCGCGCTGCGCTACCCCGATGGCAAACCGGTAAAAAACGCGAAGATGACCTTGTCGCTGCGCGGCCAGCAAAACACCATGGTCGAGGGGGAGCTGCGTTACAGCGGCCTGTTCCCGGTGGCCTTGAAGACCGAGGAAGTGACGAGCGACGGCAGCGGCAATGTGGACTTCACCTTGCCGCCCGCCGCCGATCCGTCGCGCTACATCTTGACCGTGCTGGCGACCGATGGCGCGGCCTACCGCGTCAAGGCGACGCGCGAGCTGATGATCGAACGCTCGAACAGCAGCTATCAGTTGAAGGCGACGCGCCAGTTTTCCGATCCGGGCCAGGCCGTGCATTTCGACTTGCTGGCCGATGGCCAGGGCGCGGCCAAGCCCGTGCGCTGGGAGATGGTGCAGCTGGAAAAACAGAGCAAGACCGAGGGCGCCTTCGATCCAGCTGCCAAGGGCTGGGACGTGACATTCCCGGCCTCCGGTTCGTATCAGCTGGCGCTGCGCGACGAACGGGGCAACCTGCTGGCCGCCGCCAGCCACTGGGTGGCTGGTGACGGCGTGCAGACGACGCCGGGCAGCATCGAGATCGTGCTGGACCGCGCCCGCTACCGTCCGGGCGACACGGCCGAGGCCTTGATCACCTTCTCCGACAAGGTGGATCAGGCGCTGCTGACGCTCGAGCGCGACAAGGTGGAACACCATGGCTTGATGGCCGGCGCCGCGGATTGGTACCAGGCGAAGCGCGTGGCGCCGCGGCAGTGGAGAGTGCGCATCCCGGTAAAAGAAGAGCATGGCCCGAACATGACGTTCTCGGTGGCGTACACGCGCAATGGCGATTTCGTGTTCGAGAACGCCGGCCTGCAAGTGATCGAGCCTCGTATCGCGCTGCAGTTCAAGAGCGACAAGGAGAGCTACCAGCCGGGCGAGAAGGTCACGCTGGACGTCAAGGCCACCCTGGACGGCAAGCCCCTGAGCACCCTGGTGGCGCTGGGCGTGGTCGATGAAATGATCTATGTGCTGCAGCCGGAAATCGCGCCCGACATCGGCGACTTCTTCTACCATCCGCGCCGCAACAACGTGCGCACCACGGCCAGCCTGTCTTTCATCAGCTACGACATGGCGCAGGGACGCACTGCCGGCGCGCCCGCGCGCCACAATTACAACGAGCGGGGCGTCAAGGTGCTCGAACGTCCGCGCCGCGACAATATCGATACGGCCTACTGGGCGCCATCGCTGAAGACCGACGCCAACGGCAATGCGCGCGTGAGCTTCACCATGCCCGACGCGCTGACCCGCTGGCGCATCACGGGCCGCGCGATGGATGAGCAGGGGCGCGTGGGCCAGCGCACCGCCTATCTGCGGTCAGACAAGAACTTCTATGCCAAGTGGACCGCGCCGGACTGGATGCGCGCCGGCGATGCGCCGCGTGCCTCGGTGGCCGTGTTCAATCAGACGGGCAAGGAGCAGGCGCTCGACGTCGTCCTCTCGGGCGGCGCGCAGCCGAAGACGGAAAAGCTGTCCGCCAAACCGGGTGTCAATTACGTCGAGTTCCAGCTCGCTGCTGGCGCTAGCGGGCCGCTGCGCCTGGAGCTGAAGCAGAACGGCAAAGTGGTCGATGCACTCGATACCGCTATGCAGACGCTGCCCGCCGCCTGGAGCAGCCCGCGTTCGCTGGTGCTGCCGCTCGATGGCGCGACCGGTGACATGCCGCTCAAGCTGCCGGCGGATGCGCGCAATCTCCGCGTCTCGTTCGCGCAGGGAACCGCCAGCCAGTTCGCGCGCATTGCCGACGATTTGATCGACTATCCGTATGGCTGCGTGGAGCAGACGGCAAGCCGTTTGATTCCGCTGGCGCTGGCCACGCAAAGCCTGGGGCCGGACGCCGGCGCCCTGCAAACGCTGCTGACGGCGCAGCGCCTGCGCCTGGTATCCATGGCCGGCCCGAATGCCGTCTTCGGCTGGTGGGGCAACGCCACTGCCGGCAATGCCTTGATGACGGCCTACGCCTATTACGCCGACTGGTACGCGGCGCGCGCGCTGCACATCGAACTGCCGCCCGAACACTGGAACAAGCTGCTGGCCGTCTACGGCGAACATGGCTTGAAGGACGCGATGGGCGACCGCGCGCTGGTGCTGTGGATGGCGCGCGAGATGGGCTTGCCCACGCAGACGCTGGCGGCGGGCCTGGTGGACGACAGCGCCATCGCCGTCCTGGGGGGCAAGCCGCGCCAGGCGGGCGACAGTGGCAGCCTGCTGCTGGGCGGGGCATCTGACCGCGAGGCGCAAGCGATGAGCCTTGGCCTGGTGGCGCTGGTCGCCAGCCAGAATGGCATCGTCTTGCCGCATGGGCTGCAGCTGCAAGTGGCCAGCGCATGGCAGGTGCTGCGCGAGTCCAAAGCGCCGGTGGCGCAAGCCTTGCTGATGCTGGCCGGCGAAGTGCCGCCATCGCAGGCGGACGCGGTGCTGGCCGGCGTGCGCGCCGAGATGCCGACCCTGGACCGCGCGATGACGTTGATGTGGGTGCAAAAGAAGCTGGGCGGCATATCGTTCGGCAAGGGGCCGGCCGTCGCGCTGGACGGCGCCTGGCAAAAACGCGATAGCCGCAGCGGCCAGCCGCTGTGGCGGTGGAGCGATGCCAAGGGCCTGCCTGACAAACTGCGTCTCGCTGCACCGGCGCCGGCCGGCACGGTGGCCGTGGTGCAGTACGACAGCCATGCCGCCGAAGCGCAGACCTTGCCGGTCGCCGTCGAACGTCGCATCCTGCGCATGAAGGCGGGCAAGGGCGGCTACACGACGGAGCTGGTCAAGCCGGGCGAGGCGCTCAGCACGGACGCGCTGTACCTCGATGAAATCACCTTGAAAGCGGCGCCGGGCGCGAAACACCGCTTTGGCTTGCTGGAAGTGGCGCTGCCGCCCGGCGCCATGGTGGAATCGACGACCTGGGGCATGGTCATGGCGGGCGACAAGCCGGCCGCGCTGGAACGCGCGCGCCACACGGAGCGCCGCGACGGTTACGCGGTGCCGGTCGAGCCGTTGGAAGGCGCCGTGACCGTGCGCCATCTGCTGCGCTTCGCGCAGAAGGGCAGTTACGTGCTGCCGCCGGCGCGCTTTTACCGCATGTACCAGCCGGAGCAGAAAGCGCTCGAGGGCGGCGGCAAGAGCACGCGCGCGCTGAAGGTCGAGTGATGCGCTTTGTGCGTCCAGCATTGATGCTTGCCACGCTGCTGGCCATGCCTGCCTGGTCGGCTTCATTGGACGTGGCCTGGTGGCGCGACGGCAAGATGGAGGTGCGGCAGTTGCGCCAGGGCGGAACGGTGCCTCCACCGTTTGACGGCACGCGGCAAGTGCCGCTGGCCAGCCTGTGGAAGCTGTTCGTGTATGTCTACGCCAGCGATAACAAGGTGGCGATGCCCGACTACCGCTGCGGCGGCCGCGATCCGGAAGAAGTATATTGCTGCGATGCGGGCCAGAGCATCGGCCACGATGCGGCGCTGGCGCAGTCCTGCGGCCCTTTCTTCTCTCCACAGCGCCTGATGATCGCGGCCGCGCCGTGGCGCACATACTGGACCTCCCGTTTAGGTAGCGCGCCGGCAGGGGACTTTGCCTGGCTGGCGGACCCCGCCCAGCTGGCGCCGGGACGGCTGGTACGGCTGGACAGTCTGCTGCGCGCGTTGGACAGCATACCGGCCGCCAGCCGCGTGGACGCCGAAGCGGCCTTGTTGCGCGTGGTGCTCGATGGTCGCAGTGGGCGCGGCGCTGGTACGGCGCGCTGGTTCGGCAGCCAGCTGCGCGTGAAGACGTATTCCTGGCACGAGCAGCGCCGGGCAGACGAACGGATTGGCGGCGCGGCAGGCTGGCTGGCCGATGGCACGCCGATCTGGTTTGGCGGCGCAGGCGGCAGCAGCAATGTCTTTGAACAGTGGGCGCCCAGGCTGGCCGCCAGCTTGCCGAAAGTCGGCGCGGCCGACGATGGCGGTTGCGTGGTGGTCGACTACTTCAAGCGCTATCCGATCCGCGCCGTGCGCGGCGAGCGTGGCGTTGCCGCAGCTGGCCCGCTGAATGGCCGCTACCATGTGCAATTTGAGAATGGGCAGAATCTCGCCGTGCGCAGCAGCGGCGAGTTGATGCTGGTACAAGAGCAGGGCGGCCGCCCGCAATTGCGCGGCCGCTTCGGCGTCAATGAATATGTGGCGCGCGTGCTCGACCGCGAAGCGAGCGCGAATGAAGCGGAAGCGGCCAAGGCGCTGGCGATCGCCGCGCGCACGTATCTGCAGCAGAACGCGGTGACGGTGGCGGGCTGCCAGCAGATCGCCGACAGCAGCGCGACCCAGCGCGTCAGTCCCAGCCCCGCTACGCCGGCGGCGCTGGCGATTGCGCGCTGGACCGACCAGCTGATCGTCGATGGCGTCACCGTGCGCTATCACAGCAACCAGTCGTCCGAGGGTACGATGGCGTGGAGCGAGGCGGTACGCCAGGCGAAGCAGGGCAAGCACTATGATGAATTGCTGGCGGCGGCCTATCCCGGCGGCGCGCTCAGCACCGTTGGCAATACCGGCGCGCGTTGCCGTCGCCTGGCGCAGAACGAGGATTGGCTGGCGCGGTCGGTGCCGCGCTGGCAACGCGTGCTGTTGCGCGAGGCCGGCTACGAGGCGCCGCCGCAAGCGCCGCTGGTGTGTGCCCTGTCCAGCGGCGCGCCGTATTCGGAGCAGTCGCGCAACCGCATCTTCATGCGCCCGTTGGCCACGCGCGAAGACCGCATCACCTTGGCCCATGAATATTTGCACCTTGGCCTGCGCCATCATCCGCGCGGCCAGGACGAAGAATATGTCGAGCGGCTAGCCCGCCGGCTCGTCGACCTTAACCTGGAGGCTCTGTGAATTTTTATATCCGTTGCGCGATTCCCCTGATGCTATTGCCACTCTGGGCGCAGGCCCAGGTCACCATCGATGCGCCGAAGAACGGCTGGCGCAATTCGGCCGGCGCGCGCGAGGACTATACGCAAGCGGTCAATTACCCCGCCGCATCGGTCAACCTGCAGCCGGGCCAGGCCGAGACGGCGCAGATACGGGGGCGCATCGCCGGCGCCGTCAAGGGCAAGCCCGCCACCCTGGTGGTCAATGGCGTGGCGATGCCGATGGAGGTGGGCGAGGATGGCAGTTACGGCCGCCCCTATGGCTTTGGCAGCGGCTCGAACAGCGTGGAGGTGCGTTCGCCCGATGGCAGGAGCCGCGCGCGCACCCAGTTTGTCGACAGCTACCAGGGCAAGACACAGGCGCGCTTGCGTATCGTGCTGTCGTGGGACAGCGCCGGCACCGACCTCGATCTGCATGTGGTCACGCCGGACGGCGGCCACGCCTGGTACGGTAATCGTGTCTTGAAAGATGGCGGCGCACTGGATGTGGACGTGACCACTGGCTATGGCCCGGAAATCTTTTCCAGCGCCGCGCCCCTGAAGGGCAACTATCATGCCTATGTCAATTACTACGGCAGCGGCGACAACACCGCCATGCTGACCGTCGCCCGCCTGTCGATCATCACCAACGAAGGTACGCCGCGGGAAAAGCTGCAGAGCTTCCAGGTGCCGATGCGGGCCGCCGGCGAGCTGACCTTGGTGAAATCGTTCGTCTTGCCATAAATGGCCCTTGCGGACGCGCTGTTGCTTGGCTATAATTCGCCCCCTCGCTGAACGACGCATGCAAATGCCGAGTGAGACGAGAGAAAAGAAGGAGTTGACGGATGTAGTGAAATGCTTCATACTCTTCCTTCTTCGCAGCTGACAAACACAACGCTTTGTCGATAGCGCGAGAGTAGCAAATAAGCAGTACCGAATACCGTTCTTTAACAATTAACAGTCGATAAGTGTGGGCATTTGATGCAAGTGCAGCGCCGATCTTCGGATTGGCGTCTAACTTAAAATATCAAATGTTCACGAATAAATAAATGAAATAGGACGCTTCGCAAGAAGTGGCCTGTCAGTTGTTTTTGAAGTGAGCGACCCGTCAGCAATGACGGTGCCTGTAAAAGGGCAAAGTAACAGAGATTAAACTGAAGAGTTTGATCCTGGCTCAGATTGAACGCTGGCGGCATGCCTTACACATGCAAGTCGAACGGCAGCACGGAGCTTGCTCTGGTGGCGAGTGGCGAACGGGTGAGTAATATATCGGAACGTACCCTGGAGTGGGGGATAACGTAGCGAAAGTTACGCTAATACCGCATACGATCTACG
>NZ_JBWBYV010000024.1:0-13318 GCF_056174685.1 Janthinobacterium sp. BHSEK
GATAAAGGCGGCGGTTTGGGTGAAGTTTGAGCTCATAGAATTAGATCCTTGATTTGTCTACCGGCGCAGGGCGCCATGAAAACACTTCTGTATATGCCACTGGTACTGACCAATAATTGGACCGCGAACATCATAGCCCATGGGTCAGGCACCAACAACAATAATTGGCAATGCGAATTCGGGTCTTGAGGACAAGCCAGAAAAAGATATGTGGAAAAACAAAAAACCCGCTGACTTTTGCAAGTCAGCGGGTTTTCTGATGAAACCTGGTGCCGTTGGCCGGAATCGAACTGGCGACCTTCACATTACGAATGTGCTGCTCTACCAACTGAGCTACAACGGCGAAGACCCACATTCTACAAACAATGCACAAAATTTGCTAGTGTCAACGCGAACTTTTTTGCATTTTTTTAGCGGCCCGGCTGCGGGCCGCTGAAAATCGTGGAAAAGTGCGGCTTTTTTACTCGGCGTGATACGCGGTGACGCGGGCCACTTCATCCTTCGAGCCGAGGAAGACGGGCACGCGCTGGTGCAGCTTGTGCGGGGCGATGTCCATGATGCGCTGCTGGCCGTCGGTGGCCGCGCCGCCGGCTTGCTCGACGATGAAGGCCATCGGGTTCGCTTCGTACATCAGACGCAGCTTGCCCGGCATCGAGGTGTCGCGCAGGTCGGCCGGGTACATGAAGATGCCGCCGCGGTTCAGGATGCGGTGCACGTCGGCCACCATCGAGGCGATCCAGCGCATATTGAAGTTGGTGCCGCGCGGGCCCGTGTCGCCGGCCAGCAGTTCGTCGACATAGCGCTTCACGGGCGGATGCCAGTGGCGCGCGTTCGACATATTGATGGCGAATTCCTTCGTCGTCGGCGGAATCTGCATATTGCTTTGCGTGAGGACCCACGAACCCATCTCGCGGTCCAGGGTGAAGCAGTTCACGCCGTTGCCGAAGGTCAGCACCAGCATGGTTTGCGGGCCGTACACGGCGTAGCCGGCCGCCACTTGCTTGCAGCCCGCCTGCATGAAGTCCTGCTCGGTCGGCTGGCCCATGCCGTCCGGCGCCTTCAGCACGGAGAAGATGGTGCCGATCGAGACGTTGACGTCGATGTTCGACGAGCCGTCCAGCGGGTCGAACAGCAGCATGTATTCGCCCTTCGGATAGCGGTTCGGGATCGGGTGGATCGATTCCATCTCTTCCGACGCCATGGCCGCCAGGTGGCCGCCCCATTCGTTCGCTTCCAGCAAAATCTCATTGGAGATGATGTCGAGTTTTTTCTGTACCTCGCCCTGCACGTTTTCCGTGTCGGCCGTGCCCAGCACTTCACCGAGGGCGCCCTTGCCGACGGCGTGGCTGATGGTCTTGCAGGCGCGCGCGACGACTTCGATCAGCAGGCGCAGTTCGGCCGGAATGCTGTTGTTCGAGCGCTGCTCTTCAACCAGGTATTGCGTAAGACTGATGCGTTTCATGAAACCCCTTAGTTAGTGTTTTAAATACGTCTCGTGCGGTGATTGTCGGCTTACGCGCCGTTGGCGCCAAGCCGACCTACGAAATCATGACGCCGTGTAGGTCGGATCAGCCCGCAGGGCGTAATCCGACACACCGTCAATTGGCCAATGCCTTGCTGACCACTTCCATCACGTCGTTCGACAAACTGGCCTGGCCGGCGACTTGCTCCAGCGCGTCGCGCATGTGGCCTTGCAGCGCCGGCACGTAACGGCGCCAGCGGTCCATGGAGCGCGCCAGGCGGGCGGCCACCTGCGGATTCAGGGCGTCGAGGGCGATGACCTGCTCGGCCCAGAAGGCGTAGCCGCTGCCGTCGGACGCATGGAATTGCGATGGATTGCCGTTGGTGAAATTGAAGATCAGGCTGCGCGCACGATTCGGGTTTTTCAAGGTGAAGGCCGGATGCGTCATCAGCTGGCGCACGGCTTGCACGTCGGTCGTCGGCGCGGCCGCCTGCATGGCGAACCATTTGTCGACCACCAGCGCCTCGTTCTCGAAGTCGGCATAGAAACTGCTCAAGGCCGCCTGCGCATGCGGCTGCGAGCCGGAATGAATCAGCGCCGCCAGCGCCGCGGCGCGGTCCGTCATGTTGCCGGCATTGTCGAACTGCAGCCGCGCCAGGTCCAGCTCCGCCGCTTCGGGCGCGATCAGCAGATACGACAGGGCCAGGTTTTTCAGCGCGCGCTTGCCGGCCGACAGGGCGTCGGGGCTGTATTCGCCCGGCGTCTGGTTGGCGTGGTACTGCGCCAGCAATTCAGGTTTCAGGGCTGTCGCGATGGTGCGGCGCATGAACTGGCGCGCCGCATGGATCGCCTGCGGGTCGACTTGCGCCATGCGCTCGGCGATGATGGTTTCCGACGGCAGGATCAGGGCCAGCTCGCGGAAAGCGGGATCGAGCGTGTCGTCGGCCAGCAGGGCACGCTGCGCTGCGATGAAGGTGTCGTCCAGCGCCAGGGGCTCGCCGGCGGCGACGGCGGCGGTCAGTTTCAGCAGGCGCTCCATGGCCAGGCGCTGGCCCGCTTCCCAGCGGTTCACGGGATCGCTGTCGTGGCGGAACAGGTGCAGCAACTCCGCATCGGTATAGCCGTATTCGAGCACCACGGGCGCGGAAAAATCGCGCAGCAGCGATGGCACGGGCAATTCCGCCACCTGGCTGAAACGGAAGGTCTGCTGTGCTTCGGTCAGCTCCAGCACCACGCTGGCCGCGCCGTTCGACGCCACGCCATCCACGTGCAGCGGCAGGTCGCTGCCATCGGCGGCCAGCAAGCCGACGGTGACGGGAATGTGGAAAGGCAGTTTTTTCGGCTGGCCCGGCGTGGCGGGGCAGCTTTGCGCCAGGGTCAGCTCGAACGTCCGGCTGGCGGCGTCGTAGCGCGTGGAAGCGGTGACGACGGGCGTGCCGGCCTGGCTGTACCAGCGTTCGAACTGGCTGAAGTCGCGGCCATTCGCGTCCGCCATGGCGGCGCGGAAGTCGTCGCACTGCACGGCCTGGCCATCGTGGCGTTCGAAATACAGGTCCATACCCTTGCGGAAACCGTCGCGGCCGACCAGGGTCTGGTACATGCGCACCACTTCGGCGCCCTTCTCGTAAATGGTGACCGTATAAAAGTTATTGATCTCGACGAAAGAGTCGGGACGCACGGGATGGGCCATCGGGCCCGCGTCTTCGGGGAACTGCGCCTGGCGCAGCGTACGCACCTGGTCGATGCGCGTGACGGCGCGGCCCGTGTCCGTGCCGATCATGTCAGCCGAGAATTCCTGGTCGCGGAATACCGTCAAGCCTTCCTTCAGCGACAGCTGGAACCAGTCGCGGCACGTCACGCGGTTGCCGGTCCAGTTATGGAAGTATTCATGGCCCACTACCGCTTCGATGCCCGCGTAATCGACGTCGGTCGCCACGCGCGAGTTGGCCAGCACGTACTTGGTGTTGAAGATGTTCAGGCCCTTGTTTTCCATGGCGCCCATGTTGAAGTCGCCCACGGCGACGATCATGAAGCGGTCCAGGTCCAGTTCCAGGCCGAAGCGTTCCTCGTCCCAGCGGATCGAGTTTTTCAGCGACTGCATGGCGTAATCGGTCTTATCGAGGTTGCCCTCTTCCACCCACACCTGCAGCAGCACTTCGCGGCCCGATTTCAAGGTGTAACGCTCTTCCTGGCACACCAGGCGCGCCGCCACCAAGGCGAACAGGTAGGACGGTTTCTTGAAAGGGTCTTCCCACTTGGCGTAATGGCGGCCGTCGCCCAGGTCGCCCTCTTCGATCAGGTTGCCGTTCGATAGCAGCACCGGATAGCGTTCCTTGTCGGCGCGCAGCATGACCGTGTACCTGGCCATCACATCCGGGCGGTCCGGGAAGAAGGTGATGCGGCGGAAGCCTTCCGCTTCGCACTGCGTGAAGAAATTATGGTTCGACACGTACAAGCCGGACAGCGAGGTATTGTCCTGCGGCGCCAGCACGGTCTCGATATCGAGCAGCACCTCGTCCGGGGCCTTGGGGATGGTCAGCATGCCGGCCGTCAGCTTGTATTGCGACGGCTTCAATACCTTGCCGTTCAGGCGTATCATCACCAGTTCGATGTGTTCGCCATGCAATTCAATGCTGCGGCTGCTGCTGGCAGGGTTGTGGCGCATGCGGATCCGGCTCGCCACCACTGTGCGGGCGGGATCAAGATCGAAACCAAGTTCGACGCTGTCGACCAAGAAGCTGGGCGGCGTGTAATCTTTGCGGTAAATCGTCTGAGGGCTGTCTGTGCGCATAGGGATTTGGGTGGGAGCGGAGGCAAAAGCCTATTTTACCAACACCAGCCCCCGCTCGTCGCGATTCAGCTCAGGAATGTTGGATTCCCTTACACGCCGACATGCTCGGTAACATTCTGTAATAATGAATAGAAACAAATAGAACTATTCTTATAATACTAAGCGATGAATTGTGTCTACTAATCAGGAGGTCATGCAATGAAACGTTATCTCACCATCATGATGGCCGCATTGACCGTGTTGCTGACCGGATGCGCCACCACCATACGCAGCGATGTCACCGTCTTCCATGAGTGGCCCGCGCAATTGCAGGACAAATCGTATGCATTTGAAGCGCCAGCGGCGGAAGACGACACGCTGGAATACCGCAGCTACCAGAACCTGGTGCGCGCGGAACTGGCCAAGCACGGCTTCGGCGAAGCTTCCGGCCCCGCGGCGGCCAATTTGCGCGTGGCAATGAATTTTTCCACCGTCGACTATCCTGAACGCGTGCTGCAGGCCACCGACCCGTTCTGGTATGGTCCCGGCTACTGGCCTGGCCGCTACGGCTACCGCTACGGCGCATGGCCAGGCTATGGCCGCTTCGGCTACAACCCCTATTGGTATGGCCCGCTGGAAATGGAAGAGAGCGTACGCCATAAGTACGAACGCGAATTGCGCGTGACGATCAATGACCGCAGCGGCAAGAAACTGTACGACGTGACCGTGCAATCGACCAGCAACAAGCGCGCCACGTCGCAAGTGATGCCCGCCATGGTGGCGAGCGCCTTTGCCGACTTCCCTGGCCAGAGCGGCGTGCCACGGAAAGTCGAAGTCAAAATAGAATAATGACGTCGCAATACAAAAAAAAACCGGCTTGTGCAGCAATGCGCAAGCCGGTTTTTTTCATATTTAAGAATAATATGCCTCGGCGGCAAAGGTGAGCGCGCCGATCAGGGCCACGGCCAATAACAGCACGAGCAGCAGGCGGCCGAACTTCGGCGCGCCGTCATGTGGGCCGCTCATGGCACGATGATGGTCGAACCGGTCGTCTTGCGCCCTTCCAGGTCCGTGTGCGCCTGGGCGATATTGGCCAGGCTGTAGCGCTGGTTGATCTCGATCTGCACTTCGCCGCTGCTGACGACGCCGAACAGCGAGGCCGCCATCTCTTCCAGGTTGGCGCGGTTCGAGGCATAGCTGAACAGGGCCGGGCGCGTGATGAAGAGCGAGCCGCGCGAGGCCAGTTCGCTCAGCGTAAATGCCGGCACGGGACCGGAAGCGTTGCCGAAGCTGACCATCATGCCCAACGGCGCCAGGCAGTCGAGCGAGCCCGTAAACGTGTCCTTGCCGATGGAATCGTAGACCACGGAGACGCCCTTGCCGCCCGTGATCTCGCGCACGCGCTCGACGAAGTTTTCCGTGTTGTAGTTGATGACGTGGGCCGCGCCGTGCGCCTTGGCCAGCGCCGCCTTTTCATCGGAACCGGCCGTGCCGATCAGGTTCACGCCCAGCACCTTGGCCCACTGGCAGGCGATCAGGCCCACACCGCCAGCGGCCGCGTGGAACAGGATGGTATCGCCCGCCTTCAGCGCCACCGTGCGGTGGAACAGGTATTGCACCGTCAAGCCTTGCAGCATCATGGCGGCGGCCGTATCAAAACCGATGCGCTCGGGCAGCACCAGCAGCAGGGCCGCCGGCAGGTTGCGCTGCTGCGCATAGGCGCCATTGATGCGCGCCGCGTAGGCCACGCGGTCGCCGACCTTCACTTCCGTGACGCCCTCGCCCACCGCCTCGACGATGCCCGCGCCTTCCACGCCGAGGCCATTGGGCAGCGGCTGCGGATACAAGCCCGTGCGGAAATACACGTCGATGAAATTGAGGCCGATCGCCTCATGCTTGACGCGCGCCTCGCCGGGCCCCGGCGGCGGCAGTTCCACGTCTACGTATTCCATCACTTCCGGGCCGCCCACGCGCTGTACGCGGATGGCCTTGGTGGTAATCGTTGCGCTCATGCTCATCTCCTTGTCTGGGTGAATCAGGCGGCAGCAACGGCCCGCGCCTGCAGCTGCGACAGCACCAGGTGCGCCGACGACAGATTCGTCGCGCACGCCACGTTGTGCACGTCGCAGGCGCGCACCAGGGCATTGATGTCCGGCTCGTGCGGCTGCGGCGTCATCGGGTCGCGCAGGAAGATCACGCAATCGATCAAGCCTTCCACCAGCAGCGAGCCGATCTGCAAGTCGCCGCCGAACGGGCCGGAATGCTTGCGTTCGACGGCCAGGCCCAGCTCGTTGATCAGGCGGCCGCCCGTGGTGCCCGTGGCCGACAGTTCGCAGCCCTGCAGAAAATCCAGGTATTCGCCCGCCAGGGTAATCATGTCATCTTTTTTCTTGTCGTGGGCAATCAGGGCGATGCGTGTTTTCATGGTAAGGGCGTTTTCAGTGGGTGGAGGAATTATTTCTTTTTCGACAGCAAGTAAATACCGGCCAATACCAGGCTGGTGCCAGCCAGTTGCCAGTTGGTGATCGGTTCATCGAGGATCATGGCGCCCAGGAACAGGGTCGAGACGGGGCCGATCATGCCCGCCTGCGAAGCGACGGGCGCGCCGATGCGTTCGACGGCGATCATCGTCATAAAGACGGGCATCACCGTGCAAAAGATGCCATTAAGCAAAGACAAGCCATACACGGGCATGGGCTGGATCAGCAATTCGACGGGGCGCAGGATGAAAAACTGGGCGATGCAGGCAAAGCTGGCCACGCACATCGCATAGCTGACCAGGCGCATGGAGCCGATGCGTTTCACCAGCTCGCCCGAACCCAGCAGATACACGGCATACGAACAGGCGGAGCCCAGCACGAGGGTGGAACCGAGCGCCACATTGCTGGCGCCGCCCTGCAAATCGTGCACGAATACCAGCACGATGCCGCAGTACGAGGTTAGCAAGGCCAGCCACTGCAGGCGGCTGATGCGCTGCTTGAAGTACACGGTGGTAATCAAGAGCACGAAGGTCGGCGTGAGAAACAGGATCAGCCGTTCCAGCCCCACGGAAATATATTGCAGGCCCAGGAAGTCCAGATAGCTGGACAGGTAATAGCCGACGAGACCCAGACCGACCAGGCGCCAGCGGTCGCTGGTCGACAGGGGCGGCTCCGTGCGCATCTTCCACCACGCGATGACGGCGAACACGGGCAGCGAAAAGATCATCCTGAAGGCGATCAGGGTGACGGCGTCGATCTGGTAGCGGTACAGCAGCTTGGCGACGATGGCCTTGGTGGAAAACAGCACCGCACCGCCCACGGCGATGGCCAGGCCACCGAGGTAGACGGAACGGGGAATAGATGGAGGATTTGCTTGCGGGGAACTGGAGCTCATGCCCAGATTGTAATGGCAAAAGCCAAAGACGGCGTGGGTGGGGCGTAGGTCGGGTTAGCCCAAAGGGCGTAACCCGACACCACCGCAACGTAACCCGCCCCCCATCCCCGCCAACCATGTTGTCGGATTACGCGCGGCATGGCCGCGCTAACCCGACCTACCCTTTACGCCACCACCACCGCCGCCGCACCCGCCGTGACCGTGGCCGTCGTCACGCGCGCAATCACGTTCGAAGGCGCCGCCGTGCCGATCAGTTTATTCACCTGCTTGAACTGCGCCACCAGCTTGCCCGGCGTCAAGGTGACCACCGTGTAGCCCTGCGCATCCGTGTTCAGGTGCTTGATCCACGGGTTGTTGCCCAGGCCGGACAATTGCTGCGCCAGGCCCAGCAGGGTCGTGCTGAAGTCAGTGCTCGCTTTCAATCCAGCCTGCACTGCAGCGACCGTCGCGTCCAGCTGGGCTTCCGGCACGCCCTTGGCGGCCAGGGCGCCGCGCAGCTGTACGCGCAATTGCTCCAGCAGGCTGTCGACGGTGGGCGCCGCCTTGCCCATGGTGTAGTCGAGCAGGTTGACGTCGAGGTTGACCGTGCCCAGGCCCGTCACGGGAATGGCCAGCGGGTAGCTGACGAGGGTGCCGATGTCGCCCATGGCGCCGGCGGCCGACTTCAGGTAGCTGAAGAAGGAATCCGAGCTGACGCCGGCCGACACGAGGTCCACCATGACGGGCGTGCCGCCGCCGGCCGCGTCGAAGTCGTCGCTGACCGTGCCGGCGAAGAACGAGTGGATATCACCCGTGATGGCCACCACGTTGCCGATGGCATTGTTTTTCAGGTGCGCCATCAGGTTCTTGCGCTCGCTGTTGTAGCCGTCCCACTGGTCGCAATTGAGCAGGAAGCGCGTGAAGAACGGCGCCAGCGCCGCTTGCTGGCCCGACGCGGCGACGAAACTTGAGGCGGCGCCCTTGGCCTGCACGTCGGGCTTGATCCAGCCGAAGGCGATCACCTGTGCGGCGGCGGCCGGCGAGCCGCTGTTGTAGGCGGCTACCGTGATACCGGCCTGGGCCGCGCTCAAACCGGCGCCCACGGCAGCGGCGCCCTGCGCGCTGGCGTTGGCGGCCGCGCCGGCGATCGCCATGGCCGCCGCTTGCGCCACGGCCTGCGATGCACCGGTCGTCGAAGCGGCCACGATGGCGCAGGCCAGCGGCACGCTGCCGCCCACCAGCGGCAGGGTGCTGGCGATGGCCTGGCCCACTTTCGACATGGCGCTCAGCGCCAGCAGGGTGGCAATCGCATCCGTGCCATTCAAGCCCATGCGCAGCAGGGACACTTCATTGCCCCACAGCTTCCAGGTCGAGGTGGCCGCCTTCATCTTGCCCTTCCACCAGTCGCGCTGGGTCGTGCCCAGCATGGCAACAAAGGCCAGCGGGTCGGCGCCGGCCTTGGTGGCGGCGGCCATTTTCTGCCCTTCCACGCTGTCGAACAGCGCTTGCGGCACCAGGTAGCGGCTGCCGATGCTACCCAACGGCTTGCCCGTGGCGGGATTGATGGTCGACTCGGCGACCGCATGGTCGGCGCGGTACAGGCGCTCGTCCGTCATCACCAGCTGCATCAGTTTGCCGAACTGGAAATCGCGGTAGATCTGGATGTTCTGGAACGTTGTCGCGGCGGCATCGAACGTGACGTCGGCCGGCATGTATTCGAACCATGCCTGGTTGGCGCTGCGGCGGCGGGCCGGCTGGTGCAGATCGCTGCCATCCGTCGCCACGATGCCTTCGTAGGTGGAGGCATCCTGCCAGGCGTCGTCCGTGAATTCGTGGTCGTCCCAGATGGCGATGAAGGCGAAGCGCTCGTGCACGGCTTGCAGGCGCGTATCGGTGCGGTATTTCTTGTACAGGTAGCGGTAATCGGCCACGGTCGTCGCGTATTTCGCGCCGGAGGTGCCGCTTTTATACGTGCCATCTGGCAATTTCAACTGGTCGTGGCGGCTTTCCACGGCGCCGCTCTGGAACGCTTCACCCACCGTTTCATAGATGTAGTCGCCCAGGTGGACGATGAAATCGAGCGACTCATTCGCGGCGATGTGCGACAGCGCGCCCCAGTGGTTGATGCTCCAGTCCTGGCACGTCAGGTAGGCGAACTGCAGCTGTGACACGTCGCTGGTCGCAGCCGGCGCCGTCTTGAAGCGGCCCACGTTCGAGCGCACGTCGCCGGCGATGAACTGGTAAAAATACACCTGGCCCGGCTGCAGGCCCGTCACCTTGTGGCGTAGGGTATTGTCGAAATCGGCTTTCAGGGGCAGCTTGGCATCCACGATGGGCGTGCCGGCCAAGGCCGTATTACCGCCCAGGCCGGCCGTATTGTCGGCGGCGCTGACGATCAGGCGCACGGCCACGTCCGATTTACCGGCCACGGCGGGCGCGACGGCGTCGAAACTGGCGGGCACGACGCGCGTCCACAGCATGGCGCTGTCGGCGCGCGGGTCGCCCGAAGCCACGCTTTGCGGGAATTTCCAGTCGCTGCCCGAGGCCAGCGGCACGCCAGGATCGCTGTGATCGCTGCTGCCGCAGGCCGTGAGCCCGGCGGTGGCCACGGAAACCGTAATGAAGCCGCCCAATTTCAGAAATTGCCGTCTATCCATTTGACTTGCCATGATGTCGCGCCCTCGATATGGTGAAAGCGCGTCACTTTAGCAACAGATTGTGTCATCCTGATGACGGGGCCATGCCGCTTCGCAGGGGGCCGATATGCTAAAATGTCGGCCACAATTGAACACCCGTCTAAGGAAGATTCGACATGGCAGGACATAGCAAATGGGCCAATATCAAGCATAAAAAGGCTGCCACCGATGCCAAGCGCGGCAAAATCTGGACGCGCCTGATCAAGGAAATCACGGTCGCGGCCCGCATGGGCGGCGCCGATATCGCGGCCAATCCGCGCCTGCGCCTGGCCGTCGACAAGGCGGCTGACGCCAATATGCCGAAAGACAACGTCCAGCGCGCGATCAACCGCGGCAGCGGCGGCGTCGACGGCGCCAACTACGAGGAAGTGCGCTACGAAGGCTACGGCGTGGGCGGCGCGGCCGTCATCGTCGAATGCATGACCGACAACCGCGTGCGCACGGTGGCCGAAGTGCGCAACGCCTTCAACAAGAATGGCGGCAACATGGGCAACGAAGGCTCCGTCGCCTTCATGTTCCAGCACTGCGGCCAGTTGCTGTTCGCGCCGGGCACCGACGAAGACAAGCTGATGGAAGCGGCCCTGGAAGCGGGCGCCGAAGACGTCATCGCCGACGAGGAAGGCGGCTTCGAAGTGCTGACCCCCGTACACGATTTCGCCGCCGTCAAGGAAGCGCTGGAAGCGGCCGGCTTCAAGGCCGAAGTGGCCGAAGTCATCATGAAGCCGGCGACGGAAACCGTGTATGCGGGCGACGACGCCATCAAGATGCAAAAGCTGATCGATGCGCTGGAACTGCTGGACGACGTCCAGGAAGTGTTCACCAACGCCCTCATTGAGAATTAATCACTCTGCACACAAGGGCGGCACCGCCGCCCTGCAACCCACACTGAACGAACGGTCCCTATGAAAATTCTGGTAGTCGGCTCTGGCGGCCGCGAACACGCCCTGGCCTGGAAACTGGCCCAGTCCGAACGCATACAGATGGTGTATGTCGCACCGGGCAACGGAGGCACCGCGCGCGATGCGCGCCTGGTCAATCTCGACATCAGCGACCCGCAATTGCTGGCCGACTTCGTTCAGCAGGAACACATCGGCCTGACCGTCGTCGGCCCGGAAGTGCCGCTGGCGGCCGGTATCGTCAACCTGTTCCGCTCGCGCGGCCTGAAGATCTTCGGCCCGACCAAGGAAGCGGCGCAGCTGGAATCGTCGAAGGACTTCGCCAAGGCCTTCATGCAGCGCCACGGCATCCCGACGGCCGCCTACCAGACCTTCTCCGACGTCGCTCCCGCGCACGCCTACATCGACGCCATGGGCGCGCCGATCGTCATCAAGGCCGACGGCCTGGCCGCCGGCAAGGGCGTGGTCGTTGCCATGAGCCTGGAAGAAGCGCACCAGGCGGTCGACATGATGCTGTCCGATAACCAGTTCGGCGACGCCGGCGCGCGCATCGTCATCGAGGAATTCCTCGCCGGCGAAGAAGCGAGCTTCATCGTCATGTGCGACGGCAAGAACATCCTGCCGCTGGCCACCAGCCAGGACCACAAGCGCCTGAAGGACCACGACCAGGGCCCGAACACGGGCGGCATGGGCGCGTATTCGCCGGCCCCCATCGTCACGCCGGCCATGCATGCGCGCGTCATGCGCGAAATCATCGTGCCAACCATCCAGGGCATGGCCAAGGACGGCATCACGTTCACGGGCTTCCTGTACGCGGGCCTGATGATCGACGACAAGGGCACGCCGAAGACGCTGGAATTCAACTGCCGCATGGGCGACCCGGAAACGCAGCCCATCATGGCGCGCCTGAAGACCGACCTGGTCACCGTCATGGAACACGCCGTCAACGGCACGCTCGACGCCGTGGAACTGGAATGGGACCGCCGCACAGCCGTCGGCGTCGTCATGGCCGCCGCCGGCTACCCGGACGATCCCGTCAAGGGCACGCCGATCGGCGACATCCCGGCCGAAACGCCGGACGCCGTCACCTTCCATGCGGGCACCCGCATCGACGGCGAACGCCTGGTCACCAACGGCGGGCGCGTGCTGTGCGTGGTGGGCCTGGGCGACAGCATCAAGATGGCGCAGAAGCAGGCGTATGAGACCGTGGAAAAAATCCATTTCGACGGCGCGCAGTACCGCCGCGACATCGGCTGGCGCGGTTTGAAGCACTAAGCACGCCCCTGGCGGCGAACGGCGGGGCCGGCGCGGAGATTATCCGTCCCGGCCCCGTGTGCATAGGCGCGCCGGGAAACCGGCATCTGCGCTAAGATTTTGTCTTCCTGACAAAATTACAGCCCATGACCACACGCTCCCATCCCTCCCTCGCCGAACTGCGCCGGCTCGGCATGATCACGCCCCAGGAACTCGGCGAGGCGATGGACGAACTGGACATCCTCGCCCAGCCCGACGAGGACGATGTCGACATGCCACGACTGGCCGCCGGCGCAGGTCTCGCCGACACCCTGGCATGGCTGCTGCGCACCGACCTGCTGCCGCAGGACGACTTCCTGCGGCGCGTGCGCGACCTGCCGCGCCAGCATGACGGCGCGGCCCTGCTCGAGCGTCAGCAACTGGCCGCCGACGCGCTAACGCTGGTCAACCGCCAGGCCATCGACACCCTGTACGACGAAGACCTGCTCGACCAGTGGCAACGCGATGCCGCGCACGCCAGCTTGCCGGCGGACCGCCTGCTCGCCTCGCCGGTCGCCGCCCTGCGCGACATGCTCCGGCAAGGCACCCTGACGGCGCAACAATTCGAGGCGCTGCACCTGCGCACACGCCAGCGCGGCTCGGAACTGGCCTGTCTCATCGTCGACGCCGCCGCGCGGCAGGCCCGCCCCGCCTATGCCCGCCCGGGCACGTGGGTGATGGCCGCGCTGCTACTGCTGGTGCTGGCCTTTGCGGTCCGCACCATCGTCTCGAGGCAGCCGTCCGCCCCCGCCGTCCCCGTCGCCGGGCAAGGCACCGAGCGGCCCGATCTGCAGCAGCGCGCCGCGCAGGCCGTGGAGAGTGCGCGCGTGCCCGGCGGGCCAGACCT
>NZ_JBWBYV010000025.1:0-34257 GCF_056174685.1 Janthinobacterium sp. BHSEK
GGCTGGCCACGCTGTTCGTGGCGGCGCGGGCGGCCGGTGCGGAAGCGCCAGCGGCGGCGCGCGCGGCGGCCACGGCGGCGGGACGGTTGCCCGGAGCAGACGCTGGTGCGGCAGCCGGCACGCCATCGGCACCGCCTATGCCGGGCCGAAAGGCCAGCATGCGCAGCAAGGTCATGGTAAAGCCCGCGTATTCGTCGGGCGCCAGGCCCAGTTCATTGCGGCCATGCACGGCGATCTGGTAAAACAGCTGCACTTCTTCCGCGTCAAACGCGGCGGCCAAACGCACGATGTCCGCGTATTCGGGCAAATCCTGCGGCAAGGCGGCGGGCACGGTTTGCGCCAGCGCAATGCGGTGCAGCAAGGTGCCCAGGTCTTGCAGGGCGCCGTTGTAGGACAGGCTGCGCGAGGCCATCTCGTCGGCCACGGCCAAGAGATCCGCGCCATCCTGCTGCGCCAGCGCGTCGAGCAGGCGCACCAGATACGACTGGTCGAGCGCGCCCAGCATGCCTTGCACGGCATCGAGCGTGACTTCGCCGGCCGCGTAGGCGATGGCCTGGTCCGTCAAGGACAGCGCGTCGCGCATGGAACCGTGGGCGCCCTGGGCCAGCAGGCGCAAGGCCGGCTGTTCGAAGGCGATGCCCTCCTGCCCCAGGATATTGTCCAGGTGGCTGATGATGTGGCCGGGCGGCATCTGCTTGAGGTTGAACTGCAGGCAGCGCGACAGCACGGTCACGGGAATCTTTTGCGGGTCCGTCGTGGCCAGGATGAACTTGACGTGCTCGGGCGGCTCTTCCAGCGTCTTCAGCATGGAATTGAAGGCGTGATTGGTCAGCATGTGCACCTCATCGATCATATAGACCTTGAAGCGCGCATTGCTTGGCGCGTAGACCGCCTGCTCCAGCAGCTGCGCCATTTCATCGACGCCGCGGTTCGATGCCGCATCCATCTCGATATAGTCGACAAAGCGTCCCGCATCGATCGCCGTGCACGCTTCGCAGACGCCGCAAGGCTGGGCCGTGATGCCGCCCGTGCCATCGGGACCGATGCAATTGAGCGACTTGGCCAGGATGCGCGACAGGGTCGTCTTGCCGACGCCGCGCGTGCCCGTGAACAGGTAGGCGTGATGCAAGCGACCGCTGTGCAAGGCATGCGTGAGCGCGCGCACGACGTGCTCCTGGCCGACGAGCGTCTCGAAATTCTTGGGGCGGTATTTACGGGCGAGGACTTGATAGGACATGCTGAGATTTTACCATGCGATTTTGCGGGTGATCCTGCGCGGCGGGCGCAAGCCTCATGGCCGGGCCAGGCAAACCTGGCAAACGCGGCAAAGCAGCAATTGTATAACATGGCCAGCTGGAAATATGGAAAACACGGCAAGCCCGGCAATGCTGCGGCATCACAAAAAAATGGTGCCGCAAAAGCAAAAAAGCTGCCCATGGCAGCTTGATTGTTGAACCTGATTAAAACATTCCCGAAGGAGGCGAGCCTGATCTGCGGCACTCATGGTTAATAGCCGTGGCTGCTTCGTTCCCGACCTGACCAGGTTAGCCATGCCACGATGCGCAGGGGCCCGCCGGGGACAATTATAACCGACCTGCGCAAGATTGGGAAATTGCCGTGTCAATGCTGTGTGCGTCGGCGTAGGTCGGCGCAGCCGCAACGTCGGGTTACGCGCAAGCGCTAACCCGACCTACCCCGACCTACGCAGCAACTACAAACCCAGCTCTTGCCAGATCCCATCCACCTTGGCCTTTACTTCCGGCGTCATGGCGATCGTCGTACCCCACTCGCGCGTCGTTTCGCCCGGCCATTTATTCGTCGCGTCGATCCCCATCTTGCTGCCCAGGCCGCTGACCGGCGAGGCGAAGTCCAGGTAATCGATGGGCGTGTTGTCGACCAGCGTGGTGTCGCGGATAGGGTCGACCCGCGTCGTGATGGCCCAGATGACCTCTTTCCAGTCGCGGATGTTCACGTCTTCGTCGACCACCACGATGAACTTGGTATACATGAACTGGCGCAGGAAGCTCCACACGCCGAACATCACGCGCTTGGCGTGGCCCGCGTACTGCTTCTTGATCTGCACCACGGCCATGCGGTAGCTGCAGCCTTCGGGCGGCAGGTAGAAATCCGTGATTTCGCTGAACTGCTTTTGCAGCAGGGGCACGAAGACTTCGTTCAGGGCCAGGCCCAGCACGGCCGGCTCGTCCGGCGGTTTGCCTGTATACGTGGAATGGTAGATCGGATCGCGGCGCATGGTGATGCGGTCGATGGTAAACACGGGGAAACTGTCCTGCTCATTATAGTAGCCCGTGTGGTCGCCATACGGCCCTTCCAGCGCGTGCTCGTAGCCGCTCGGATGGTTTTCATCGGGGTAGATATGGCCTTCGAGCACGATTTCGGCCGATGCGGGCACGCGCAGCTCGCTGCCGATGGCTTTCACCAGCTCCGTGCGGCTGCCGCGCAGCAAGCCGGCGAACTGGTATTCAGACAGGCTGTCCGGCACCGGCGTGACGGCGCCTAATATAGTAGCGGGATCGGCGCCCAGTGCGACGGCGATCGGATACGGCTTGCCCTTGCTCTGGATCGCATGCTCGCGGAAGTCCAGCGCCCCGCCCCGGTGCGCCAGCCAGCGCATGATGACCTTGTTGCGTCCCAGCACTTGCTGACGGTAAATGCCGAGGTTTTGCCGCTTCTTGTTCGGGCCCTTGGTGATCACCAGGCCCCAGGTGATCAGGGGAGCGACGTCGCCGGGCCAGCAATGCTGGATGGGCAGGCGCGCCAGGTCGACGTCATTACCCTCCCAGACGATTTCCTGGCACTTGGCGCCGCGCAATTCCTTCGGCGACATGTCCCACACGGATTTCACCAAGGAACCCAGGCCCAGCAGATCCTTGAAATCCTTCGGCGGCTCCGGTTCCTTCAGGCGCGCCAGCACATGGCCGATCTTGCGCAACTCGCTGACGTCTTCCGCGCCCATGCCCAGCGCCACGCGGCGCGTCGTGCCGAACAGATTGCCCAGCACCGGCATGTCGTATCCCGTCGGATTGTTGAACAGCAAGGCCGGTCCGCCCGCGCGCAAGGTGCGGTCGCACACTTCCGTCATCTCCAAAATCGGTGAAATGGGGGGCGAAATGGGCTTAAGTTCACCCATTTGTTGCAGTTGAGAAATAAAATCTCGCAAATCTGAATATTTCATGTGTTTTTAATTTTTTTTGACGTCGGACGCCGTTGCTGAAGGATCTATGCCAAGTAATTGATTTTATTGGCTTTTGGCACAATGCAAGTCAAAAAGTAAGACATAAAAGTAATAAAGGATCGATTCGTTAGTATTGACTTGATATAAAACGGCTTCTACAATTCGCCCAACTTGAAAGAGCACGCCGGCCCAGAGCTTGATTTTAGCGTTTCTCTTTCATTCACGGAGTCGGGGCTCCACATGACATTTTAAGGAGTGTTTTCAAAAGGCGTCTGCCTTACCCCCGGTAAAAGTTGTATTGCGACTGATCCAATACCAGCATGGGACCGATCAGCTCAAGCAAGCAATGACGGCGTTTCTCGCACGCATCCATACGCGGCGGAAACGATGATATTTCTGATGCACGGCATTGGCAGTACCCACAACACCGCGACACCGCGGAGGGGCTGCCTGTTGACGCGACATTTCGGGGAACTCTATGACTCATCGTAGCACTGAAGCAGCATTGCCTGCTTCAACCGTGGCTGGCCAGCCAGCGTTGGCGCGTTTGCGCGCCCGCGCACAAGCCATTTCGGCACGTGGCGTTTTGACCACCGCACAACACACTCTGACAGTCTTCGGCATTTCCGCCCTGGCACTGATCGCCCTGCTGATGTTCCGCCCCGACCTGGGCAAGCAACTGACGCACAGCCTGTTCCCGCTGCCGATGGCAGAGGCGCAAGCCGTCGAAGCGCCGGCCCTGTCGGCCCTGATGGAAGCGCCGGCATCCGTGCAAACGGCCGCCGCCAGCGAAGCACCTTTGACCAAGGAAGAAAAAGCCTTGCTGGGCACGCAAAAGCAGCAGCAATGGGTTACCAACTGGCTCTCCAAACGCTACCGCGTGGCCAACGATGCGACCAATATGCTCGTTTCGACGGCCTACCTGACGGCGCGCGAAATCAAGCTGGACCCGCTGCTGATCCTGGCCGTGATGGCCATCGAATCGGGCTTGAACCCGTTCGCGGAAAGCCCCGTCGGCGCACAAGGCTTGATGCAGGTCATGTCGAAAGTGCACCATGAGCGCTTCCAGGAAATGGGCGGCGTGCAAGCTGCCTTGAATCCCGTCGCCAACATCCGCGTCGGCTCCCTGATCCTGAAAGACTACGTCACGCGTGGCGGTTCCGTCGAAGCGGGCTTGAAAACCTACGTGGGCGCCGCCAACTTCGCCACCGACTCGGGCTACGGCTCGCGCGTGCTGGCCGAATACCGCCGCCTGAAGCAAGTGTCGGCCGGCCAGCGCGTGCCGACCAGCACGCCGGTGATGGCATCGAACACGCCAGCGCCAGCCAAGGCGCCTGCGCCGGAAAGCGGCATCACCATCAAAGTGCTGCCGCATAACGAGATCGCCGGCCTGTGACCCTTTAAAAGCCCTCACAGGGGCATCCAAAAAGCAGCCCAAAAAGAAAAAGCCACCGCACGCAAGTGCCGGTGGCTTTTTTATTGCCCTGCGGCAGCAGCCGCAGGAACTCCTACTCTATTACTTGCGCTTGTTGGCGCCCACTTCTTCCTCGCGGAACTTCACTGCCAATTTATCCAGCACGCCGTTCACATACTTGTGGCCGTCGATGCCGCCAAACGACTTGGCCAGCTCGACCGCTTCGTTGATGACGACGCGGTACGGGATTTCCATGTTGTTCTTCAGCTCGAACGCGCCGATCAGCAGGATGCCGTGTTCGATGGGCGACAGTTCCGCGATATTGCGGTCGATCAAGGGGGCCATGCTGTCGCGCAGCGCCAGCGAATCCTTGATGGTGCCGTACAGCAGCACCGTGAAATGATCGCCATCGGCCTTGTCGAAGCCGTGGGCCGCGCGAATATTGTTCACGACGGTGGTCGCGTCTTCATTGTTCAGCAGCCACTGGTACAAGCCCTGCAGCGCGAACTCGCGCGCGCGGTGACGCGGCGTGCGGTTTTTGCTGGGATTGGCGAGCAAATTTTTCTCAGTCATGATTGTTACCTGTTCTTAAGTACGTGTTCACTACAAATTCCGGCGAGACAGCACGGCGCGCTTTTCAACGCGCCGCAGCCAAGCGCGTGTCAGAACGTTCGAGAAAATGCTCAGAGCAAGGCGCGAGCCCGAAGACAGTACGAATGTACGGCGAGGGCTTGCAACGCAGCTATGGGCGTTTTATCGGACGTTCACTACACGGCTAGTCCTCCTCGGATTCTTGCAACTCTTCTAGCGCTTGCGCTAAATTAGCCATTTCCACTGCCACGCGTGCCGCTTCCGCCCCCTTGACCAGCATGCGCACTTCCGCCTGCTCGTCGTTTTCCGTCGTCAACACTGCGTTGGCGATGGGGATGCCGTAATCGAGACCGACGCGCGTGATGCCCGCGCCCGATTCGTTCGATACCAGCTCGAAGTGGTAGGTTTCACCGCGAATCACGGCGCCCAGTGCGATCAGGGCGTCGAATTGCTCGGTTTCCGCCATTTTTTGCAGAATCAGTGGGATTTCCAGGGCGCCCGGCACGGTCACGTGCAGGATATCTTCATCGGCCACGCCCAGCTTGCTCAACTCTTCCAGGCATGCCGACAGCAAGCCACCGCCGACGATTTCATTGAATCGTGCCTGGACGATACCGACGCGCAAACCTTCGCCGGCAAAATTGGTTTCGTATGCTCCTACGGTCATCATATGCCTCTTTAATCTGGTGGTTCAGGGCGACATGCACATGCCGCCATCGTTTACTCTTACATCGACGCCTGACAAAATCGTAGCGAGCGGCAGCGAGTTGTGCTCAAGAAGCGCAACTGTACGAATAGTACAGTGAGCATCGCAGGCCGCAAATCGCGACGCGCAGTAGATTTGGTCAGACGTCCTGGCCTGGATGGCACTGAAAACCTGTGACTTCCAGGTCGAAACCGACCATCGACGGCATCTTGCGGGGGCTGGCCAGCAATTGCATCTTGCTCACGCCCAGGTCGCGCAGGATTTGCGCGCCGATGCCGTAGCTGCGCAAGTCCATGCTGGCGGCGCGGCCTTTCGGCTTGGCTTGCGGCGTATCGAGCGCGGCGAACTGGGCAAACAGCTCGCTCGAGGTCTCGCCGCAGTTCAGCAAGACCATCACGCCCCGCTCGGACCGCTTGATGGCGGCCATCGAGGCAGCCACCGTCCATGAGTGGGTAGTCGCTTCGCTTTCCAGCACGTCCAGCAGGGAAACGGGCTGGTGCACGCGCACCAGGGCTTCCAGGCCGGGCGCCAGGTCGCCATGCACGAGGGCTAAATGGGCCGAGGCGCTGGGCTTGTCGCGGAACGCGATCAGGCGGAATTCGCCGTGCGCAGTGTGCAGGGTACGCTCGGCAACGCGCTCGACCAGGGACTCCGTCTGGCTGCGGTAATGGATCAGGTCGGCAATCGTGCCGATCTTCAGGCCATGCTGCTCGGCAAACACCAGCAAGTCCGGCAGGCGCGCCATGGTGCCGTCGTCCTTCATGATTTCGCAAATCACGGACGCGGGCGTCAAGCCGGCCATGGCCGTCAGATCGCAGCCGGCTTCCGTATGGCCTGCGCGCATCAGCACGCCGCCTTTTTGCGCTTTCAGCGGGAAGATATGGCCAGGCTGAACGATATCGCTGGGCTGCGTGCCCTTGGCAACCGCGACCTGGATGGTCTTGGCGCGGTCGGCGGCGGAAATGCCCGTCGTCACGCCTTCGGCCGCTTCGATCGACACGGTAAAGTTGGTGCCGTAGGCCGTGCCGTTGCGCGACGTCATCATCGACAGGTTCAGCTCGTCGCAACGCTCTTCCGTCAGGGTCAGGCAGACCAGACCACGCGCATGCGTGATCATGAAATTGATGGCTTCAGGCGTCACGAAATCGGCGGCAAGCACCAGATCACCTTCATTTTCCCGGTCTTCTTCATCGACCAGTATCACCATGCGGCCGGCGCGTAATTCAGCGACGATCTCTTCGGTGCTGGAAATAGACATCATTGATCCTCTTAGTGAGACTAAAAACTGAAACATCACGTGCGAATATTCCGCGAATTTCCGGGAATTTTCTTATAACCTGCTATTTTAAAGGATTTGGCGCTTGCAGGCCTGAAATAAGACAGCTTTGCGGCATGGGCGCCGCAACCTGCCCCGCAAAGCGCCGATTCCCCGATCCGGCGCACACGGCGGCGGCAAGACGCGCGCCGCCGGCCTTGCGAAGAGCATAAGATCTGCCAGTCACCGCCACGGCGCTGACATCCACTCGCAGCGACACCCCACACAGGAGCGGCAACATGAAAACCCATGGATCGGCCATCTGGTCAGGCGGCATCAAGGACGGCAAGGGCGCCATCAGCACGCGCAGCGGCGCCTTGCAGGAATATCCCTACGGCTTTGCCAGCCGCTTCGAAGGCAAGCCCGGCACCAATCCCGAAGAATTGATCGGCGCAGCGCACGCGGGCTGCTTCACCATGGCCCTGTCGCTGATCCTCGGCGAAGCGGGCCTGACGGCGGAAAAGATGGAAACGACGGCCGAAGTCACCCTCGACAAGGTCGACGACGGCTTTGCCATCACGGCCGTCCATTTGATCCTGAAAGCGCAGATACCGGGCGCCGACCAGGCGAAATTCGCAGAATTGACGGGCAAGGCCAAGGCCGGCTGCCCCGTGTCGAAGCTGCTTAAAGCCAACATCACCCTGGATGCCACCCTGCTGCCCTAGATTTTCGTCACGGGCTTGACGGGCTCCACGGGGGCCACGGGCGCCACCAGCGGCAGGCGCGAGTCGCTGGCCGGCAATGGCCGGTTCATCAAGCCGGGGTTCAGGGCTGCATTGTTCAGGTTATACGCGGCGATGGCGGCCGCCACGGACGGGTCTTGCGACGAGGGTGGCGGCACGGCCATGCCCGCGGCTTGCGCAGCCAGCTGCTGCGCCTGCGCATTTTCCTGCGCCTGCGTGGCTTGCGCCGTCGCCAGGCCCGCATCGGCTGTTCCCTGCCCCGCGCGCACTTGCGCCTGGGCCGTCCGCGCGGCGTCCTCCTGCCGCGCCAGCTGCTCGGTATTCATGCGCTCGCTGTCGATGCGCAGGGCATCCACGCGCTGGCTGTCTGCCCGCTGCGCCTGCAAATCCAGGTTCAGCTCTTCCGCTTCCAGCTGCTGCTGCAATTCCAGTTGTCGCTGTGCAATCGCCGCCGTTTGCGGCGGCGCCTCGTCGATGGGCTGCGGCTGCGGGGCTTGCGGCGCCTGCGCGGCGCTGGCCGGCAGTGCTTCGCCCGTCAAATCCGCTTCGACCACGGCGGCCAGCGGCGCGCCCTGCCGCTGGGCAAGCACGGCGCCCACCTGCGCCAGCACGTCCGTTCCCTGTTGCAAGGCATCCAGGGTGGCATTGCTGTCGGCCGCATACGCGGCCTGCAACGTGATTGGATCGACATCTTCATTGCGCAAGTCGATGCCGATGCGGGCCAGTTGCGCTTGCGTGAGCAGGGTGCCGTCCTGCGCCAGCGCGGCCGCGGCATCGGTCGTGCCATCGCCCGACAGCAAATCGTAGCGCTGCGCCAGGCTGCCCGGCGTGTCGCCGGGCGTCGCCAGCTGGCTGGCATCGATGCCGCTCGTTTGCAGCTGGGCAAAGGATTCCGTCAGCTGCCGCGCCAGCGCCAGCAAGTCGTCATTGACATTCATGGGGGTATTAGCCGTCCTGGCCTCGTCCGTGGCGCCCTGCAAGGCCAGCAGTTGCCGGCGCGACAAGGCCACGCCGGACAGGAACTGGCCCAGCGGGGAGATGTCGACCTGGGTCGAGGACAAAACGGCAAGGGCCGCCGCCGCACTCGAAGGCGGCACGGGCAGCGCGGGCGCCAGCGGCGCCGTCTCACCCACGCGGGACGTGGCCGGGATGGTGTTGGGCACGGTTGCGCGCGAAATCGGGTCCATGGCTAGCCTCCACTGCGGAAAGCTTCATAGTATGCGCGTCTGAAAGAAAAGCAACACACGCTTGGCAAGGCGAGAATGTGTTGCGGTGTTCTTATATCAGGCGGCAGCCTTGTCCAGCGACAACATGCGCTCGACATAGCGGGCGATCAGGTCGATTTCCAGGTTGACCTTGCCATCGACCGTCAAGTGTTTCAGGGTCGTCATGGCGATGGTGTGGGGAATCAAATTGATCGAGAAGCGGCAGCCGTTGACGGCGCCCGCGCCCAGGTCTTCCACGCGGTTGACGGTCAGCGACACGCCATTGACGACGACGGAACCTTTGAAGGCCAGGTATTTCGCCAGTTCGTGCGGCGCTTCGATGACCAGTTCCCACGATTCGCCCACGGCTTCGAACTTGCGCACGATGCCCAGGCCGTCGACGTGGCCGGACACCAGGTGGCCGCCCAGGCGCTCGGCCAGGGTCAGGGCTTTTTCCAGATTCACTTCCGTGGTGGTATCGAGGCCCACGGTGCAATTGAGGCTTTCGCGCGAAACATCGACGGCAAAGCCCGTGTCCGACTTTTCCACCACCGTCATGCAGGCGCCATTGATGGCGATCGAATCGCCCAGGGCCACGTCGGCCAGCGGCAAGCCGCCCGCATGGATGGTCAGACGCACGCCTGCGTCGAGGCCGCCTTCGAGTGCTTGCACGGTTTCAATCTTGCCAATGGCGGCAACAATTCCTGTAAACATGGAGCTAACCCTATAAAAATGAGTAAATTTGTTAATTGCGCTGGGCGAATCTTGCAAGGATACGCAAATCTTCGCCCACTTGCTGGACCTGGTGAAATTGCAAGGTCCGCTGCTGCTTGATATCCGTCAATGCCGGCAAGGCAAACATGCCTTGCGCATCGCCCAGCAAGGTGGGCGCCAGGTAGACCAGCAGCTCGTCGACGCAGCCTTCGCGGATCAGCGAGCCGTTCAGCCTGGAGCCGGCCTCGACGTGGACTTCATTGATTTGGCGGCGTCCCAGTTCCAGCATCAGCGCGGCCAGGTCGACCTTGCCGGCCGCGTTCGGCAACATGATGACTTCCGCGCCGAGCGCCTGCAACTGCGCTTCCTTTTCCGGATTGGCCACGGCCGCCACGATCCACGTGCCGCCCCCTTGCAGGATGCGCGCATCGAGGCTGATGTCGAGCCGGCTGTCGACGACGATGCGGCGCGGCTGGCGCGGCGTCTCGACGGCGCGCACGTTCAATTGCGGGTCGTCCGCCTTGACCGTGCCGATGCCCGTCAGGATGGCGCAGGCGCGCGCGCGCCACGCGTGACCATCGGCGCGCGCCTGCGGCCCCGTGATCCACTGGCTCTGGCCATTATGCAAGGCCGTCATGCCGTCCAGGCTGGCCGCCGTTTTCATGCGTACCCACGGCTTGCCGCGCTGCATGCGCGAAAAGAAGCCGATATTCATTTCATATGCCTCGTCGGCCAGCACGCCCGTGGTGACGGCGATGCCGGCCGCTTCCAGCTTGGCCAGTCCCTGCCCCGCCACCAGCGGATTCGGGTCCGTCATGGCGGCCACGACGCGCCCCAGCCCCGCGCGCACGAGCGCATCGGAGCATGGCGGCGTGCGGCCATGGTGGTTGCACGGTTCCAGCGTGACATAGGCCGTGGCGCCGCGCACGTCGTTGCCGCGCGCCGCCGCATTGGCCAGCGCTTGCACTTCGGCATGATCCTGCCCCGCCGCCTGCGTCACGCCGGCACCGATCACCTGGCCATCCCGGACGATCACGCAGCCGATGCGGGGATTGGGCGAGGTCGTGTATAAACCGCGCGCCGCCCATTCCAGCGCCAGGCGCATGCCATCGATATCGTTGAGTATTTCCACGGGCTTCTTTGCTTGAGGTAAATAATTGGTAAATCGTGTCAGGAACTGTCGGCCACGCCGCTGCAATTGGCCGCTTGCTGCTGCGGGTCGCACACGCGCACCCTGCCCAGCATATTGATTTTAATATGCCGTACCTGCTTTCCCAAAGCCAGGGACAAGGTCCCCCAGCGCGCCGCCAGACTATTGGTCGCGCTGCAACTGCGACCTGCGCCATTGTAGGCGATATAAAACGGCGCCGTGGCCGACGAAAACACGAACTGGGCCGTGATGCCCGCCGGCAGCGGCCCCTGGCGGAACAGCAATTCGTCGCCGTCATCGAACGCCAGGTTGGTATTGCTGTCAATAAACACCAGCCAGCCCGTGCGCCAGTCCGTGCCGCCGGGCCCGGCCGGCATCAGCAGCACGCGCCGGCCGCGCGCCATCGCCTGCGCCCGCGTCAATTCGATGGCAGAGAACAAGTCCGTGGCCGCCGCGCGCACTTGCTGGCGCGCCAGCAGTTGCTGCAAATTTGGCATGACAGCGGCCGCCAACAGGGCGGTAATCGCCAGCACGGCCAGCAATTCGAGCAAGGTATGCCCCCAGGTGCGCCTGCTCCACATTGGCCGCTTGCGCATGGCCATGGTCTAGAACCAGCAATGGCTGGCGGGGCCGCTGCTGCCGCGCTGGCCCGTGCTGCGCAAGGACAGCACGCCGCAATCGGCATCCTGGAACTGCGCATCGACCTTGGATGTGCCCGGCGTGGCGCGCAACAGCACGCATTGCCCGATTGCCAGGCCGGGACAGGCCAGCGCCTCGATTTCATACGCACTGCCGGCCGCGCCCCCTTCGCCCGACCACCATGGAAACGCTTGCGCCTGCGGCGCCGGCGAGGCCGAGGAAAAGGCCAGATAGCGGTTGTTCTGCGAATAATAGCGCTCCTGCTGCTGCATCAGCCGCAGCAGGGCCGCCTGCCCCTGCACCCGCTTGGCCCGCACGACATGGCCGTGATAAGCGGGCACGGCCAGCGCCAGCAGCAGGCTCATGATCGCCAAGGTGGCCAGCAGTTCGACCAGGCTGAAACCCTGGGTGGCGGCATGGACGCCACCGTTTGCAGCGTGCCAGTTTTGCCTTGCCAGCGTTTCCATCTGACCTCCCCTCTTCGCAAAAACCGCCAGCCGCCGCAAGTGGCCAGCCTGCACGCCTGCCACTTGCGACACGCCAGCCATGCCCGCGCCTATTTCTTCTTGGCCGCCTCGTGCAATTCGCGCCAGTTCGCCACTTCGCGCCAGCTCAGGCGCCGCGCGGGCAGCGGCGCGCTGACGACCTTGAGCCCCGCCCCGCTGGCCGCGCCGGGCAAGCCCGGTTGCAGCACCGCCAGTTCCTTGCGCCCCTCGGCCCGCCCTGCCGCCGTCACGGCGCCCACCGTGCTGTTCAGTTCCAGCGCCAGCGGCGGCGCGCGCGCCAGGCCATCGAACAAGCGCCCCGTCTGCTCACCCGCCTGCACGACACCGGCGCCATCGGCGGCAAAGCCACTGAGCACATCGAGCACGTACAGGCGCGTGGCCGGCTTGGCGCAAGCATCGCGTCCGGGCAGGACGGTATTGAACAGTACCTTGCCGGCGGCCAGTACGGGACTATGGATGCTGCGTTCGCCCGTCTGCGCGGTATCGAGAAAGTCGAGGTACCAGCCGCGCCTGGCGTCGCTGCCCGTGTAGCGCAGCTCGGTGCCGTCGACGCGCACGCCGTCCGCCGCCTCGCCCAGGCTGCGCTGTTCCAGGTCGGCCCGGCTGCGCGTGGGAGATGTTGCACGCACATCGTCGTGCACGGCATAAAACGACTGGGACAGGAAGGCGGAAGGCCAGGTATCGCCCGCCTCGGCCAGCTTGCCCGTGCCGAACAGCAACAGATAACCGCCACCGGGCGCGTATGCCACGTTCAGTTGCTGCGCCACGGGCTGGCGCCTGCCCTGCGCGTCGCGCGCGACAAAGACGAGCTTGCGCCCCTGCCCCTCCTGCCACGGCGGGCCGCCAACCATGTCGAGGCGCCAGATATTGCCCTGCAAATCGCCCGCATAGATATACGCCAGCGCGCCGTCACCGCCCGGCACCACGGCGGGCGGACCCAGCGCCTGGGGCATGGTGCCCGCGCCCGCATCAGTGTCATGGCCTCCATCGCCACCACTGCTGCCGCTGGCCACGGGTACCTTGAGCCGGAAGTAATTACTTCCCAACAGCCACGGCGTGCCGGGCGCCTTGTCCAGCGCCAGCAGGAAGATGGCGGCGGCCGCTGCGGGCGCCGTCGTGTCCTTGCCATCATTTACATAATTGTTGTAGCCGCTGGCGACGATGACGAAATCGCGGTAGGCCACTGCCCCCTCCTTGCCACCCATGTTGATGCGGGCAAAGGCGGGCGGCGCGCGCACGTTGCCCATCAGCTTGTCGTCGCGGTCCGTGAATTCCCACAGCGCCCCATCCTGCGCGAAGCGCGCCGGGTCGGTGACGTTCAGCGCAAACACGCCTTGCGCCCCGCCGCCCATGCCCGACACCAGCACCGTCTTCCAGTGCCCCAGCGCCAGCACTTCCGCCGTGGCCGCCGCGCCGTCGAGCAGCGGGCCGGGGCTGTAGTGAGTGCTCGCAGCGGCTACCGTGGAGCGCAGCAGCGCCTGCGGCAGATAGGCAAACATTTCGCTGCCCGTGCGGGCATCGAAGGCATGCAGCAAGCCATCGTTGGCGCCCAGGTACAGCATTTTTCGTCGCTGCAGCAGCGCCTGGCGGTGCAAGCCATATCCCGCCCCCGGCATGCCCAGACCCGGCGCGCCCACGTACAGCAGGTTGCCGTATGGCGCCGCACTCAGGCTGCCGGACCTGCGCCGCAGGAAGCCGCCCGGCTGGCCCACCTCGTGCGTGCGCTGGCCCAGCAGATATGCCAGGCGCGCCTCGCCTTTTCCATCGCCGCCGTCGAATGCGCCGCGCCGCTCCGCGTCCAGCCGCGCCCAGGCCAGCGGCATCAGGGCGCCCTTGGCGTCGAGCGTGTAGACGGGACGCAAGGCCGCCGGCGTTCCATCCTGCGCGGGCTGCGCCTGTCCGCCCACGCGCCACCATGGCTCGCCGGGAAGCAGTGCGCCATCGGCGCCCACGGCAAACGCGCTGCGCGACAAGGTCATGCTGCCGTCGGCCAGGCGCAGCTGCGTCTGGAACCAGTATGCCTCTTCCGTGCCGCTGGCCAGCGCCATCAAGGCCGGCCCCGCCAGCGTCGCCGGCAAGCTGCCCTTGTCGACGGCGGCAAAGGCCGCGCGCAGTCCCGCGACCAGCGCGTCCGGGTCGCTGCCAGGCAAGTAATGGGTAGGCCAGCGCCCGTCCAGGCTCCATTCCTCCAGTGCGCCGCCCACCGCGCTTTTGAACGGATTGGCGTCGCCGTTCCCATCGAGAAAACCGCCATATTTGGCCGTAAGCAGCAAGGGCGTCGCGGCGGGAGTGGCTGCAGATTCGCCGGCCGGGTCGCCCTGGCGCAAGTCGCCCGCGTAGTGTTCGACCTTGGCAAGGCCGTCATTCTTGCCGCCGGGACGCAGCGCCTGCACATGCGACCAGTAGGCCAGGCCCGCCGCATGATAGCTGGCGCCGCCCGCCCCGTCGGCCAGCAATTCCAGCGCCGCCAGTTCGGGCCGTGGCGCAGGATTGCCCAGCGCACCGCCGCTTTCCAGGCTGCCCACTGCGTGCGTCCAGGCCATCGCATCGAACGGCGGCTGCGCAAAACCATCGGCGGCGCGTGCGCGGTCGCCGGGCGAGGCGGGCACAACAGGGACATTGCCGGGCACGTAACGGTCGCCCGCCATGCCCGCGTCACCGAGGCTGACGACGACGTGGCGCTGGCAACTGGCCGTTTGCGGGTCGCTCCATGGGATCACGACCGGCAAGCCGTCGTCGATGGCAGGCGGGGCCGTGGCAGGAGGCACTGCGGTGCTCGCTTGCCGCCCCTGCAGGTAGCGCAGCGATTCGTACAGCAATTCGGCCAGCGGCGCGACGCTGGCGTACGCGCCCGGATGCCCGGCATTGCTGCGGCCCAGGCCGTTGATGTAAGCGGTCACCCCGCCGCCAGGACCTGCGCCCTGGTCAGCGTCTTGGACGGCAAACACGCCATTGACGGGATTCCACTCGGCGCCGGTATTGTCTTGCGGCAAAAAGTCGGGCGCCGTCCAGCGTTGCCTGCCCACGTGGGCCAGCGGCGCGCGCAGCACGCCGCCATACGCGGGACCGCTGGAGGACATGCCATTCAACAGACCAAACACGCCCACGCGCACCCGGCCGCCATGGCGCTGCACGGCACCCACCGGTTTGTAGTTCTTGCCGTACGCGAGGCACAGGTCGTCGCGCAGCGGCCCTTCCTCCGTGTCGCAAACGCGCACGCGCGCGAGGAACACGCCGTGTGTAGCGGCAGCGCCGGGCGCGTCGCAACTGCCGCCAGGAGGCTGGCTGGCATCGCCGAACAGCAGGCGATTACGGCAGGAAACGATGGCCAGTTGCGCCAGTGCAAACGGTGTCGCCGCCGCCACGCCGGTGTGCAAGACCTTGCGCGGGAAAAAGACGGGGTGGGCATAGAAGTCGATGGGGTTGCCGGCATCGGGCAGGTAGGCGCGCTGCAGCACCGTCTTGCGCACCTCGTCGATGACGCGGTCGCCGCCCGTGAGGGCATAGCGGACGATGTCGAGCATGCTGGCGCTGGCCCAGTTCAGAAAGTTGCCGCTAAAACTATCGCCGCCGCAACCGTGCAGCGCATCGGCCGGTTTCAGCACGGAGAAGTAAGCGGTCGCTACGCGCAAGTCCGGCAGCATGACGCCATCCTTGCTGCGGTAGGGATAGCTGTAGCACATGCGCGCATGAAAGTAACCGAGGTACTCGCGCTGCGGCGCATACTCGCCGCCGTGCGCGGCAGCGGCCGCCGCATGCGTGAAGGACAGGTTAAGCAACAGGTTCGGCGGCACCCTGGCGCCGTGCAATCCCGCGTCGGCCCGCGCCAGCGCCACGGGAGGTGCGGCCGCAAGGACGGCGCCGCAAACCAGGCAAACCAGGCCGATCAGCAGCAGCCGGACGGACCACCAGGCGGATAGCAAAGCAAACGACAAAGCCCTCATGGTCCCGCTCCAGCCGCCTGCTTGCGATAATAACTTTGCAGCACGACTTGCGTGCTGTCCTGCGCGCCAAAACCGATGGCCGTGATGCGATACACATAGCTTTCCGTGGCCAGGCCACCGGCCACGGCCGCCGCCTGCGCGCCGGGCGGGTGAAACGGCAGCAATTCGATCAGATAGCGGGGCCGGCGCGACGGCAGAAAACCCTGCCCCGTCTGCATGACGGCGCCCGTAAACTGGCCATACGGCACCGCGTGGCTGCCACTTCCTCCCTCGGCGCCATCGAGGTCCATGCTCAGCCAAAGGGCCGGCGCATCCGGGGCTGCGGGCAGGCACAGGCCCAGTGTGCCTGCCTCGCCGCAGCCGTCCGCGAACCCGGCCGCGCTGCCAGGCGCGAAGAGGCTGCTGCGTCCCGGCGCGCCGGGCAAGCCTTCGATATCGTTCTGCGCATCCACCAATGCTTCCTCCGCCGCCTGAAACGCGATCTGCCGGTCGCGCTCGCCGCGTGCCGCCTTTTCGCCCTGCAAGGCCATCTGCGCTGCCGATATGCCCAGCAGCAAGATAATCACCAGCAGGCCCAGCACATACACGAGGGTGGCGCCACCGTGGCGCGCACGAGGTGAACAACAAGGCACACAACGAGGCACACGACGAGGTACGCAACAGCGGACGCCCGCGCCAGCCATCGCGGCACCGCCTAGGCCGGCCCGTTGCGCAGCATGATGCTCGTCTGCACCAGTTGCCGCAGCCGGGAGCGCGTCGCGGCGGGCAAGGACGCGCGCGCGATGCGCACGCCCGTGTCGCCGGCGCCGTGCGCCTCGGCATACGCCTTGCCGAACAGGTCGAACTGCGCCGGCCCCAGTTCCGCCATCTTGTCCGCCTGGCCCGCCTCACCATGCAGCAACAGCGCCACGCGCACGCTGGCCACGCGCTTCCAGTGCGTGCGTCGCCGCAAATCGCGCTGGCGCGCGGCCGCATCGGCACCCGCCAGCACCAGCGCCGCGTCGTAGGCGTCGAGCGCGCCGGCATTGACATAGCGGTTCGCCACGCCGTCGAGCGGCGTATCCGTGTCGAGGCCATACAGCACCTGGAAACCGTCGACGCCGCGGATGACGGCGTCCGCGCCCCAGCCGTTCGCGCCACGGTATTTGCAGCGCAGTTCGCCATCGCCATCGGCGCCCTGGGCCACATAGAAGATGCTCCAGCCCCGCTGCGCCTCCGTTTGCGCGGCGCCCACGCCGAAACCGGCGCAATTGAGCACGGAACCGTCGCCGCCCTCCTCCTTGCCGGCGCCGTAATAGCGCAGGGCCAGCACGTCGCTGCCATGCAGGGCGCCGGGCAAGGCGCCGCTGATGCCGTCGCTGTTCTTGCCCAGGCTGCGCGCGTCGAGCCCGGCGACATTCGCGCTGTCGTCATCGGCGTGGGCGACGGGCGCGGCGCTGCTGTCCCAGTTCACATATGCCGTCTGGCGCACGGCTCGGGCGATGGTGTCGAGCGCATAGCGGCCATTGTCGTCCAGGCGCGCGCTGGCGGACTGGTCGCCATAGCTGCCGCTGGCCGCCAGCAGCACGCTACTGGCGGCCAGCATCAGCAGCGCGCCCAGCGACAGGGTCACCAGCAGCTCGACCAGGCTCAGGCCGCGCTGCCGGTGCCACGCGGCATGCACGCCGTTCATGCGCCGCCTCCGCCCAGCTGGAATGCCAGCCTGGGCAGCGACTCGCCTGCCCCATTCACGGCGGGCGAGCCATCGGGCAAGCGGCCGCGCCAGCCCAGCTTGATGACGATGGGCGCGCCCTTGCCGCCGCTGCACGCCCAGTGCAAGCCCTGCGCGGCGGCATCCCAGACAGAGGCATCGCGGCAGATATGCAGGCGCGCGCCGGGCAAGGCCGCATGCAGTTGCTGTTTCCACTCGGCGATGTCGAATTGCGCCAGTTCCGCCGCGCCGCAGGCAGCAGCGCCGAAGCAGTCGGGTGCACCACCGCCAGCGTCGGCGCCGTCCGCCGCCGCCGCGTAGGCTACGTTCAAATAGGGATTGCTGGCATCGGGGCCATTCATGAGCACGCCGTTCGCGCGCATGCGTTCGGCCATGCCGGCGGCCAGCTGCGCGCCCGCCGACAATAGCGCGGACTCGTGGCGCGCGCGCAGGGAATGCAGTTGCAAAATGCTGGCTCCCAGCAGGCCCAGCGCCAACAGCAGCAGCGACACCAGCACCTCGACGAGGCTGCTGCCACCGGCCAGAAACTTGTCGCGACCGCCATTGCGCATGCCTTGCTCCCTTCCGCAGAAAGAGTCGCAAGAACAGGCGGCCCAGCTACAAGATAGGCGCGCGCAAAAATCCGGATCTGCGCTGGCGCAAACACCACGGCGATAAGGTGGGAAGAACAGCGTAGGGATTGATCAGGCCGCTTGCCAGGCGAACGCTGGCGTGTTGAAAACGGGGCGCAAAACGGGGCGCATGAGCGGCCCCGTCGCCGATAAAGTGAGCGTCAGGGCTTGCGCGCCTGCCCCACTTCGGCAATCGCATCCTGGAACTCGGCCAGGTCTTCGAAATTTTTATACACTGAGGCAAAGCGGATGTAGGCGATCTTGTCGAGGCGCTTGAGTTCCTGCATGACGAGTTCGCCGATATAGCCGGAATCGACTTCACGCAAGCCGCTGGTCAGCAGTTTTTCCTGGATGGAGGCGATGGCCGTATCCACCGAGGCGGCCGCGACGGGACGCTTGCGCAAGGCCAGCATCAAACTGCCGCGCAACTTATCCGCAGCGAACTCCGTCCGGCTGCCATTCTTTTTGACGACGGCCGGCATGATAAGTTCAATGCGTTCGTAGGTCGTGAAACGCTTGTCGCATTTGCCGCAGCGGCGGCGGCGCCGAATGGCATCCCCTTCCTCCGATACGCGCGTATCGAGAACCTGGGTGTCGCCGTGCTGGCAAAATGGACATTTCATGGGCTGGCTACAACTTTATAGTAATAATTGCGGGAAATCGCCGCCCTTGTACAAAGGGCGCCCGAATCACTCCGGGCGCCCTGGGGCACGAAGGAATGTGTCATACAGAATCTTACTCCGTATGACACATTCTGGACAAATAATTATGCTGCGTACACAGGGTGCGCGTCGGCCAGCACCTTCACGGCCGCTTTCACGCGCTCGATGGTGGCGGCGTCATGCGGATTGTCCAGCACGTCGGCGATCAGGTTGCCCACTTCTTCCGCTTGCGCTTCCTTGAAACCGCGCGTCGTCATCGCCGGGCTGCCCAGGCGGATGCCCGAGGTGACGAAAGGTTTTTGCGGGTCGTTCGGGATGCCGTTCTTGTTGCAGGTGATGTGCGCGGAACCGAGGATGGCTTCGGCTTCCTTGCCCGTCAGGTTCTTGGCGCGCAGGTCGACCAGCATGACGTGCGACTCGGTGCCGCCGGACACGATGCGCAGGCCGCGCTTGATCAGGGTTTTCGCCAGCACGTCGGCGTTCTTGATCACTTGCTTCTGGTATTCGACGAATTCAGGGCTCAGCGCTTCCTTGAAGGCGACGGCCTTGCCGGCAATCACGTGCATCAGCGGGCCGCCCTGGATGCCGGGGAAAATGGCCGAGTTGATGGCTTTTTCGTGTTCGGCCTTCATCAGGATGATGCCGCCGCGCGGGCCGCGCAAGGATTTGTGTGTGGTCGAGGTGACGAAGTCGGCGAACGGCACCGGGTTCGGGTACAGGCCGGCGGCGATCAGGCCCGCGTAGTGGGCCATGTCGACCATGAAGTAGGCACCCACTTCCTTGGCGATCTTGCCGAAGCGTTCGAAGTCGATCTTTTTCGAGAACGCGGATGCGCCGGCAATGATCAGCTTCGGCTTGCGCTCGCGGGCCAGGCGTTCCATCGCCTCGTAGTCGATGTCTTCTTCCGCCGTCAAGCCATACGACACGACGTCAAACCATTTGCCGGACATGTTCAGCGGCATGCCGTGGGTCAGGTGGCCGCCTTCGGCCAGCGACATGCCCATGATCAGGTCGCCCGGTTTCAGCATGGCGAAGAACACGCCCTGGTTCGCCTGCGAGCCGGAATTCGGCTGCACGTTCGCGCATTCGGCGCCGAACAGCTGCTTCACGCGGTCGATGGCCAGTTGCTCGGCCACGTCGACGTATTCGCAGCCGCCGTAGTAGCGCTTGCCTGGATAGCCTTCGGCGTACTTGTTCGTCAGCTGCGAGCCTTGCGCTTCCATTACGGCTGGTGACGTGTAGTTCTCCGACGCGATCAGTTCGATGTGGTCGTGCTGGCGCGTGTTTTCTTTTTGAATGACGGCGAACAATTCAGGATCGACGTTGGCGAGGGTATGATCTTTTGCAAACATGTAAAAACTCCAAGTATGAGGGTGCTTGTACTGGCAGGTTGGATCGAATGAGGGGAGCCGGCGTTAAGTGAATAACAACATTGGACGGGCAGCCTCTTCGTGCTTTTCCATAGTGGCTACCCAGGCGAACGGCTGATGAAAAATCTCACGTTTCCCGGTGGGTGCCCACCTTTCGCCGGTTTGCCGATCGCCACTCATGGAGATCGCCCGACTTTTCGCCAGTCACGTGAGACGTAATGGAAGTCAAATTGTAAGTTAAGTGCCCAAATTGAGCAAGGAATGCAACCGTGCAGCTATAATCGCCGCGCGCCACCGCAGCCAGAGCACGGCCGCAGGCCGCCCCGGCGCGCGCGCGGTGCTTAAGCTGGGCTTAAACCTGGCTGCGGCTTGTAAGCGTATGTTACGAGGCTTGCCATTGCACACGCCGGATTTACAATGCTGCGGTGCAACTTATATGCAGCTTTTGCATGGCTTTCCAGCAAGCGCCCACAGTCACAAGAAGAAAAATCGCGTAAAATGTTGCTCAATCTCACTACTGGCGCAATAAACATGCCTTCAGTCTTTACCTGGAACGTACGTGTCTACTATGAAGACACCGACGCCGGCGGCATCGTCTATTACGCAAATTACCTGAAATTCTTCGAACGCGCGCGCACCGAATGGCTGCGCGCCATCGACGTGGGCCAGCAGCAATTGCTGGAACAGCACGACGCGATGTTCGTTGTCAAAAGCGTCAACGCCGACTATCATGCGCCAGCCAGGCTCGATGACACGGTAAGATTGACCCTAAGCATAGAAAAAATGGGGCGCGCCTCCATCGTTTTCCTGCAACAAGCCTGGTGCGGCGACCGCCTGCTCAACACTGCCCGCGTCAAGATCGGCTGCGTCGACTCGGCACTGCGCCCGCGCGCCGTGCCCGATGCCGTCGCGGCCCGCATGCGCGCCGCCTGAGCCCTACCGCCACTCCCGGATAATTCACCCAACAGACTGTCAGCCAATGAACGTTACACAAGATCTTTCTTTCCTCGCGCTCATCACCAATGCCCATTTGATCGTGCAACTGATCATGGCCCTGCTGCTGCTGATTTCCCTGACCAGCTGGACCTATATTTTCCGCAAGATGTTTGCCGTGCGCCAGGCGCGCAAGCAAACCATCGAATTCGAACGCAGCTTCTGGGCCGGCGGCAACCTGCATGCGCTGCACCAGAACGCCAGCGGCAACCGCGACCAGAGCGGCGCGCTGGCCCGCATCTTCGACGCCGGCATGGGTGAATTCATCAAGGGCAAGGCTTCCTACGGTTCGCGCGACGCGCTGGATGTCGGCGCCGTGCTCGACGGCGCACGCCGCGCCATGCGCGCCGCCTTCCAGCGTGAAATGGACGTGCTCGAATCGCACCTGGCCTTCCTCGCGTCCGTCGGCTCCGTCTCGCCGTACATCGGCCTGCTCGGTACCGTGTGGGGCATCATGAACGCCTTCCGCGGCCTGGCCAACGTGCAGCAAGCCACCCTGGCCGCCGTCGCGCCCGGCATTGCCGAAGCGCTGATCGCCACCGCCATCGGCCTGTTCGCGGCGATTCCCGCCGTCGTCGCCTACAACCGTTTTTCGCACGACATCGACCGCCTGGCGATCCGCTTCGAGAGCTTCGTCGAGGAATTCTCCAACATCTTGCAGCGCCAGTCGCGCTAAGAGGGAGCAGCGTCCATGGGTTCCTCATTCAATAGCGGCGGCATGCGCGGCGGCCGCGGCCGCAAGTTCAAGTCCGAGATCAACGTCGTGCCGTACATCGACGTGATGCTGGTACTGCTGATCATTTTCATGGTGATGCCGTCGTCGAACAATCCCAGCGTGGTGAACCTGCCCAACGCGGAAAAGTCGGCGAAACCGCCCGATGACTATATTCAGATCGTGCTGAAACCGAATGGTTCGCTGTCGATCGGCGTGATCGGCAAGGAACAGCTGTCGCCGGAAACGGAACCGAACCGCGACGCCCTGCTGCGCAAGCTGCGTGGCTTGCACGAAAGCAATCCCGACTATCCCGTGATGATTGCGGGCGACAAGGAAAGCAAGTACGACGATGTGATCCAGCTCATTTCGGAAGCGAAAAAGATGGGCATTACCCGCGTCGGCCTGGCCACCAAGTAAGCGCAGCACCCTGTTTCCAGACTTGACCGTTTTTAGATAGACTAGACTTTGCAGAACAAACAAATCGACCATGTACTCGGCAAGCCCTACAGCGTGCCGCGCGAACGCAGCCGCTGGCCCTCGCTGGGCCTGGCGCTGGCGATGCACCTTGGCCTGCTGTTTTTCCTGTGGGTGGGCGTACACTGGCAAAATACGGAACCTGTCGCCGTCGAAGCGGAAGTGTGGGACATGAAGGTGCAGACGGCCGCGCCGCCGCCCGACGTGGCGACGGAACCGGAGCCGACACCGGCCCCGCCGCCGGAACCGCAAGTGGAACAGCCGGCCCCGCCGCCGCCACCGCCCGTGGCCGCGCCCGAGCCGAAGGTCGACCTGCGCGAGGCGGAGATCGCCCTGGAACGCAAGAAGGCCAAGCTGAAAGAAGAAAAAGAGAAAGCGGCAGAGCAAGAACGCCGCAAGCAGGAACAGAAGGAACGCGAGGAAGAAAAGCGCGAACTGGAAAAACAGAAGCAGAAAGAAAAAGACAAGGCTGAAAAGCTCGAGAAGGAAAAGGCCGACAAGCTGGAGAAAGCCAAGCTGGCCAAAGAGAAAGAAAAAGCGGCGGAAGAAAAAGCCGAGAAAGAACTGTCCGAGAAAAAAGCGGCGGCGGAAAAAGCCGCCAAGGCGAAAAAAGCGGCGGAAGAGAAAAAAGCCGCCGACAAGGCGCGCGCCGCGGAAATGAGCCGCATCACGGGTGCGGCGGGCGCCGGTACAACGGGCACGGCCGCGAAAGCGACCGCGCCACGCAAGGACAGCGGCTATGTCGCTGCCCTGACGAGCAAGATCAAGAGCAATATCGCGTACAGCGGTAGCACGGACGTGCCGGGCAACCCGCGCGCCGTGTTCAAGATCGAGCAACTGCCAACTGGGGAAATTATTTCGGTCCGAAAGATAAAAAGTAGCGGCCTGCCGGCGTATGACAGCTCGGTGGAAAACGCCATTAACAAATCGTCGCCACTGCCGAAGAAAAAAGACGGCACTGTGGAACGCGAGATTGAACTCATATTCGAGATGAAGGATTTGCCTAAATGATGACCATGAAAAAAATGAGCTACGTCGTGCTCTGCGCCGGCCTGATGCTGGGCGCGGCCGGCGCCCAGGCGCAGCTGCGCGTGGAAATTACAGGGATCGGCAGCAACCAGATCCCGGTGGCGGTCGCCACCTTTGCCAATGAATCGGCGGCGCCGCAATCGTTATCTAGCATCATCAAGGCCGACCTGGCGCGCAGCGGCGTGTTCAAGCTGATCGATGCCGATGCGCCCGTGTCGGAAACGGCGCCCGTCAGCTACGAGCAATGGAAGTCGCGCGGCGCCGACGCGCTGGCGGCCGGCAGCGTGCAAAGCATGGCCGATGGCCGCCTGGACGTGCGCTACAAGCTGTTCGACACCATCAAGGGCGCGCAGATTTCCAGCATGAACAATGCGGCCGCACCGCAGTTCAACCGCCTGCTGGCGCACAAGATCGCCGACGACATCTATGAAAAGCTGACGGGCGTCAAGGGCGCGTTCGCCACGCGCATCGCCTACGTCACGCAATCGGGCCGCGAATACCGCCTGGAAATCGCCGACGCCGATGGCGAAGGCATCCAGGTCGCCCTGCGCTCGAACGAGCCGATCATTTCGCCGTCGTGGTCGCCGGACGGCACCAAGGTGGCGTATGTGTCGTTTGAAAAGAAAAAGCCCATCGTCTACGTGCAAAACCTGGTGACGCGCCAGCGCACCATCGTGTCGAATGAAAAAGGCAGCAATTCCGCGCCCAGCTGGAGCCCGGACGGCTCGCGCCTGGCCGTGGCCCTGTCGCGCGACGGCCATACCCAGGTCTACACCGTCAATGCCGACGGCAGCGGCTTGCGCCGCGTCAGCAACAGCAGCGGCATCGATACGGAACCGCAATTCTCGGCCGATGGCCAAAGCATTTACTTCACCAGCGATCGCAGCGGCGGACCACAAATCTACCGCATGTCGACCAGCGGCGGCGAAGCCAAGCGCGTGACGTTTGGCGGCTCCTACAACATCAGCCCGCGGATCTCGTCCGACGGGAAGACACTCGCTTATATTTCCCGTCGCGACGGCAATTTCCAGCTCTACGCGCTCGACCTGGCTAGTGGCCAGGAACTGCGCCTGTCGGACACCGCCAACGACGAATCACCGAGCTTTTCGCCCAACGGGAAATATATCATGTACGCGACCGAATCCGGACGACGCAAGTCGCTGGCAGTGGTATCGGTGGATGGCCGCGTCAAACAGCGTTTGACTACGCAAGCTGGCAATATCAAGGAGCCCACCTGGGGTCCTTTTATGAAGTAAATGCTGTACAGTTTCACCTTTAACCATGACCCGGAGAATAAAAATGAGTAACTTTAAAAGTTTGGCTTTCATCGCCGCTACCGCAGCCCTGCTGTCCGCCTGCAGCACCCCAGTCAAAGTGGCAGAGACCCCAGTGGTTGAGCGCGCTCCTGAAAAAGTCGCAGCTCCAGTTGACACCCGTCAAGTTCAGCCAGTAACGACCGCATCGGTCGATCCACTGGACGATCCAAAAGGCGTGCTGGCCAACCGCAGCATCTACTTCGACTTCGACAAGTACGTCGTGCGTGAAGCGGACACCCCAGTCGTGCAAAACCACGCTGCTTACCTGGTGAAAACCCCATCGCGCAAGATCCTGATCCAAGGTAACACCGATGAACGCGGTGGCGCCGAGTACAACCTGGCCCTGGGCCAGAAACGTGCTGAAGCCGTGCGCAAGTCGATGGCCGCCCTGGGCGTGCCGGAAGGCCAAATGGAAGCCGTGTCGCTGGGTAAAGAAAAGCCTAAAGCACAAGGCAGCAACGAAGCAGCATGGGCTGAAAACCGCCGCGCTGACATCGTTTATTGATGTTCAAGGGTGAGCGCGCAAGCATTGACGCTTACCTAACTGGCCAGTCATAGGCATAATAATGGGGCGCAGCGCGGTGATTCACCGCCCGGCGCCCCGTTTGCATGTTTTGCGTAACCTTTGAAAGCCCGACCCATGATGACATTCTCGAAAGCCGGCGTCGCCGCCGCCTTGATGGCCGCGTTTGCCTACCTGCCCCTGCACGCCAACGCCGCCCTGTTCGACGACGACGAAGCGCGCAAGGCCATCCTGGAGCTGCGCGCCAAGGTCGACGCCATGGCGCGCGACCTGAACGGCCGCATCGACGCCAAGGCGGACAAGACCAGCACCCTGAGCATGCTCAACCAGCACGACCAGACCATGCAGGAGATCGCCCGCCTGCGCGGCCAGATCGAAGTGCTGGGCAACGACCTGGCGAATGTGCAAAAGCGCCAGAAGGATTTCTATACCGACATCGACGCGCGCCTGCGCAAGCTCGAACCGCGCCAGGTCACCATCGACGGCCAGGAAGCGGCCGTGGGCGTGTCCGAGCAAAGCGCGTACGAATCCGCGTTCGGCCTGTTCAAGTCGGGCGACTACAAGGGCGCCGTCACGGCCCTGGACGGCTTCGTGAAACGCTATCCGGAATCGGCCTATGCGGCCAATGCGCAATACTGGCTGGGCAACGCCTATTACGCCCAGCGCGACTGCAAGAGCGCCATCACGGCCCAGCAGGCCGTGCTGAAGAACTACCCGGACAGCCCGAAAGCGGCCGACGCCATGCTCAACATCGCCAGCTGCTACACGGAGCTGAAAGACAAGCCGAACGCCACCAAGACCCTGAACGCGCTGATCGCGCGCTACCCGGACTCCAGCGCGGCCCAGGCCGCCAAGGAACGGGGCGGCAAAAAGTAAAAGCGGGGAAAAAGTTGCCCGTTAGGTTTGACAGAATCCCGGGCACCCCCTATAATCTTTCTTCTTCGGGTCGTTAGCTCAGCTGGTAGAGCAGCGGACTTTTAATCCGTTGGTCGCAGGTTCGAATCCCGCACGGCCTACCACGAATACGCAGTACTGATCTGCTTGCGAGTTGTTATAGCAAGCATTTTTTTACGGCACAGTGTTACCGAAGTTGTTGTAAAAAGTTTTTGGGTCGTTAGCTCAGCTGGTAGAGCAGCGGACTTTTAATCCGTTGGTCGCAGGTTCGAATCCCGCACGGCCTACCAAATACGTCAGAGAAGCCAACCGTTCGCGGTTGGCTTTTTTGTTTTCTAGGCTTGCCTGGATCGCAGCCGCTCCTTCAGCGCATCATTCATGCGCGTTTGCCAGCCATCACCGGTGGCCTTGAAGGCATCGAGAATTTCGGCGTCGAAGCGTATGGTCGTGCTGACTTTGCCGCCAGTGCCGGCGGGCCTGCCGCGGCGGCGCGCCACTTCCTGTTGCGCCTCGGGACGGGAAACGGGCTTGTCGCCCACTTGCCAGACGCCCTGCTCGAAAAAACCGTTCGCCAATTCGGGCGCATCGTCGGGATCAACCGAGGCTTTGCCAGTATTTTGCGATTTCGCGTTCATTTGCTTTCGTCAACCTAACGGCATCAAAAGTGATTCTCATTATTTATTGTAGTAACAAATAATGGAAACAACCAGTCTCTTTCGAGCAAGGGTGCCGCCGGAACACTACGCCATCGATCTTAACGCGACGCCAGCGCCGGCCTCCCAGCCAGATGCGCCACCACCGCGCCCATCACCCGCCCCAGCGGCACCTCCACCCAGCGGTAAAACGCGGCGCCGGACGCCAGGCTGGCGCCCCAGGCCGTCAGCATGCCCAGCGCCTGCCACTCCGCTTCGAGCGGGACATAGCTGATAAACAGCGCATTCACCAGCAGGCTGACGGGGAAATGCACGAGGAAGACGGCATACGAGATGCGTCCCAGAGTGTTGACGATGTTCCAGACGCGGCCCTGCGACGGCGTGCGGGCGCGCCCGAACAGGAACAGGGCGCAGGCGACGATCAGGGCCAGGGCGATGCGGCTGCGGTAGTCGACGGCCAGGGCCAGCAGCACGGGCACGGCGGCCATGGCCATGAGCGCGGTCATGGCACCGGGTTTGCGGGACGGGTCGCTGGCCCACCAGGCCAGCATGCCCAGGCCATAGCTGCCGAAGAAATACGGCGCCCAGTTATCCCAGTCCGCGTCGAGATTGAAATACAGCAGGGAAAAGGTGATGCCCACGGTGACGGCCAGCGGCATCAGCCAGTGCCCGCGCCGCTGGCCCGCCAGGCGGCCGCCCAGCCACAGCAGCGATACCGTCAGCATATACAGCTGGAAATCGATGGCCACGTACCAGGCGCCGGCCGACAGCGACTCATAGCCCAGCACGCCGTGCAGCAGCAAGGCATGGGCGCTCAGCTGGCCCAGGGTGACGGCGGCCGACATGGAGTCGTGCAGCATCCAGATGCCGGCCACAGGGGTGATGATGGCCGCGAGCAAGGTGGCCGCCAGGAAAGGCGGCGCCAGCTTGGCATAGCGTCGCCAGATCGCCTGCAGCGGGGTAGCGATGCCGGGACGGCCGCCGGGCGAGAGGGATTTGGCGACCAGGAAGCCGCCGATGACGAGGAACACTTGCACGGCGATGCGCGCGCTGCCGCCCAGCCAGCCCAGCAACTCGGGCCACAGGGGCTGTACATAGTCGGACATGGGCCCGTAAAACGCCAGATGGTGCAACACGATCAACTGCGCCGCGCCCGCCTTCAAACCATTGATCCAGCCAAACTGCGGACGATGTGCCAGGTCCGCCTGTGATACCACTGCTGCTGCCGTCATTCCCATCCCTTGCCGTGCCAGGTCTCGTCGCCAGCCCATCGCGCAACAGGCGCGCGGCTGAGGATTTACCGAAAGGCCGACATCATAGCCGAGCCTGGCACTTCGGTGACGCGCGGCAGATGAGCGATATCAGTCCTTGCGCGAAAAATCCGCACGCAACAGGGTCTGGACGATGCTGCCGCCCTGCGCGTTCGCGCGCACTGCGACCGCCATCGACGGCATGACGAACAGCACGCCGTCCTGCCCGTCCCAGGTGTCGAGCAATTGCCCCAACTCGCGCCCCAGCGACTCGGGCCGCTTGAGCTGCTGCGCCAGCTGCGCCGCGCACTTGCCGTCATTGCCCGTGCGGCGCGGACACTCGTCGATGCGCACGAAAGGCGTCTTGCTCTCGCGCAAGCGCGCGGACAATTGCACCGCCACCGCTGCCGGCGCGCCATCCAGATACAGATGGTAGGACGGCACACGGCAGCAGCCCCTGGACAGCAACAGCACACCGACCGCGGAGCCAAAAGCGGCCGTTGGGGCTGATGGCACGTAGGCAAACGGCGGCGCGTCGCCGTCCCGCACAAAAGTCCTAGCCTGCTCGGCGGCGTTCGCGGCGCGCCAGCCCGGCAGACAGGCGGCATTGGCGGCGACAAAACAGCGACGGTAGCCGGTTTGATCGCTGATAAACAATTCCTCGACCGCATTGCGTGCGCCGGCAGCGCCAGGCGCAATACCGTCCGGACGGACCTCCCAGCTGCCCGTGCCGTTCTTGTGCCATGCGAACGCCGTGCGCGACCAGGCCCACAGCCGCTCGTACGGGTTGAATTGATAGCTGGGTGCGTCCGCCAGGTAGATTCTCGGCAAGGGAATGGGATCGCGCCGCTTGCCGTCCGCATCGACCACCAGCACCACGGACGGCGCATATTCGCTGTCGACATAGGCAAACGATGCTCCGTCGGGCGAGATGGCCGCCAGAACATAGGCTTGCAGGTGGCCGTCGCCCTCGGGCGGACTGGGCAGCACGATGGTTTTCAGCGGCAGGCCACGCAACAGGAAACCGGGACGCTGATCGACGGGGAAATAGCGCACGCCCGGAGACAGGGGGAAGCCATGCATGTACGTCTCGTTGCCACGGTAGCCGTATTCCGACGCCGCGATCTTCTCGACCACGGCCTTGCCCGCCTGCTCGTGGACCAGCGCCAGCATGCCGTCGTCTTCCTGCCGCTTGACGAAATACACGGGCTGGGCGAAATCGGTCCAGCGTTCGATGCCATCGGTGGCCTTGACGACGATTTTGTCCTTATGTATCAGCCGCATGGAGTGATTCTCGGTGGACATCAGGGAGCCGCCGCCCTGGCGGTACTCGACCGACAAGGCGGCAAACCGCCCGTAGGTATCGGCCTTGGTCACCTTTTCGCCGCGCCGCAGCACGGCGGCATATTCGCCCGTGGCCGGCTCCGTGTAAGGCCAGCAGCCAGTCAGCAATACGAAAGCGGCGGCGCACCACCAGCGATACCGTGCGAAAATTTTCATGCGTCGTCAGCCCTTCAGGTCAGGACTGCCCGTCCATGCTGCAAATTCGGCAATCTTGCAGGCATTCTACGGCAGATTCAGGGCTGACTCAGGACTGATTCGCTTGCGGCTGCTGCGCGAGGATGGCGTCGAGCAAGCCGGGGAAACGGCTCTCGATATCGGCGCGGCGCAAGGTGTTCATGTGCGTCGTGCCCGCGTTTTCCGTGTAGACGAGGCCCGCTTCGCGCAAGACCTTGAAATGGTGGGAGACGGTCGATTTCGGCCGCCCGCCGTCGAGGTCGCCACAAGCGGCCGCATCCACGCGGGCCAGGTGGCGCACGATGTCGAGGCGAATGGAATCGCTCAAGGCGTAGAGCACGCGCTCGAGGACGAATTCGCTGGCGGGAGGATGTTTGTGTGGGCGCATGAGCACAATCATACAGCATGCGCTATACTAATTCCATTCTTCGAATATTTACGAACTAGCGAATCAGCATCTCCCTACTTTTTCATCCACACACACACAAAGGCCACCATGTCCGCCCTCTTCCAGCCCTACACCCTCAAAGACATCACCTTGCGCAACCGCATCGCCGTGCCGCCCATGTGCCAGTACATGGCCGTCGATGGCCAGGTCAACGACTGGCATCTGTCGCATTATGCGGGCATGGCCCGTGGCGGCGCCGGGCTGGTGATCGTCGAAGCGACGGCCGTGGCGCCCGAAGGCCGCATCACGCCAGGCTGCACGGGGATCTGGAACGATGACCTGGCGCAAGCCTTCGTGCCTGTCGTGAAAGCCATCAAGGCGGCCGGCTCCGTGCCCGGCATCCAGATCGCCCACGCGGGCCGCAAGGCCAGCGCCAACCGCCCATGGGAAGGCGACGACCACATTCCTGAAGGCGACGCGCGCGGCTGGCAAACCATCGCCCCGTCCGCCATCGCCTTCGGCGGCGGCCTGGGCAAGGTGCCGCGCGCCATGGACCTCGACGATATCGCCCGCGTGAAACAGAACTTCGTCGATGCAGCCATCCGCGCCCGCGAAGTGGGCTTCGAGTGGCTGGAACTGCACTTCGCCCATGGCTACCTGGCGCAAAGCTTCTTTTCCGCCCACTCGAACCAGCGCGACGACATCTATGGCGGCAGCGTGGAAAACCGCAGCCGCTTCCTGCTGGAAACATTGAAAGCCGTGCGTGAAGTGTGGCCCGAGCACCTGCCGCTGACCATCCGTTTCGGCGTGCTGGAATTCGACGGCCGCGACGAGCAAACCCTGCTCGAGTCCATCGGCCTCGTGCGCCAGTTCAAGGACGCGGGCATGGACATGATCAGCGTCAGCATGGGCTTTACCATTCCCGACGTGTCGATTCCGTGGGGCCCGGCCTTCATGGGACCGATAGCCGAGCGCGTGCGCCGCGAAGCGGGCGTGCCCGTCTCCTCCGCCTGGGGCTTCGGCACGCCGGCCATCGCCGAGCGCGTCATCAAGGAAGAACAGCTGGACGTGGTAATGGTCGGCAAGGCGCACCTGGCCAATCCGCACTGGGCATACTTTGCCGCCAAGGAACTCGGCGTGGAGCGCGCCTCGTGGACCCTGCCGGCGCCGTACGCCCACTGGCTCGAGCGCTACTGATCGGTCTTGGGCTTTAACGTTGCCGGATGCCCCTCCAGGGGCAATTCCGGCAGGAACAGCAGGAAGACCAGCCCCACCAGCAGCAGCACGGCGCCGGCGCCAAACACGCTGGCGATGGCATGGCGGTACACCTCGACCGTCTGCACCGCCGCCTGCGCGCCCAGCGCCGACACGGCTTCCACGCCATGTTGATGCAGCTGGTGCGCGAGGATGGCGCCGGACGCCGTCACACCGAGCAAGCCGCCCAGCGAGCGGAAAAAGGCCAGCATGGCCGTGCCCACGCCGCGCCGCGCCAGGGGCAAGGCATTTTGCACGGCGATCGTCATGTTCGGCATCACCAGTCCCAGTCCCGTACCGAGCAGGAAGATGGCCGGCTCGATGACCCAGTAACCGCGCGACGTTTCCATGGCCCAGGCCAGCACGGCAAACGCCAGCAGCGCCACGGCCAATCCCGCCACCTGCACCATCTTGTACTTTCCCGAGCGCGACAGCACCCGGCCGTTGAACATCGACGACGCCACCAGCCCCACCATCATCGCCACCGTCATCACGCCCGATTCGGCGGGACTCGTGCCCATCACCAGTTGGAAGAACAGGGGGAAGAAGACGCTGGCGCCCATCAGCCCCATGAAAGTCATGGCCATCACCAGGCTGGCGATATTGAAGGTGCGGTTCTCGAACAGGTCAGGCGGCAGCACGGGTTCGTCCACCCTGCCCACGTGCACCGCCAGCCAGATACCAAGCAGCACGGCGACGCCGCCGCACACCTTGATGGCGAGAGAGTCCCACGGCCACTCGGTACCGCCCAGCGCCAGCACCAGCAGGGCCGCCGTGACGGCGCCCGTCAGCAAGGCGGAACCCAGGTAGTCGATCTTGTGCGCATGCGTGCGCGCCGGCTTGCGCATGGCGCGCGCGATGATGACGAAGGCGGCCGCGCCGATGGGCAGGTTGACATAAAAAATCCAATGCCACGACAGGGCATCCGTGATGACGCCGCCCAGCACCGGACCCAGCACGCTGGTGACGGCAAACACGACGGGCACCATGCCCTGCCGCTTGCCCCGCTCGGCCGGCGGCACGATGTCGCCGATGATGATTTGCGCCAGCGGCATGAAGCCGCCCGCACCGAGGCCCTGGATGGCGCGGAAAATAATGAGCTCCGTCATGTTCTGCGCCAGCCCGCACAGCACGGAGCCGAGCAAGAAGGTCAGCAGGGCCGTGAAGATCATGGGGCGGCGGCCATACTGGTCGGCCAGCTTGCCGTACAGGGGCATGGTGGCCGTCGAGGCCAGCACGTAGGCCGTGACCACCCACGACAGATGCGCCATGCCGCCCAGGTCGTCGACGATGCGCGGCAGGGCCGTGGCGACGATGCTCTGGTCCAGCGCGCCCAGGCCCAGCACGGCCATCAGCCCCAGATAGATGGCGCGCACTTCGCGCTCGGTGACGGGTTTTACGGCGCCTTTGTCTGCGCCTGCGGCGTGATCGTGGCCGCTCATGCCTGGCCGATCTCAAGCAGCGGCTGCATGGCGGCTTCCAGCGCATCGACCTGCTGCGGCGACAAGCGGGCGATGCGCCGCGCCAGCGCATCGCGGCGCCGCGCGCGCAAGGTTTCGAGGATCGCCAGGCCTTGCGCGGACACGTGCAGGCCCGAACGCCGGCGGTCCTGCGGATCGGGCGCGCTGCGCTCGACCAGCCCCGCCTCTTCGAGCGACTTGACCTGGGCGCTGACGGTGGGCCCGCGCACATTCTGCAGCCGCGCCAGCGCGGCCACGCCGATGCCGGGCTGCTCGTGGATCAGGGCCAGCAGCATGTACTGCATCATCGATACGCCGCCCTCCAGCTCGCCCCCTTCGCGCTGCATGGAGCGCAGCAGGCGCTTGAACGCCACGCGCAAGTCATCGGACAGCGCCAGCGCGCGTTCGGGGATGGGAAGGTCTTCGGCAGTGGGCATGGAATGAGTTAAATAGGTAGACTATCTACCTATACTAGACCGTGCATGAGGGCCACGCAAGGCTTTTTTCCGTCCTTGCCCCGTCCAGCCCTTCCCAAAACCGCCATTGGCCGTCATAATAGCCGCCCTTGGGTCGTTAGCTCAGCTGGTAGAGCAGCGGACTTTTAATCCGTTGGTCGCAGGTTCGAATCCCGCACGGCCTACCAAGAATTTGCAATACGCTTACTTGCCTTCGTGGCAAGTACGTACCGCACAGTGTTACCGCAGTAAGCAGTCAAAGTTTTTGGGTCGTTAGCTCAGCTGGTAGAGCAGCGGACTTTTAATCCGTTGGTCGCAGGTTCGAATCCCGCACGGCCTACCAAATACTTCAGAGAAGCCAACCGTTCGCGGTTGGCTTTTTGCATTTTTTGTCACTATGCTCATGCTACGCATGGCGTCGCCACAAAATAGTCTCTCCACTCTCATTGAAAAACCAATACACAACGCCACCTTCCACGGGCAAACACCGATAAACCACTCACAGGAATCCATGTATGGATACGGCACGTGATACAAGAACCCTCGATTTGGTCGAATGCGAGGAGCTTTGGACCATGGAGACAGTGGATCGCAACGGTTTTATCTGCCGTGGATGCACCACCCAGGTATTTCCTGCGTCGTTCGATAAAGAGCACAACAAAAAGCGTCCGTACTTCACGCTAGGGCCGAGCAACAAGCATCAGGTGGGTTGTGATATTGACGGCGAGGACAAGATCATCAAGCGCGCAAAGAAAGAGCGCGTTGGCACGCCGGAAGGGTTTCCACTACCGTTTCCCAGTAAATTGATACTCACCGACAACCGTCCCGTTGAAGCTAAAGACCTCGTTACGCAAGGATTATCCGGCAGCACAAGGACAAGCAGCGCGTCGGATAAAAATTCCGCCACGCAACGCAAGT
>NZ_JBWBYV010000026.1:0-34041 GCF_056174685.1 Janthinobacterium sp. BHSEK
CTCAGCCATGCCCTGCTGACCCTGGGCGGCGTGCTGTTCGTGCTGCTGGCCGTGATCCTGATCCCCTCGTCCTACCTGGCGCAGGTGCACGCCTACCGCCCGCTGCAGACGGCGCCCGTGATGCTGATGGTGGCGCTGCCGCAGTTGATCGCCCTGCCGCTGGTGGCCGCCCTGTGCAATATCCGCGCCGTCGACTGCCGCTGGGTGCTGGCCATCGGCCTGGCCTTGCTGGCCCTGTCCTGCGTGCTGGGCGCGCGCATGTCGCCGGACTGGATACGCACGCATTTCTACCTGCTGCAGGCGGTGCAGATCTTCGCGCAACCGATGGCCGTGATTCCCTTGCTGCTGCTGGCCACCACGGGCCTGGCGCCGCAGGATGGCCCCTTCGCCTCGGCCTGGTTCAACACCATCAAGGGCATGTCGGCCGTCGTCGCCACCGGCGTGCTCGACGCGCTGATCACGCGCCGCAACCACTTTCATTCGACGGTGCTCAGCGAACGCCTGGGCAACCTGCCCGGCGACCTGGACACGGCAGGCCTGGGTCTTGGCCTGAGTGCGCGCATGCATGCGCAAGTCGTCACCCTGACCTCGTCCGACCTGTACCTCATTGTCGCCGCCATCGCGCTGGCCATGATCCTGATCATTCCCATCCTGCCGACGCGCGTCTATCCGCCGCGCGCAGCCTGACTTTTATTTCAAGAAAGAGCATCCCCATGCAAACAACCATACTGCGCTCACGCGCATTTCTTCTCGGACTGGCCCTGCTGGCCTGCGCCCTCGCCTTTTGCGCCTGGCAACTGCTGTTTTCCCCCAGCGAAGAACAAGGCACCGACGACGCCTTCGTCAGCGCCGACTACACCGTGCTCTCGCCCAAGGTGGGCGGCATCGTGCGGGAAGTGCTGGTGGAAGACAACCAGACTGTCAAGGCGGGTCAGCTGCTGGCGCGCATCGACGACCGCGACTACCAGGCCGCCGCCGCCTCGGCCCGCGCCGAGGTAGCCGGCGCCGAGTCGCAGCTGGCCAACGCCCGCGCCACCTTGCAGCGCCAGCAATCGGTGATCGAGCAAGCCACGACCCTGGTCGACGCCAACCAGGCGGAAGACAAGCTGGCGCAGCAGGAACTGGCCCGCTCAACGCACCTGGCAGGCCAGGGCGCGGGCAGCGTGCAGAACGCGCAGCAGGCGCAATCGCGCTTCGACGTGAGCCGCGCGCGCCTGGCGCAAAACCGCGCCGCCCTCGTCGCCACCCGCAAGCAGACGGACATTTTGCAGGCGCAGCAAGGCGCGGCCGAAGCGGCCTTGCTGCGCGCCCGCGCCAGCCTGCAGCGGGCCGAACTTGACCTGTCGCATACGCAGCTGCGCGCCCCCATCGACGGCATCGTGGGACGCCGCGCCGTGCGCGTCGGCGCCCTGGTGGCGCCCGGCGCCAGCCTGATGGCCGTGGTGCCCCTGAACCGCAGCTTCGTCGTCGCCAACCTGCAGGAAACCCAGCTGACCCACGTGCGCCAGGGGCAGCGCGCCAGCATCGCCGTCGACGCCTATCCGGGCATGCTCCTGCGCGGCACGGTGCACAGCATCGCGCCCGCCACGGGCGTGACGTTTGCCGCCATCGCGCCGGAAAACGCCACCGGCAACTTCACCAAGGTGGTGCAGCGCATCCCCGTCAGGATCGCGCTCGATCCCGGCCAGGATGACGGCAGCCGCCTGCGCGTGGGCATGTCGGCCGAAGTGCGCATCGATACGGCCACACGCCGTCAACTGCTGCAACAGGTGAGCGCGCGATGAAAGCACTGATCATTTTCACGGCCCTGGGCCTGGCCGGCTGCGCCAGCGTGGGCAGCGACTTCCAGCGTCCGCAAGCGCCGTTGGGGCAGCAATGGCGCCAGGCGCAGGATGCCCGTTTCGCCGCCCAGCAGGACGCCGCCATCGAGCAGCGCTGGTGGGACGGCTTCGGCGACGCCACCTTATCGTCGCTGGTGCGGCGCGCCGCCGGCGCCAACCTCGACGTGCTGGCGGCCGCCAGCCGGCTGGAACAAAGCCGCGCCGCACGGGGCGTGGCCGGTGCCGCGCAAGGCCCGTCCCTGGGCGCGAATGGCAGCTACGGCCGCGCGCGCAACAGCGAGCAAGGCTTGAGCGACCCGTCGCGCCTGAACGGCCAGTCCGCCTACGGCCTGTGGCAAGCCAACCTCGATGCGGCCTGGGAACTGGACCTGTGGGGCCGCGTGCGCCGTCAAGTGGAAGCGGCCGACGCGCGCGTCGACGTGACGCTGGAAACGCAGCGCGGCGTGCTGCTGGCCGTGCTGGCCGAGACGGCGCGCGACTATATCGAGCTGCGCGGCGCGCAGCAGACCCTGGCCATCACGCAGCAACTGCTCGATATCGCCCGCCATACCCTGGACCTGACCCGCATCCGCCTGCGCGAAGGCGTGGCGACGCAGCTCGACGAAGCCGAGGCGGCGGCCCACGTGGCCGCCATCGAAGCGCGCCTGCCGCCGCTGCAGCAGCGCGAAGCGCGCCTGGGCAATGCCCTCGCCCTCTTGCTGGCGCTGCCGCCGCAAGCCTTGCGGGCGGAACTGGCGGCGGGCAAGGACATCCCCGCCGTGGCCATGCAGGTGCAACTGGGCGTGCCCAGCGGCCTGGCCGAACGGCGTCCTGACATCCGCCGCGCCGAAGCGCAGCTGCACGCGGCCACGGCCGCCATCGGCGTGGCGCAAGGCGATTTTTATCCGCGCATCACGCTGTCGGGCAGCATCGGCCTGCAAACGATGCAGTTGTCCGACATCGGCTGGGACGCCAAACGCTTTGCCTTCGGCCCCGGTTTCAGCGTGCCCCTGTTCGATGGCGGCCGCCTGCGCGGCACGCTGCAATTGCGCGAGGCGCAGCAGCAGGAAGCGGCCATCGCCTACCGCCAGACGGTGCTGGCCGCCTGGCACGAGGTGGAAGATACCTTATCTGGCTACCAGGCCAACGAACGGCGCCAGGCCAGCCTCGATGAAGCCGTCAAACAGGGACGGCGCGCGCTGGGCAGCGCGGAACTGCGGTACCGCCAGGGCGGCACGGACTTGCTCAACGTGCTGCACGTGCAAAACACCTTATTGAACAACGAAGCGGCGCTGGTCGACAGCCGCGCCACCGCCTCGCTGTCGCTGGTCCAGGTCTACAAGGCGCTGGGCGGCGGCTGGCAAGCATTTTCAACCACCTCGCAAGGAAGCACGCCATGAAACCGAATCCCGCCCATTTCTCCATCCACGACGTCAGCGACTTTCCCATCGTGCGCTTCCGCCCTGAAACGGCCATCACCGGCTATGCCCCGCTGTGGGAAAACGACATGGACGCCCTGCTGCGCCATGGCGAGCCGTTCGTCCTGCTGTTTGAAGCGGAACGCAGCGACGAAGCACACATCGACCGCAAGCGGCGCGGCCTGTGGCTCAAGCATAACAAGGTGGCGCTGGCCGCCATTTGCCGCGGCCTCGTATCGGTCGAGGCGGACGAGGAACAGCGCGCGCGCCTGCAGGCGCTGGCGGCCGGCGCCATGAAAGCCTTCGGCATCGTGCAGGAAGTGGCGGCCACGCGCGAACAGGCCGATGCCCTGATGGTGTGGCTGCTGGGCAGCGGCCAGATGGCGCGGCCGCGCGCGGCGGACGTGTGGTGAGCGAGTGAATCACTGAGTCAGGCGGCCCTGCGCACCGCGCTTCTGGCGGGGATGACGCAGACGTCGCCGTCGCTGCTGGTCGCCGTCGTCAGGGCGATGCCGTACAGCGCGGCCAGGGCGGGCACGGCGCCGGCATCGCTGGCGATATCGGCCACCAGCTGGCCGGAACGCACCAGCAGCAGGCGCTCGAAGCCCAGCAAGGCGTGGTTGATATCGTGCAGGATGGCGATGACGGCGTGGCCGCGCGCGGCGCAGAACTGCCGCAGGCTGTCGAGCAGCTCGAACTGCAGGCCGGGATCGAGCGCCGCCAGCGGTTCGTCGACAAGTATCAAGCCATCTTCGACATCCCACATCTGCGCGAAGATGCGCGCCAATTGCACCCTGGCCTGCTCGCCGCCGGACAGGGTGTCGAGGCGCCGCCCCAGCAGATGCGCGGCATGCGCCAGGGCGGCCGCGTCCTGCACGATCCGTTCCAGCTGCGGGTCGGCCAGGCGCGCCACCCGCCCCAGGCCGATCACCAGTTCGCACGGCAAGCCGAAAGCCACGTTCGAACCTTGCGGCAGGACGGCGCGGCGCAGGGCCAGTTCAGCCAGCGGCCACTGCGCCAGCGGCCGGCCGGCGAAGAGCAGCTGGCCCGCCTGCGGATGCAGTTCGCGCGCCATCAGTTTGAGCAGGGTCGACTTGCCCGCGCCGCTGGGGCCGAGGATGGCGATGCGCTCGCCGGGCGCCACCCGCACATTGAAGGGGCCGAAATACTGCTGGCCCAGTTGTGTCGTGGCGAACGTGAGTTCCAATAAAGGCGTCATGCGCATCCTTTCAGGCGGTGCCGTGGCGGAAGCGCCGCAGCAGCATCAGGAAAAATGGCCCGCCCAGCAAGGCCGTGAAAATACCGACGGGGACTTCCGCAGGAATGGCGACCGTGCGCGCCAGGGTATCGGCCGACAGCAGCAGCAAGGCGCCCATCAGCATCGCCAGCGGCAGCACCTTGCGCTGGTCCGCGCCCAGCCAGGTGCGCACCAGGTGCGGCGCGATCAGGCCGATGAAGCCGATGCCGCCGCACCAGGCGACGGCAAACCCCGTCAGTACGGCCACCAGTACGATCACCTGCGTGCGCAAGCGGGCCACGTCGACGCCCACGTGCAGCGCCTGCGCCTCGCCCAGCGCCAGCGCGTTCAGGGAACGCATCAGGAATCGCGTGGCCCACAGCGCACCCGCCAGCACCAGCAGCAAAGCGGCCACCTGACGCCAGCTGCCGGCCGACAGCGAACCCAATGTCCAGAAAGTCAGGGTGCGTAATTGATCGTCGCTGGCCAGGTAGATGCACAGTCCCATGACGGCCACCGTGATGGCGTTCAGCGCCACGCCCGTCAGCAGCAGGCCGACGATGGAGCCGGGCGTGGCCCAGCGGGCGACCCGGTCGAGCAGCACGCAGATGAGCATGGCGCCGGCAAACGCGGCGGCGGGCAGCAGCCACACGCGCAGTTCCGGCGCCACGTGCAGGCTGGCCGCAAAAACGATGGTGGCCGCGCCCGCGCAGGCGGCGCCGCTGCTCACGCCCAGCAGGCCCGGATCGGCCAGCGGATTGCGGAACAGCCCTTGCGTCAGGCCGCCGGCCAGCGCCAGCGCGGCGCCGATCAGGGCGGCGAACAGGGCGCGCGGCAAACGGATATGCCACAGCACGTACGCGCCGCCGGACAGCGCCGCGTCGCCCGTTTGAAACGGCGCCAGCCAGTCGGCCAGTGCCACGGGCACGGCGCCCGCCTGCACGGCGACGAGCAAGCCGCAAGCCAGGGCGGCGGCCAGCAACCCGCCGGTGCCCCAGGGCGGCCAGCGCCAGGGCGCGGCGGAGTCCAGGGAAGCCGCGTTCATGCGGCCATGGCTTTGGCGAAAGCGGCGCCGAGTTCGGCCAGCGCCTGCGGCATGCGCGGGCCAAAGCCCAGCAGCAGCATGGCTTCCTGCGAGACGATGCGGTGCTTGCGCCCGGCCGGCGTCTGCGCCAGGCCTGGCAGTTTCAGGATGCCGTCCACGCCGCCCGAAGCTTTCAAGCCCTGGTCCGTGACGAGCACGATATCGGGCCGCGCGGCGATCACGGCTTCCGGCGTCAGCGGCTTGTAGCCGGCGAATCCGCCCTGCCCGCCCATCACGTTGACGGCGCCCGCATACGCGAGCATGGCGTCGGCACCCGTCTCGCGCCCGCCCACCATCACCTGGTTCGGCGCATGGGCGAGGATGAACAGCACGCGCACGGGCGCATGCTGGCGCTGCTGCACCTTGGCCAGGGCGCCGCTCCACTGCTGCTGCAGGCTTTGCGTCAGGCGCGCGGCGGGGTCGGCGCGGCCCGTGATCTGGCCCACCTGTTTTACCCGTTCGAGCAAGCCTTCGAATTGGTTGTTCGCGCTGAGCACCGCCACCGGCACGCCAGCGTCGCGCACCTGGCGCAGCACCGCTTGCGGCCCCGCTTCCTCGGTAGCGATCAGCTGCGTGGGCGCCAGCGACAGCACGCCTTCGGCCGACAGGGTGCGCGCATAGCCCACCTGCGGCAATTGCTGCGCCACGGCCGGATACAGCGAAGTCGTATCGACGCCCACCAGTTCGCCCTGCGCCTCGAGCGCGTAGACGATTTCCGTCAGCGCGCCGCCCACGCTGACGATGCGCCGCGCCTTGGCCAGCGGCTTGCCCGCGTCGGTCACTGCCGCCAGCACCTGCATCGGTGCGGCCAGGGCCAGCGCTCCGGCCCCCATTTTTTTCAGCGCGATGCGGCGCGCCACGCTGGCGGCGATCATGCGGCGCATAGTTCGCCCTCCTGCGCCACCCTGTCGACGATATGGCGCCATTCGCACAATTCATGCATGCCCGGCTTGCGTTCGCCGAAGAACATGACGATGGTGTCGCCCTTCGCGTCGAACAGTTCCACGGACGTCACCAGGCCATCGACGGTAGGCTTTTTCACCACCCAGGCGCTGGCGATATGGTCTTCGCGCAAATGCAGGTTGAAGCGCTGGTCGAGGACATTGATCCATGGCCCCATCACGGCGATCTTGTGCACGGGCCCTGAATGGATCTGGATCATGCCCGCATTGCCGACGAAGGCCATGATGGACACTTTTTCGAGGGCGGCATCGTTGAGCAGGTCGAGCACGCAGGATTTGTCGATCTGCTGCACGAAGCGCGCTTCGGCCAGGCGCAGGCCCTGCAGGCGCGAGACCGCATATTTTTTCAGCAAAGTGAAGAATTCGTGCGTGTCGCGCAAGTCGGCCCAGGCGGCGCGAAAGCCGGCCACGTCGATCTGCGCGTCGGGCAATTCGGCCGGCGGCGGCGCCGGTGCCGTCACGGCGATGCCGGCCGCCTGGTCCGCGGCGGCAAAACGCGTCACCAGCGCGTCGTAGGCGGCCAGGTCGCTTTGCGGCTTGAGGAAAATCTTGTGCACGGCATGGCCGGCCGCATCGAAAAACTGCAGGCTGCGCTGCACCTCGTGCTCGCCCATCTCGCGAACGGCAAAGCCATGCGCCCACTGGCGGTAAAACACGCGCAGGTCGATGTCGCCGCCCAGCACCAGGCCCACATGGTTGTTGTGACTGGCTTTTCGATAAACGCCCGTCTTTTCATGCACGCACGAAACGTTGCGCGTCAACGCCATGACTTCGCCCAGCGGCTCCAGCGCGGCGATGATGGCGGGCCAGTCGGCCTGCAGGCGCTCGGCGCCCAGCAAGGCGCCATCGGCCAACGACAGGCCCGCATGCGCGGCGATCAGCTCGCCTTCGGCTATGCCCAGTTCCTCGGCGATGTCGCGGTGGCGGGCCTTCTTTTCGCGGCGCAGGCGGGCAAATTCGCTGGCGACCAGCTCGGTATTGCAAATAGGGAACGTGCTCAACACGGTGTCTCCTTTCAAGGCGAACACTGGCTGGCATGGGCTGGCTGGTGGTGGGGGAATCTTGACATCGATTATAAATGAGAATCATTCGCAATCAAGTCTTATTTGTGCGCGCATAAAAAAAGCGCCGCGACAGGAAACCCGTCGCGGCGCAAAGGAGACCGATCGAGACAACCGATCAGTTCGGGAAAAACAGGATCAGGCGCTGGCCTGCACGGCCGGCATGGCCGCCGCCTTGGGCGCGGGCCGCTGCGCCAGCAAGACCACGGCGGCCAGCACCATGGCACCGCCCAGCAATTGCGTGCCGCTGACGGATTCCTTCAGCAAGGTCACGCCGAACGCCATCGTGATGACGGGTTCAAAGGTGGAAATGATGGAAGCCTTGGCCGCGCCGATCTGCGCCACGCCGGCAAAGAAGGCGGCGATCGCGATGGCCGTCGAGAACAGGGCGATGGCGCTGACGGCCAGCCAGCCCGTCGCCGTGCCCGGCAGGGAAACGCCCTGCCACAAGGCAATCGCGCTGTTCGACAGACCCGCCGTGCCCAGGATCACCACGCAAGCGGCCAATGGGTGAATATTCTCGCGGCTTTTCGACAGGCTGTTGCCAAACAGGATGTACACGGCGTACACGCCGGCCGCCATCAAGGCCAGGGCGATGCCGATGGGCTGGCCCTGCAGCTTGCCGCCCAAGGTGATGGCCATGCCGGCAATGGCCAGCGCCATCAGCACCAGCATGCGCCGGTCCAACTTTTCCCAGCCCAGGGCCAGCGCAAGGATGGTGACCAGCACGGGATACACGTACAGCAACATGCCGCACAGGCCGCTGCTGGCGTACATCAGGGCATTGAAATAGCCTTGCGACTGAGCCGTGTACATCAGGCCCATCAGCATGTAGCCGGCCAGCAGGCGGCCGCGCGGCAAGCGCCAGCCGCCGAGCCACACGAGCGGCAGCAACAGCATGGCGGCGATGACGAAACGCAAGGCCAGCATGGTCGACGGGTTGACCCCGGACGCATAGGCCGCCTTGGCAAACACGGCGGAACTGCCGAAACCGGCAGCCGACAGCAACACCAGCGCAACGGCGCGGCGATCAGACATGACTAAACCTCTTTGAGTACGCCTGGGCAAACCTGCTGCGTAGCGCGACGGTTTTCCAGGCGTTGTAACGTTGTAAATATAAATGCCCTGCCAGGCCGGGAGATGTGCATGCGTGAATCCTATTGCGGGTCGTTTCACGCATAAGCGGCATCATATTCGCTTGCGCAAAATGAAACAAACCAATATTCTTCACGGATAGGCCGAATATTACTGAGGCTCACTTCTCTTAAGAACGCCATGTCACGTCCCTTGCCACCGCTCGCCGCCCTGCACGCCTTCGAGGCGGCCGCCCGCCATGAAGGCTTCCAGCGCGCGGGCGAAGAATTGCACGTCTCGGCCGGCGCCATCGGCCACCATGTCAAACAGCTGGAAGCGTGGCTCGGTATCGTGCTGTTCCAGCGCCTGCCGCGCGGCGTGGTGCTCACCAGCGCCGGCCAGCGCTATGCGGCCTCGCTGGGGCCGATACTCAACCAGCTGGCCGACGTCTCCGAGCAGGCACGGCGCCAGGGCGACGACAAGGTCGTCACGGTGACGGCCACCAGCTCGCTCGTCTCGCGCTGGCTGATGCCGCGCCTGGGCCGCCTGCGCGACCGCTACCCGCAGATCGAACTGCGCGTGCTGGCGTCGATGCACCCGGTCGACCTGGCGCGCGATGGCGTGGACGTGGCCATCCGCCTGGGACCGGGCCGCTATCCGGGCCTGAAAGTGGATCTATTGATGGAAGAATGGTTTTCCGCCGTCTGCAGCCCCGATTTCCGCGCCAACGCGGCCAGCCTGCGCCAGCCCGCCGACCTGCTGCGCTATCCGCTGCTGCACGACGAGCCGGAAGTGCACCTGCCAGGCGAAATCGACTGGACGCGCTGGCTGCACAGCTGCGGCGTGCATTACAGCGGCAATAGCGGCAACAGCGGCGCGCGCTTTTCGCACACCTATCTATGCCTGGACGCGGCCGCCAGCGGCCAGGGCGTGGCCATTGCCGCCAGCCCCCTGATCGGCGACGATCTGCGCTCGGGCCGCCTGGTGCGCGTGTTCGAACACGCCGTGCGCGGCCCCCACTGCTACTATCTGCTGCGTTCGCCCCAGGCGGAAACGCGGCCCCTCGTGCACGCGTTCTGCGAATGGCTGATCGCCGAGGCGCGCGCCGACCAGGAAACCGTCTGGCCTACCGTGGAGACCGCATGACGACACACGAACTGGCGCGCAGCGCCGCATATATCGTCCAGCACGAATACGAACACGCCAGGGTACTGGCCGCCGATGGGCGTCACGCCAGCCTGGGCGAATTCTATGGCGACCCGGCCGTGGCCTTGATCGATATTCATGAGCAATGGTGCGCCGTGGCGGGCGAGGGATTGGTGCTGTGCCGGCTGGGACAGCCGTTCGGCCAGTGCGTGGAGTATTTCCGCCAGCCTGGCGACACCGTATGGATCACGGACTTGCGGCAAACGGGACCGTTTACGCTGGAGTGGCGGGGTGAGGATGGAGTTTGGCACAGCCTTGCCGTCGGGACGAGCGGATAGGTTCGGGGGCCATCGCCATGTCGGATTACGCTGCGCTAATCCGACCTACGCCGACCTGCGCCAGCGGTTGCAATGACCCGTAGGTCGGGTTAGCGCGCAGCGCGTAACCCGACAACACCCGGAAAGCAACCGGAGAAACCGACCAGAGCAGGTAGGTCGGCTTAGCGCGCAGCGCGTAAGCCGACAACCCCATCACAGCTTAATGAAATGCTCGCGGTAGTACTTGAGCTCTTCGATCGATTCCAGAATATCGGCCAGCGCCGTGTGCTTCTGGTGTTTCTTGAAACCGGTGGCGATTTCCGGCTTCCAGCGCTTGCACAGCTCTTTCAATGTCGATACGTCAACATTACGGTAGTGGAAGAACGCTTCCAGCTTCGGCATGCCGCGCACCATGAAGCGGCGGTCCTGGCCGATGGTGTTGCCGCACATGGGCGACTTGCCTGCAGGCACGTATTTCTTCAGGAACGCGATCAGTTCCGCTTCCGCCTGGGCTTCCGTCACGGTCGACGCCTTCACCTTGTCGATCAGGCCCGAGCGGCCGTGCGTGCCCTTGTTCCAGGCATCCATCTTGTTCAGGGTTTCATCCGACTGGTGAATCACGAACACGGGGCCTTCGGCCAGCAGGTTCAAGTGCATGTCCGTCACCACCACCGCCACCTCGATGATGCGGTCGGTATCGGGCTCCAGGCCCGTCATTTCCATGTCGACCCAGACCAGGTTCATCTCGTTGGGACGTGCCGGGACGGCAGGTGCGGGGGTGGATGCGGTTAAGTCGGTCGCTTGTGACATAATTCTCTCTTGGCCTAATCAAACTAAATAATCAGCCATTTTCTCACAGGCACAGAATGTATTCACTCGCGTTTTCGATTTTGTTTGTATCCGTCCTCGTTTTGACCCTGGCCGTGCGCTTCTGGCTCGCTTCGCGGCAGATCCGCCACGTGCTGGCGCACCGCGCGGCTGTCCCGCCCGAATTCGCGGAAAAGATCCCGCTGGCCGCGCACCAGAAGGCGGCCGACTATACGGTGGCGAAGACCAAGTTCGGCCTGCTAACCCTGCTGGTCAACTATGCCGTGCTGATCGGTTTTACCCTGCTGGGCGGCTTGCAATGGCTGGCGCTGCACCTGAATGAATGGATGGGAGCGGGTTCGTCCATGCTGTACCAGATCGGCCTGATTGCCGCCTTTGCCGTCATTTCCGGCCTGATCGACCTGCCCTTCGATTACTACCGCCAGTTTGTGCTGGAGCAACGTTTCGGCTTCAACACCATGGCGCGCAAGCTGTTCTTCACGGACATGCTCAAGGGCGTGGGCCTGGGCGCGGCCATCGGCTTGCCGCTGATCTGGGTCGTGCTGACCCTGATGGCCAAGTCGGGCGGCCTGTGGTGGTTGTACGCCTGGTTCGTCTGGAGCGGCTTCCAGCTGCTGATGATGGTGCTGTTTCCCACCGTCATCGCCCCCCTGTTCAACAAATTCACGCCGCTGGCCGATGAAGCGCTGAAAAGCCGCATCGAAGGCTTGATGCAGCGCGTCGGTTTCGCCTCGAAAGGCCTGTTCGTCATGGACGGCTCGAAGCGCAGCGCCCACGGCAATGCATATTTCTCGGGGTTTGGCGCCAACAAGCGCATCGTCTTCTTCGACACCCTGCTGTCGCGCCTGGCGCCGCAGGAAATCGAGGCCGTGCTGGCGCATGAACTGGGGCATTTCAAGCTCAAGCACATCGTCAAGCGCATCGCCATGATGTTCGTCATCTCGCTGGGCTTTCTGGCGCTGCTGGGCTTCCTGAAGACGCAGCCCTGGTTCTATGCGGGCCTGGGCGTCGATCCCGTGGCCTTGGCCTTGACGGGCCAGCCGACGGACGCGCTGGCCCTGCTGCTGTTCATGCTGGCCTTGCCCGTCTTCACCTTCCTGCTGGGACCGTTGACCTCGCTCAGCTCGCGCAAGCACGAATTCGAAGCCGACGCCTTCGCCGCCACGCACACGCAGGCGGACGACCTGGTCTCGGCCCTCGTGAAAATGTATGAAGACAATGCGTCGACCCTGACGCCCGACCCGCTGCACTCGGCCTTTTACGATAGCCACCCACCGGCCAGCGTGCGCATCCGCCACCTGAAAGGGGCTACGACATGAATACGCCATCGACTTCGCAAGACCTGGCCCAACTGTCCTGCGCGCCGCGCCAGCAGGCGCTGGGCGACACGGATATTGCCACCCTGCACGCCCTGCTGCCGCAATGGAGCGTGCGAAATGGCAAGCTGTGCCGCGACTTCGGCTTCAAGAATTACTACCAGACCCTGGCGTTCGTGAACGCCCTGGCCTATATGACCCATACGCAAGACCACCATCCGGAGCTCATCATTACTTACAAAACCTGCGCCGTGCGCTACGATACGCACTCGGTCAACCAGGGCGCCGGCGGCCTGTCCGAAAACGACTTCATCTGCGCCGCCAAGGCTGACCTCATCTACCAGAGCAGCCAGGTGGCCCCATGAGCGAAGGAAAGTTGACGGGCATCATCATCGCCGCCCACGGCCGCCATTACCTGGCCGACGTGGACGGCGCCAAGCTGCAATGCGTAACGCGCGGCAAGAAAACCAATGTGGCCGTGGGCGACATCGTGCACCTGACGCGCACCTCGAACGACCAGGCCGTCATCGACCGCATCGAGGAACGCAAGACCCTGCTATACCGCTCGGACCAGTACAAATCGAAGCTGCTGGCCGCCAATTTGACGCAGCTGTTCATCGTCGTGGCGACGGAACCGGGCTTTGCCGACGACCTGATCTCGCGCTCGCTGGTGGCGGCCGACGCGGCCGGCATCGAGGCGCGCATCATTCTGAATAAAACGGACGTGACGGCCTCGCTGGAACGGGCCCGTGAACGCCTGCTGCCGTATTCCTCGATGGGCTATCCCGTCGATGAAGTGTCGGCGCGCGCCGAACCGGAGCACGCGGTCGCCACCCTGGCGCCGCTGCTGGCGGGCCAGTCGTCGATCCTGATCGGCCAGTCGGGCATGGGAAAGTCGTCCTTGATCAACCTGCTGGTGCCGGACGCGGACATCGCCGTGCGCGAAATCTCGGCCGCGCTCGACACGGGCAAGCACACGACGACCTTCACGCGCCTGTACAAGCTCGATGAACTGGGCGCCAACAGCTCCATCATCGACTCGCCCGGCTTCCAGGAATTCGGCCTGTACCACTTGAGCGAAGGCATGCTGGAACGCGCCTTCCGCGAATTCCAGCCCTACCTGGGCGGCTGCAAGTTCTATAACTGCCGTCACCTGATCGAGCCCCAGTGCGCCATCCTGCAAGCCTTGTCTGAAGGCAAGATCGCCAAGATGCGCCATACCTTGTACGGCCAGCTGCTGCACGAATCGGCGCAGACGCTGTATTAAGCATACGCCGCGGTACAAATAAAGCAGCAACAAAACCTCGGCGAACAAAATTTCATTTTTCCGCCGAGCTTGTTTTTCGACTTTAATTCCAAAACCATTCATCCGCCGTTTTAGGCATTTCAACGCGTCAAACCTGCCGTCCGTTGCCTGCCGCTGGCGGTGGCCAGGCGCGTTTGCTAACTTGACACCAGTCCCTGCCGGAAACCCGCCAGCGACCACACGATCTAACTCCAACCAATCCTGTCATCCTGATCGAAGGTGAGTGTCATGCATACCAAACGCTTCCTCCCCCTCCTCGCCGCGCTCTTCGCCCTTGCCGGCGGCACGGCCCAGGCCCAGACCGCGATGGCGCCGCAAGCCGCAGACAGCGTGCGCGTCACCTCTGGCAGCTACTATCACGTCACGGCACAGGAAGCCTTCGACATCGAGCAGCAATACCGCCTGTCGAATGGGCAACGGCTGGAAGTCCACCAGCAGGACACCCATTTCTTTGGCCGCCTGATCGATGACCGGGAATGGCAGGCAAAGCCCAGCGTGGAAATCTACCCCACGGGTCCCGGCCAATTCGTCACCAGGCAGGGCGCAACCTTCGTCTTCAGCAATGAAGGCGAGCGCGTGGTGATCGACGACGCCCAGTTCCTGCCCGGCTTGCGCATGCCTGCCGACATGCGCAGCGCCAGCACCGTGAGCGGCAGCGCCAGCATCCGCCTGGTGTCACGCTAGGCGCCGCCAACTGGAGGTGGCACGGCTGGGTAAACGCCCTGCCGTGGCGCCCGCGCGGGACGCACAATTCTGTCCTGCAGACTGAACAATTCCCCTGAATGCAGCTTACAATGCGATGACGCATGGCCTGTACGGTCGCAGGCTGGCACCACTGTTTGCGGGGAGAATGCTTGAATGGAAATGTTCGCGCTCGAACATGACGTAGCGCAGTGGGAAAGCGCATTGCTGCCGTTGCGCGGCGCCGGGCGCGTACCGCTGCTGCTGCTGTTGTCCTGGCATTTGCGCCAGCGGGATTGCAATAGAGCAAGTCAACTGAGCGAGGAAGCGCATCTGCTGCTGCCGCTGGCCGGCCTGGAAGCGGCCGCACTGGAACAGGCGCGCGCGCGCCTGCAACTGGTGCAGGCGGAGCTGGCCTGGCTGCAAGGCGCGCTCGACTCCGCGGAAAGCCTTGCCCTGGCGGCGCGCGCCACCTGCGACGCGCACGGCGATGGGGCCGGCTGCGCCGACGCCCACTGGCTGCTGTCCTCGATCGCCGTCGACCGCGGCGACCATGCCCGCTGCGATGCCGAACTGCGGGCGGCGGCGCAGCAAGCGCGCGGCGCCGGCGATGCGATGCGCGCCAGCCTGGCCGACGCGGCCACGGCGCGCTGGGCCGTCCTGCGCGACGCGCCGGCCGCCCAGGCCCGCTGGGGCGGCCACTTCCAGGCCGACAACGGCAGCGGCAAGCTGCCCGCGCCGCTGGCCGCCTGGGTGCACGACTTCCGCGGCTTGCTGGCGCACACCTCGCGCGACCTGGGCACGGCCGCCGGCCACTACATGCAAAGCTATGAGGCGGCCCTGGAAAGCGGCCAGCTGCGCGGCGCGATCACGGCCGCCATCAATATCGGCGACTGTTTCTCCAGCCTCAACGACAACGAATCGGCCCTCGAATGGATGCAGTGCGCGCTGGACCTGGCGCGCCCCACCGGCTGGCCGCGCAGCATCGGCGCCTGCCAGACGCACACGGCCGAAACCATGCGCAAGCTCGGGCGCCTGGCCGCCGCCGAAGACTTGCTGCGCGAAGCGCTGCACATCCTGGCCCCCGTGGCGGGTGCGCGCACCTATGCCAACGCCCTGTTCCACCTGGGCGAACTGAGCCTGGACAAGGGCGACTACGACACGGCGCTCGACGCCTTCAGCCGCCTGGCGCAGCGCGCCGAAGCGCTGGGCCAGGCCGATTTCCGCAGCATGGCACAGCGCGGCAGTGCCCATGCGCTGTCTTACCTGGACCGCCCGGACGAAGCGCTGCAGGCGGCCGAACGGGCTTGCCAGCTGGCCACCGCGCAGGGCGACGCCATGCACCAGGTGGCCGCGCTGCGCGTGCTGGCCATGCTGCATGCACGTCACGAATTGCCGCCGCCGGCAGGCATGCAGGAACGCAATCCCGCCCTGCATTTCCTGCACCAGGCGCTGCAGGTAGCCGCCTCCATCGACGGCTATGTGCCGCCCGGCGAACTGCTCGATGCGCTGGCGCGCGAATACGCGCATGCGGGCGACTATGCGCGCGCCTACGATATCGCCCTCGACGCGGGCGTGGCGCGCGAAAAAAGCCACACCCAGCAAGCGAGCAACCGCGCCACCGCCATGCAGGTGTACCACCAGACGGAACATGCGCGCTCGGAAGGCTATCATCACCGCGAACTGGCCGCCTCCGAAGCGCGCCGCGCCGAAGTATTGCAGCAGACCAGCGATACGCTGGAGCGGCTGTCGGCCATCGGCCAGGAAATCACCACCCACCTGGACGCCAGCGCCGTGTTCCAGGTCCTCGACCGCCACGTGCATGCCTTGCTGCCAGTCAACACCTTTGCCGTCTACATGCTCGACGAGGCGGGCACGGCGCTGCGCCGCGCGCACGGCATGGAAGCGGGCCGCCCCCTGTCCGACAACGCCATTCCACTGAGCAACCCACGCGCCTACTCGGTGCGCTGCCTGCTGGGCCGGCGCGAAGTGTATATCGACCAGGTGCCGCCCAAGCGCCATGCCTACACCGTGCCCGGCACCCTGCATAACCAGAGCGTGCTGTACGTGCCCTTGACGGTGGGCGAACGCGTGCTGGGCGTGATGACGGTGCAGGCTTGCCATGCCCATGCCTACGGCGAACGCGAACGCCTGATCTTCCGCACCCTGTGCGCGTATGGCGCCATCGCGCTCGACAATGCCAGCGCCTACCGGCAGCTGCAAGACGCCCAGGCGCAGTTGGCGTCGCAGGAAAAACTGGCCGCCCTGGGTTCCTTGATGGCCGGCGTGGCGCATGAACTGAATACCCCGATCGGCAACAGTTTATTGATCGCCAGCACCATGCAGCAAAAAACGGAAGACGTGGAACGCCTGATGAACGGCCCTGGGCTGCGCCGCTCGGACCTGGCCGCCTACATCGAGGATGCGGGCAAGGCGTCGGCGCTGGTGATGCGCGGCCTGCACAGCGCGGCCGACCTGGTCAACAGTTTCAAGCAGGTGGCCGTCGACCGCACCACCGAGCAGCGGCGCCAGTTCGACCTGCAACAGGTGAGCAATGAAATCATCGCCACCGTCATGAACCGCATCCGCAGTTCGGGCCACCGCATCGAGATGGAGATCGACTTCGGCATCGCCATGGACAGCTATCCGGGCCCGTTCGGCCAGGTGATCACCAACCTGATCAACAACGCCCTGCTGCACGCCTTTCCCCTCGCGCCCAACGACGGCGCCGCCGGCGCGGGCTGCATGCGCCTGTCCGCCGCGCCCGATGGCGCGCGCGTGCGGATCGTCTTCGCCGACAATGGCGGCGGCATCGCCGAACAGCATCTGTCGCGTATCTTCGACCCCTTCTTTACCACCAAGCTGGGCCAGGGCGGCAGCGGCCTGGGTTTGTCGATCAGCTACAACATCGTCACGGCCCTGCTGGGCGGCACCATCCAGGTGGCCAGCAGCCCCGCCGGCACGCGCTTTACCCTGGACTTGCCGCTGGTGGCGCCCCAGCTGGACGGGGCCGCGCCCGCCAGCATCTATTAATCCGCCGCCCTTTGCCCGGGCGCACGCTTGCCTATACAAGTACGCGCCCGGACGGTCTTTCCAATCTAAAAGCAAAACCCTTATAATTGAACGGCTGAAGTACTTGCCATTGCATTATTTTCAACTTGGCAAACCGCATCGGCCCGCGCGACAAACAGGCGCGGGCACCGATCAACACAGCAGCGCGCCGGGCGAGGCAGTCATCAGACGAGATGTTGTACGCTGATGCAACCCGGCGGGAAAGGCACGCCGCCGGCGGCCTGCGCATCTTCAAGTGGTCATTATGTCGACAAAAAAACCGATCAAGCACTACCTCCAGTTCTCCGATTTCACGTTGGAAGAGTACGAATATGTGATCGAACGCGCCCATCTGATCAAGCGCAAGTTCAAGAATTACGAAATCTACCATCCACTGATCGACCGCACCCTGGTGATGGTCTTTGAAAAGAACTCCACCCGCACGCGCCTGTCGTTCGAAGCGGGCATGCATCAGCTGGGCGGCGCCGCCATCTACCTGAACACGCGCGACTCCCAGCTGGGCCGCGGCGAGCCGGTGGAAGACGCGGGCCAGGTCATGTCGCGCATGTGCGACATCATCATGGTGCGCACCTTCGGCCAGGACATCATCGAGCGTTTCGCCGCCAATTCGCGCGTGCCGGTGATCAATGGCCTGACGAATGAACACCACCCCTGCCAGGTCTTTGCCGATATCTTCACCTACATCGAACACCGCGGCTCGATCGCCGGCAAGGTCGTCGCCTGGATCGGCGACGCCAACAACATGCTGTACTCGTGGCTGCAGGCGGCCGAAGTGTTCGGCTTCCACGTCAACGTCTCGACGCCGAAGGGCTACGACATCGACCTGTCGCAAGTCAAGACCGAGCGCTACACCTTCTTCGCCGACCCGTCCGACGCCTGCGCAGGCGCGCACCTGGTCAACACGGACGTGTGGACCAGCATGGGCTATGAAGCGGAAAACGCGGCCCGTATCGCCGCCTTCGACGGCTGGATCGTCGATGGCGCGAAGATGGCCCGCGCCGCGCCCGACGCGCTGTTCATGCACTGCCTGCCCGCCCACCGCGGCGAGGAAGTGGCCGCCGAAGTGATCGACGGCCCCCAGTCGGTGGTGTGGGACGAGGCGGAAAACCGCTTGCACGTGCAAAAAGCGCTGATCGAATACCTGTTACTGGGTAAAATCCACTAATTCGCCTGGCACTGCATAAAACCTGGCAGCATCGCAATACATACATCGACAACGACAACTGGAAGCAATATGAGCGACATTAAAAAAGTAGTCCTGGCCTATTCCGGCGGACTCGACACCTCCGTCATCCTGAAATGGCTGCAAGATAACTACCAGTGCGAAATCGTCACCTTCACGGCCGACCTGGGCCAGGGCGAAGAACTGGAACCGGCGCGCGCCAAGGCCATCAAGTTCGGCATCAAGCCGGAAAACATCCATATCGAAGACGTGCGCGAAGAATTCGTGCGCGATTTCGTCTTCCCGATGTTCCGCGCCAACACCGTCTACGAAGGCGAATACCTGCTGGGCACCTCGATCGCCCGTCCGCTGATCGCCAAGCGCCTGATCGAAATCGCCAACGCCACGGGCGCCGACGCCATCTCGCACGGCGCCACCGGCAAGGGCAACGACCAGGTGCGTTTCGAACTGGGCGCCTACGCCCTGAAGCCAGGCGTGAAGATCATCGCCCCATGGCGCGAGTGGGATCTGCTGTCGCGCGAAAAACTGCTGAAGTACGCGGAAGACGCCGGCATCGAAATCGACATGAAGCACAAGAACGGCGGCGCGCCGTACTCGATGGATGCCAACTTGCTGCACATCAGCTTTGAAGGCCGCCACCTGGAAAACCCGAGCGCCGAAGCGGAAGAAACGATGTGGCGCTGGACCGTCAGCCCTGAAAAGGCGCCGGACGAAGCGGAATACCTGGACATCGAATACGAAAAAGGCGACATCGTCGCCATCAACGGCGTGCGCATGTCGCCCGCCACCGTGCTGGCCGAACTGAACAAGGTTGGCGGCAAGCATGGCGTGGGCCGCCTGGACCTGGTGGAAAACCGCTACGTCGGCATGAAGTCGCGCGGCTGCTATGAAACCCCGGGCGGCACCATCATGCTCAAGGCCCACCGCGCCATCGAATCGATCACCCTGGACCGCGAAGTGGCCCACCTGAAAGATGACCTGATGCCGCGCTACGCATCGATGATCTACAACGGCTACTGGTGGGCGCCCGAGCGCGTGGCCCTGCAAACCCTGATCGACCACACGCAGGAAACCGTGAACGGCTGGGTACGCATCAAGCTGTACAAGGGCAATGTCATCGTCGTCTCGCGCGACTCGAAGACCGATTCGCTGTTCGACATGAACATCGCCACCTTCGACGAAGACGGCGGCGCCTACAACCAGGCCGACGCCGGCGGTTTCATCAAGCTGAACGCCTTGCGCATGCGCATCGCCGCCATCGCCCGCGAAAAACGGGGCCAGAAGTAATTGCTGGCAGGGAGGCACCGCCTCCCGCGCCCGCCGAAAGCCGCCCACGGGCGGCTTTTTTACGTTTGAAACGCACTCGGCCACGATTTACGGCCCTGCACGCGCCCCATTTTGCTGTCCGCATGGCAAAATGCTACAGTGCAATTGTGCTGACCTTCCCGCTTCCGGAGCCACCATGTTCAAAGACCTGAGTATCAAGAATAAACTGTACCTGGGCTTCGGCTCCATCGTGGCCATCATCCTGATCCTGCTGGGCGTGGCCTACAACAGCTTTGCGCGCCTGTCCGAGGCCAATGCATGGGACCGCCATACGATGGAAGTGCTGGTCGAGATCGACAAGATTCACAATTCCATCCTGCAAATCCAGGTGGAGGCGCGCGGTTTCATCCTGACCGGCAGCGAAGCCTCGCTGACGCCGGAAACCGATGAAACAGGGGTGTTGAGCCAGCACACGCAAAAAGCCATCGCCATGACGGTCGACAACAAGGTGCAGTCGGAACGCTTCCGCAAGATCGACCAGCTGACCAGCACCTGGGTCAAGGAGTGGATCCATCCCCTGATCGAGAAGCGCCGCGCGCTGGGCAATGCGCCGGGCGCCACGGAAGCGGTGGCGCGCACCATGCCGCCGACCGGCTACCCGGCCGTCGCGCAAGCGAACAAGCTGCTCGACGAAGTGGCGGCGGAAGAATCGCGCCTGCTGGCAGAGCGCACGGCCACCACGGCAAAATTGCAGGAAACCATGATGCTAACCCTGGCCCTGGGCGGCCTGCTGTGCGTGGTGCTAGCGCTGGGCATTTCCTACCTGCTGGGCCGTACCATCCTCGGCCCGCTGAACAGCCTGACGGACGCCGTCGGGCGCATCGCCGGCGGCGAGCAAAGCGCACGCGCCGCCATCCTCTCGCGCGACGAACTGGGCAAGGTGACGGAAGAGTTCAACCGTATGGCGCAAACCATCCAGGACAACCAGGCCAACGAACTGGCCGCGACGAATAGCTTGCGGGCCAAGGTCGATTCCTTGCTGGAAGTGGTGTCCAAGGCGGCCTCGGGCGACCTGACGGGCAAGGTCGGCATCACGGGCAGCGACGCTATCGGCCAGCTGGGCAACGGCCTGGCGAAGATGTTCGAAAACCTGCGCAGCCTGCTCAACAATGTGCAAAAGGCCGGCATCCAGGTGACGACGTCCGCCACGGAAATCGCCGCCTCGGCGCGCCAGCAGGAAGCCACGGGCATTGAGCAAGCGCAAACGAGCGTGGAAATTCTCAGCACCACCAAGGAAATCTCGGCCAACACGAGCCAGTTGCTCAAAACCATGGAAGACGCCACCGCCGTGGCCGACTACACGACGAATGCGACCGCCGAAGCGCAGAATAACCTCAAGCGCATGGATTCGACCATGCAGCACATGGTTTCGGCCACCGATTCCATCAACGCCAAGCTGGCCGCCCTGTCGGAAAAGGCCAGCAATATCAATAGCGTGCTGATCACCATCACGAAGGTGGCGGACCAGACCAACATCCTGTCGCTGAACGCCGCCATCGAGGCGGAAAAGGCGGGCGAGGCGGGCCGCGGCTTTTCCGTGGTGGCGACGGAAATCCGCCGCCTGGCGGACCAGACCTCCGTTTCCACCTGGGATATCGAGCAAATGCTCAAGGAAATGCAGTCGGCCGTGTCCGCCAGCGTGATGGGCATGGATAAATTCTCGGAAGAAATTCGCCGCAGCGTGGGCGAGGTACGCCAGGTGGCCGAGCAGCTGTCGTCCGTGATGGACCAGGTACAGAAACTCACGCCGCAATTCGACGCCGTGCTGCAAGGCATGCAGTCGCAAGCGATCGGCGCCTCGCAGATCTCCGACACCATGATGCAGCTCAACGATGCCACGCAGCAGACGGTGGAGTCATTAAAAGCCACCAGCGAGGCGGTGCACCAGCTGCAATATGCGGCGGGTGACCTGCAGTCGAGCGTGTCGACCTTCGCCGTCACCATCTGATCCCATGAAAGTGCTGCTCTTTCACATCGGACGCGACCGCTACGGCCTGCCCCTGGCCGGCATCGTGCGCGTCCTGCCGCTGCTGGAGCTGAAACAGTTGCCGCTCACGCCAGACTACGTGGCCGGCCTGATGGACTTGCACGGCACGCCCGTGCCAGTGATCGACCTGTCGCGCCTGGCAGGGCTGCCGGCCGCCGCCGCGCAGTTCGACACGCGCATCGTCATCGTCGACTACCGCGCGCCAGGCGGCGCCACGCACACGCTGGGCTTGCTCGCTTCGCAGGTGCGCGGCATCGCCGATATCGACCCGCAAGGGCTTGAAGACAGCGGCGTGGCGACGGCGCCCTTCCTGGGCCAGGTGGCCAGCGATGCCGACGGCATCGTGCAGCTGGTCGAGCTGGAACACCTGCTGCCGCCGGACGTGCGCGCGCTGCTGTTTCAAGACGCGAGCGCGGCATGACGGCGCAAGCCCTGCTGCGCCGCGCGACCGGCCTGTCGGTGTCCAAATCCGTGGCCGAGCGGGCCGTCAACCAGCGCATGGAGCAGACGGGCTTCAGCGATAGCGAAGCCTATCTGCAGGCGCTCACGCCGGCTGAAATGACGCAATTGATCGAGCTGGTGGTGGTGCCCGAATCGTGGCTGTTCCGCGATCCGCAGGCGTTCTACGCCACCGTTGAACTGGTGCAGGAACGCTGGACCCGGGGACGCGCCACGCGCATCCTGTCGATTCCGTGCGCGGGCGGCGAGGAACCGTATTCGATGGCCATGGCGCTGCGCGACGGCGGCGTGCCGAAACAGGCGTTCAGCATCGACGCGTATGACCTGAGCCCCGGCTGCATCGAGCGGGCGCAGGCCGGCGTGTACGGCCGCAACGCCTTCCGCGCGCAGGACGTGGCCTTCCGCGAGCGCTATTTCACGCACGTGGCCGACGACGCCTACCGCATCATCGACTCCCTGCGCGAACAGGTGACCTTCAAACAGGGCAATCTGCTGCAGTTCGATACCGCCACCTACAGCCGCCACTACGACGTCATCTTCTGCCGCAACCTGCTGATCTACTTCGACAAGCCGACCACGCGCGCGGCCATCGCCAATCTGTCCGCCCTGCTGGCCGACGACGGCATGTTGCTGGCCGGCTATGCGGAAGTGCCCTCGTTCTGCCAGAACGGCTTCGCGCCGCTGCAGTTCCGCCAGGCCTTCGCCCTGAAGAAGGAAACGGCGCCGCCGGCCGGCCCCGTGCAGGTGGCGCCGCTGCCTGCCGCGCGTCCCCTGCGCAGCGTGCCGCCCGCGCCAGGGCGCGCCCCGGCAGCCCCCTCTTCCGCCGCGCCCGTCCCGGCGGCGCCGCGCACGCGCCCCGTGTCCGTGCCGTCGCCCGCGCCGGCACCGGCCGCGCCAGCCGATTTGCTGGCCGAAGCGCGCCTGCTGGCCGACCGCGGCCAGTTGCGCGAGGCCGGAGAAAAATGCCACGCCCACCTGGCGAGAGTTCCCGAGGCGGCGGAAGCGTATTTCATGCTGGGCATCATCAATGAACTGGCCGGCAAGATGGACCTGGCCGACGACTACTGGCGCCGCTGCATCTACCTGCAGCCCGACCATTACGAGGCGCTGTGCCATCTGGCCCTGCTGGCCGAACGCAATGGCAACCACACGGCCGCCGCCACCCTGAAGGCGCGCGCGGCGCGCATCTACCAGCGCCGCCAGGCGTCCAACTAAGGGGCACGCATGACAACCACCATCGCCAGCGAGACTCTGGAAACCATCGACGACTGCTGGAACCATATCGGCGTGGCCGGCGACCAGAGCTGCCCCAGACTGCCCGCCAACGTGCATTGCCGCAACTGCGACGTGTACGCGGGCGCCGCCCAGCGCAACCTGCAGCGGCCCGTGGACGCACACTACCAGCGCGACTGGGCCAGCCACTTCCGCCAGATCGATGCGGGCGGCGAAGTGCGCGACAGCTCGGCGCTGGTGTTTCGCATCGGCCGCGAATGGCTGGCGCTGCCCACGCGCGTGTTCGACGCCGTAGCGCCGCAAGCCAGGCCGCACGTGCTGCCGCACCGCGGCGGGCGCGGCCTGTCCGGCATCGTCAATATCGGCGGCAAGCTGTATCCATGCATGTCGCTGGCGCACCTGCTGGGCATCGACGAACAGGGCGCGCCGCCGGCCAAGGGCCGCCACACGTTCGCGCGCCTGCTGCTGCTGCGCTGGGAAGAACAGGCTTACGCCCTGCCCGTGGCCGACCTGCACGGCATCGTGCGCTATGCGTCGGGCGCCGTGCAGGCGCCGGCGGCCACCATCAACAAGGGCCTGTCGCGCTTTCTGTCCGGCGTCATCACCGAGGGCGACATGCGCATCGGCTGCCTCGACACGGCGCTGATCGGCTTTCAACTTGCGAGACTACTACGATGAGCCAGGACCAGCACGGCGACCTGAGTGCCTTTTCCATGCTGGACCTGTTCCGCATGGAGGCGGACAGCCAGACCCAGATTCTCACCGACGGCTTGCTGGCCATGGAGCGCCATGCGGGCGACGCGGCGGCCGTCGAGGCGATGATGCGCGCGGCGCACTCGATCAAGGGCGCCGCGGCCATCGTCGGCCTGCAAGTGGTGGTGCAGCTGGCGCACGGCATGGAAGACAGCTTTGTCGCTGCCCAGCATGGCCGATTGAAACTCACGCCGGAACGGGTCGACGTGCTGCTGTCGGGCGTCGACCTGATCGTGCAGCTGTCGCGCCTGGACGACGCAGGCGCCGAAGCGTGGCTGGCCGCCAACGCGGCGCAGATCGACCAGACCCTGAACGCCATCGCCGGCATCGCCGAACTGCCCGAATTGCCGGCCCTGCCCTCGGCGCCGGCCCCCATGCCGGCGCCGGCAGCGGCCCCCTTGTCGCAGGAAGCGGCCGCGCCGCAGCCTCCCGTGGCCAGCGGCCTGGCGGGCGAGGAGCCTGAGTCGGCGGCCGCGCCTGCGCCGCGTTCGGGTGCCGCACCGGCCAAGGCGGCGGCGCAAAACTTCGACAAACTGCTGTCGCTGGCCAGCGAATCGCGCATCAATGCGCACCAGATGCACCCGTTCGTCGGCGCCCTGCAGCGCTTCAAGCGCAACCAGAGCAGCCTGTTTTCCGCCATCGAGCACCTGCACGAAGCCATCGCCCGTTCGGCCGACCCGAGCCTGATGGAAAAGTCCTTGCTGGCGCTGCAAAAGACGCAGCCCCTGAAGCAGTTCATGCTCGAGCACATCGCCGACATCGAAACCTATGAGCGGCGTCTGCTGGCCGTCTCGCAAGGTATGGTCGACGAAGTGCTGGCCCTGCGCATGCGTCCTTTCCGCGACGGCATCCACGCGTTTCCCCGCATGGTGCGCGACCTGGCGCGCAGTCTGGGCAAGGAAGTGCAGCTGGAGATCGACGGCGAGGACACCCTGGTCGACCGCGACATCCTGGCGAAGATCGAAAGCCCGCTGAACCACATGCTGCGCAACGCCATCGACCATGGCATGGAAGGCCCGTACGAGCGCATCGACGCGGGCAAGGAAGCGCTGGGCACGATACGCATGGAAGCGCGCCACCGCGCCGGCATGCTGAGCATCGAGATCAGCGACGACGGGCGCGGCGTCGACCTGGAAAAAATCCGCCAGTCCGTCATCGAGCGCAAGATGGCCAGCCCCGCCATGGCCGCCGCGCTGTCGCCGGGCGAGCTGCTGGAGTTTTTGTTCTTGCCCGCCTTCAGCCTGAAGGCGACGGCCAATCAATTGTCCGGACGCGGCGTGGGCCTCGACATCGTGCACGAGACGATACGCCAGCAAAACGGCACGGTGCGCCTGGAGTCGGAGCCGGGCCGCGGTTTCCGCGCCCTGATTACCCTGCCGCTGACGCAGTCGATCGTGCGCGCGCTGGTGGTCGACGTGCACGGCGAAGCCTACGCCATCCCCATCGTCAAGGTGGAAAGCGTGGTGCGCGTGCCGCAAGCGGCCATCCATACCCTGGAAAACAAGCAGTTCTTTGAACTCAAGGGCGAACATCTGGGCCTGGTGTCGGCGGCGCAGGTGCTGGAGCTGGGCGAAGCGGCCAGCCAGGCAGAGGACTTGCCGGTGGTGGTGATCGGCCGCGGCAAGCAAAGCTATGCACTGGTGGTCGACGCCATCCGCGGCGAGCAAAGCCTGGCGGTGCAGGCCATCGATCCGATCTTCGGCAAGATGCGCGACATTTCCGCCGCCGCCCTGCTCGACGACGGCGAACCGGTGCTGATCCTCGACGTGCCCGATCTGCTGCTGTCGATCGACAAGCTGCTGCACGAAGGCGGCTTGCACCAGTTGGCGCAGGCGGGCCACGCGCAGCAGCGCCGCGCCAAGCGCATCCTCGTCGTCGACGATTCGCTGACGGTGCGCGAGATGGAGCGCAAGCTGCTGCTGGCGCGCGGTTTCGAGGTCGACGTGGCCATCGACGGCATCGACGGCTGGAACGTGGTGCGCAGCGGCGAGTACGATCTGGTGGTCACCGACGTGGACATGCCGCGCATGGACGGCATCGAACTGGTCTCGCTGATCAAGAAGGACCTGCACCTGCACAAGCTGCCGGTGATGATCGTCTCGTACAAGGACCGCCCGGAAGACCGCGCGCGCGGCCTGTCCGCCGGCGCCGATTATTATCTGACCAAAGGCAGCTTCCACGACGAGACCTTGCTCGACGCGGTGGCCGACCTGATAGGAGATGCCCGCTTATGAGCTGTCATTCATGAAAATTGCCATTGCCAACGATGTCGCCATGGCCGCCGAGGCCCTGCGCCGGGTGGTCGCCAGTACGCAGGAACACCAGGTGCTGTGGATCGCCCGCACGGGACTCGAAGCCGTGCGCATGTGCGAGGGCAACCGCCCCGACCTGATCCTGATGGACCTGAACATGCCGGAGATGGATGGCGTGGAAGCGACGCGCCTGATCATGGAGCAAAGTCCGTGCGCCATCCTGGTCGTCACGGGCCGCCCGCAGGACAATGTCAACCAGGTCTTCCGCGCGCTGGGCGCGGGCGCGCTCGACGTCACGGCCACGCCGGTGCTGCAGGGGGAAGTGGGCGGCGACAGCGAACTGCTGGCCAAGATCAAGACCATCGGCAAGCTGATACGCCACAGCGCCGAGGCACCGCCGCCGCGCCAGGCGAACGGCAATGGCGGCGAACGGGGCGACGGCCAGGTATCGACCCTGGTGGCCATCGGCGCCTCGACGGGCGGGCCGTCAGCGGTAGCCAAGGTGCTGTCCGGCTGGACGGCGCCGCCCGGCTGCGCCATCGTGGTGGTGCAGCATATCGATGAAACCTTCGCCTCGCACTTCGCCAAATGGCTGGACGACCAGCTCAGCATGCCCGTGCGCGTGATCGCCGAAGGCGACGAACTGGTGTCCGGCACGGTGCTGATCGCCAAGACCAATGATCACCTGCTGCTAGATCAAAATTATCGTTTGGGGTACGATGCAGCACCGCGCGACTATGTTTACCGCCCGTCCGTCGATGTCTTCTTCAACTGCGTGGCGCAGCACTGGCGCGGCGACGCCATCGGCGTTTTGCTCACAGGCATGGGGCGCGACGGCGGCGATGGCTTGCTGGCCATGCGCCGCGCAGGCAAGACGACGATCGCGCAAGACCAGGCCAGCAGCGCCGTGTACGGCATGCCGCGCGCAGCGGCTGAACTCGATGCGGCGCAGCAAATCCTGCCATTGGATAGAATAGGCGCCAGCCTGCGCGGCCGCCTGGGCGCCAAACTCAACAATGGGTGGGAGCCCTCCCCCTAACATCTGAAAAGAATGCAATGCCAGAATTCTCCTCCAGCTTCACCCAGCATGAGCCCGCATTGACCGAATTCAAGGTCAGCGTGCTGCTGGTGGACGACCAGTTGATCATTGCCGAGGCAGTCCGGCGCATGCTCAGCGACCAGCAGGATATCGAATTTCATTATGTGACCGACGCCACGCAGGCGCTGGACACGGCGCTGCGTTTGCAACCGACCGTCATCCTGCAAGACCTGGTGATGCCGGGCATCGACGGCTTCGCCCTGATCCAGCTGTACCGCGAAAACCAGGCGCTCGCGCACGTGCCGGTGATCGTGATGTCGGCCAAGGATGACCCGAAACTGAAGGCCCACAGCTTTGCCGTCGGCGCCAACGATTATGTGGTGAAACTGCCGGACCGCCTGGAGCTGCTGGCGCGCATACGCTACCATTCCAACGCGCACATCAGCCGCCTGCAGCGCGACCAGGCTTTTCGTTTCCTGCGCGAAAGCCAAAAGAACTTGGCGGACGCGAACATTGAATTGCAGAAACTGGCCGCCCTCGATGGCTTGACGGGCATCGCCAACCGCCGCCGCTTCGATGAAACCTTGCATTTCGAATGGCAGCGGGGCCAGCGCGACAAGGCGCCGCTGAGTCTGCTGTTCTGCGATATCGACCATTTTAAAAGCTATAACGACCATTTCGGCCACCTGGCGGGCGACCTGTGCCTGAAAAAAGTTGCCGCGGTGCTCACGGAACATTTGAAACGCCCGGCCGACCTGGCCGCCCGCTACGGGGGAGAGGAATTCGCCCTGATCCTGCCGGAAACGGAAGCGGCCGGCGCGCTGCTGATCGCCGAAGCATGCCGGCGCCATCTGGAAGGCTTGCAGATCGAAAACCCGGCGGCAGGCACGGGCATCGTCACCATCTCGATCGGCGTGGCCACCGTCGTGCCTTCGCCGGACTCGACGGTCGAGCAACTGATCAACCGCGCCGACCAGGCCCTGTACGCGGCCAAGCGCGGCGGACGCAACAGCGTGCTGAGCGCCGATGACGTCCGGGACTGATTTTTAACAGCAAGGAAAGTGAAGCATGAGCACACAACTGGACAATGTCAGCGTCGTCAAGAAGTCGAATATCTACTTTGACGGCAAATGCGTCTCGCACAACGTCATCCTGGCCGATGGCACGAAGAAAAGCGTGGGCGTGATTTTCGCGTCATCGCAGCGCTTCAACACGGGCGCGCCGGAGACCATGGAAATCGTCGGCGGCCTGTGCAAGGTGCGCCTGGCCGACGCGACGGAGTGGAACAGCTATGGCGCGGGCACGGAATTCAAAATCCCGGGCAATAGCTATTTTGATATCGAGACCATCGAAACCGTCGATTACGTCTGCCACTTTGGCTGATCCGCGCAGAAAAAACGTCCATGGCTGCGCTGCGCTGCCCTGAACATTTTTCAAGCGTGGATTTAATCAAGATCAAACAAACACAGGCTCGGGCGACAGGCGCACGCCATATTTCGCCTCGACATCATCCTGTATCGCTTCCGCAAGCCGGGTAATGTCCGCGCCACGAGCGCCGCCATTATTCACCAGAACCAGCGCCTGCTTGGGATACACTCCCGCGGGCCCCAGGTTTTTCCCCTTCCAGCCGCACTGATCTATCAACCAGCCGGCCGCCAGCTTTTCCGTGCCATCGGGCTGCGCATGGTGCACCAAGGTGGGAAAGCGTTCCAGCAAGGCAAGACATTGCTCCCGTGACACCACGGGATTCTTGAAGAAGCTGCCCGCATTGCCGATCACGGCCGGGTCCGGCAATTTTCGCCGACGGATCGCCATCACCGTTTCAGCCACCTGTTGTGCTGTCGGTTCGGCAAGATTGCGCTCGGCCACGGCCTGCGCCAGTTCCGCATAGCGCAAGTTCGGCCGCCACTCGGCGGGCAAGGCAAACGTCACTTCCAGCACGATCAGCTCGCGGCCTTCCACCTGCTTGAAGATGCTGTCGCGGTAAGCGAAGCGGCAGGCGTCGCGGTCCATGTCGAAGACGATGCCGCTGGCGCTGTGCATGACGCTCACCTTATGCAGATAATCCTTGATTTCAACGCCGTACGCGCCAATATTCTGGATAGGCGCCGCGCCCACCGTGCCGGGAATCAATGACAGGTTTTCCAGCCCGCCCACGCCTTGCGCCAGGGTCCACTGCACAAAATCGTGCCAGTTTTCGCCGGCCGCGGCCGTGACGAGTATCGTCTCGAAGTCCGCCTGCGCCAGGCGCATGCCGCGCGTGGCCATGTGCAGCACGGCGCCGGGAAAGTCGCCCGTAAGCACGATGTTGCTGCCGCCGCCCAGTATCAGGCGCGGCATGGCGGACAGGGCCGGATCCTGCAGCGCGGCCTGCAGCTGGGCCTGCGAAGTGATGCGTACGTAAGCGGCCGCGTTGGCCGCGATGCCGAAGGTATTCAGGCGCTGGAGGTTGTAATTGTGTTCGATGGTGAGCTCTGGATGCATGGGATAGGGAAATTTTGCTCGATTATAGAGCGAAAGCGACAAAAAACCACCTCAGGACAAGGGCGACTTGCCCGTTGTCCGTTAAAATGTCGCATCTTTAACAGGGCCGCCCCATGGCGCAGAATCAGCCGCCAAGGCCCAGCGCGCCGAGCGTGCGCTCGCTTTAACAAGAAAAGGAACAGACCATGCCGTCATTTGATGTAGTCTCCGAAGCCGATATGATCGAAGTCAAGAATGCCGTCGAGCAATCCAACAAGGAAATCACGACCCGCTTCGACTTCAAAGGCAGCGACGCCCGCGTCGAACACAAGGAAAACGAATTGACCGCGTTTGCGGACTCGGAATTCCAGCTCAGCCAGGTACGCGACGTGCTGACGAACAAATTGACCAAACGCAAGGTCGATGTGCGCTTCCTCGACGAAGGCGACATCAAGAAGATCGGCGGCGACAAGGTCAAGCAGATCATCAAGATCAAGAATGGCATCGAATCGGATGATGCCAAGAAAATCGTGCGCGTCATCAAGGACAGCAAGATGAAAGTGCAAGCGAGCATCCAGGGCGAAGCCGTGCGCGTCACGGGCGCCAAGCGCGACGACCTGCAGGCGGCCATGGCCATGCTGCGCAAGGACGTGCCCGACATGCCGCTGGAATTTAACAACTTCCGCGATTAATTTCGATGATGCGCACGCTCCGGCCTGCGTTCGCGCGGCATGGCGGCAAGCTCTGCCTCAGAGCGCCTGCCCGCTTGGGGTAGAATTGAAGCTGCGCACAGCTACATGCGCCCGCACGCCCGACCGGCTGCGGGCTTGACCGTACATCTGGCTCAGTGATAACCACGGTAGTCTAAGGATAGCAATGAAACGTGTTGATGATTTCCGCCTGCGATTTGGCAAAAAAGAATATGTGCCCATCATGATAGGCGGAATGGGTGTGGATATTTCCACGTCGGAGCTGGCCCTGGAAGCGGCCCGGCTGAACGGTATTGGGCATATCTCCGATGCCATGGTGGAAGACGTGTCGGATCGCCGTTTCGACACCACCTTCGTCAAAGACAAGACGAAACTGTACAAATTCAACATCAATAACAGCGACAAGGCCGTGGTCCAGTTCGATCTGGGCCGCCTGGCGGAAGCGCAGCGCCTGCACATCGGCCGCACCATGGAAGCGAAAAAGGGCGATGGCTTGATCTTCGTCAATTGCATGGAAAAGCTGACCATGAACGGCCCCCGCGAAACCTTGCGCGTGCGCCTGAATGCGGCGCTGGACGCGGGCATCGACGGCATCACCCTGTCCGCCGGTCTGCACTTCGGCTCGTTCGCCCTGATGGCCGACCATCCACGTTTCCGTGACGCCAAGCTGGGCATCATCGTCTCGTCCGTGCGCGCCTTGCAGATTTTCCTGCGCAAGAACGCCAAGCTGGACCGTTTGCCCGACTTCATCATCGTCGAAGGACCATTGGCCGGCGGCCACCTGGGTTTCGGCATGGACTGGGCCAATTACGACCTGCACACGATCACGGCGGAACTGCTGGCCTACCTGAAGGCGGAACAGCTGGACATCCCGCTGATCGCCGCCGGCGGCATCTTCACGGGCAGCGACGCCGTCTCCTTCCTGGAAGCGGGCGCGGCCGGCGTGCAAGTGGCGACGCGCTTTACCGTCACCAAGGAATGCGGCTTGCCGAACAAGGTCAAGCAGGAATATTACAAGGCCTCGGAAGAAGACATCATCGTCAACGGCGTCTCGCCGACCGGCTACCCGATGCGCATGCTGAAAAACACGCCCGCCATCGGCGCCGGCATCCGTCCAGGCTGTGAATCGTATGGCTACCTGCTCGATGCGACGGGCAACTGCGCGTACATCAACTCGTACAACCGCGAAGTGGCTGCCCATCCGGAACAGAAAACCGTCGTCGTGATGGACAAGACTTGCCTGTGCACCCACATGCGCAACTTCAACTGCTGGACTTGCGGCCATTACACGTATCGCCTGAAGGACACGACGCATAAACTGGACAACGGCGAATACCAGATCCTGACGGCCGAACACGTCTTCAAGGATTACCAGTTCAGTGTCGACAACCAGATCGCCCTGCCGGAAAAAGAAATCCAGCTACCTGGCTGAAGATTGCCAGCCTGAAATGAAAATGGCGCAGCCTGCGAAGGCTGCGCCATTTTTTTTATGCGGGGAGCATATCTCGCAACGCTCGTTCGATCACGTCGAACTTGGGCCGCCGCGATATTTCTTCCTGCAGGCAAGCCTCCAGCAAGGCCTGCATGGCCGGCAAGGGCGCCGCACAGTGCGCGACCAGCTCACCCAGCAGCACGCCAAAGGCGCGCGCCTCTATACCCTGCAGCAAGTCCCCTTGCGGCATGTCTGGCGCAAACATGGACGCCGCACCGAAGTCGCCCAGCAGGCAGGCGCCGGCGTCCGCATGCAGGATGTTGTGTGCATACAGATCGCCATGCACGATCCCGCGCGCATGCAGCTGGCGCACGGCCGAGGCGATGCCGTGGGCAATGGCCAGGACTTGTGATGCGTCAAAGCGCACGCCCTCGGCATACACGTCGCGCGTGCATGATGACAGGCTGGGCGGCCCTGCCAGGTTGCGGTAGGCAACATCGATCAGCGGCATGACGAGTCCCAGCGCCCCTTGCGGATGCGCATCGAGCGTCCCGAGGATGGGAATCAGGCCCGGATGGGCGCCGGCCCCGACACAGGCGGCCATTTCGCTGCGCGGCAAGCCGTCGCTGGTCATCGCTCCCTTGAATACTTTCACCGCAACATCCTCGGCATCATCGAGGCGGGCACGGTAAATCACGCCCGATGCTCCCTCACCCAGCTGCTGCGCCAGTTGCAGGCGCTGCCAGGCCACGCCCGCCGTACCGGCGCCGCTCAGGGCAGCCAATTCACGCGCTTCAGTACAGGGATTGCCCGCATACGCGAGCCAGCCCAGGCGTGGCAAGGACAACAGGCAGTCGGGCAGCGCCGTGAAGCGGTTGGCGGCAATGCGCACCAGTTCCAGCCGGTGGCAATTGGCAAGGGATGCCGGCAAGCTAGTCAGGCAATTTCCTGCCAGCATGAGTTTCTGTAATTCACTGCACTTGCCCAGCTCATCCGGCATGGACTCGATGACATTGTCGGTCAGGGTCAGCCAGCGCAGTGCCGATGGCAAGGCTGCGGCCGGTACATGGCGGATCCGGTTCGCCTTGAAACCGATCATTTCCAGCGCAGGACAAGCACCGAGCACGGCCGGCAAGGTGGTGAACAGGTTATCGGAGCAAAAAATGATGCGCAGCTTGTGCAGGCGCGGCAGCTCGTCGGGCAGCGAAGACAGCGCGTTGCCGGACAGGTCGAGGATTTCCAGGCTGTCGGCCAGGTCGAAGATTTCGCGGGGGAATGCCGTCAAGCCGCACGACAGCTTCAGGCGGCGCACGCCGGCCAGTTGGCCAGCACGTAATTGCTCCAGTGTATGCACAGCAGACAAGATATCCCTTTCAAAAACCCGGCAATCGCTGGCCTAGATAAAAGCCGCGGACGTAAAAAAACCCCCACCGGATCACCGATGGGGGTTTTTTCGAATAACAAGCCTGACGATAACCTACTTTCACACTGGTTGCAGCACTATCATCGGCGCAAAGTTGTTTCACGGTCCTGTTCGGGATGGGAAGGGGTGGGACCAACTTGCTATGGTCATCAGGCATAACTTGTACCGGCATTTGTCCTCAGTGGAGCGACAAAGCCATGAATCTGGAAGAAGCGGATTATTTAGAATTTTGGGTAATGATTGCGATCAACAACACGCAACATGTACTTTCTTATCCTCTGTACCTGCTAAGGTTATAGGGACAAGCCGTACGGGCAATTAGTACTGGTTAGCTTAATGCATTACTGCACTTCCACACCCAGCCTATCAACGTCCTGGTCTCGAACGACCCTTCAAAGAGCTCAAGGCTCTGGGAAATCTCATCTCAAGGCAAGTTTCCCGCTTAGATGCTTTCAGCGG
>NZ_JBWBYV010000027.1:0-44001 GCF_056174685.1 Janthinobacterium sp. BHSEK
TATTCATGCCATCCGCTGAAGGCCTGCCGCGAGGTGTTGTCGCTCGCCTCATCCCGCCGGCTTCCTCTTCCCCTTCAACAAACTCCCCGCCGCATTTTCCTCGAAACGCCCCGCTTCTTCTATATAGCCATGCACGGTGCCGTCGTGGCGCCAGCCGCCTTGGCGCTTGATGGCCTGGAAATCGGCGCCGGCGCGGTGCGCACTGGTGGCCATGCCGCGGCGCAGGCTGTGGCTCGATAGTTCCGGCACGTAATCGAGCCCGGCCAGCCGGGCGCAGCCTTCCAGTATCGTGTTGATGCTGCTCGCGTGCAATCCCTTTCCGCCCACATGGCCCCACTGGTTGACGGTGCGCAAGAGCGGGCCGCTGGCGATGCCCGCCACGCCCAGCCAGGCGCGCAAGGCCGTGGCCGGGCAGCAGACGCCGTCGCCGAACGGGATCGCCTTGACGATACCTTCCCCCAGTTGATCCGTTTTCGAGCGGGGCAAGGTGATCACCAGGCCTTGCGGCTCCCACCGGATGTCTTCCAGCCTCAATCCCACCAGTTCGCTGCGGCGGAAAGCGCCAAAAAAGCCCAGCTGCAGCAAGGCGCTGTCGCGCAAGGCCTTGTTGGTGCCCAGGGCGGCCAGCCTGGCGACGATCAGTTCCAGGTCTTCCAGGGGCAGCGCCCTCGCCTTCCTTTTCGGCTTGCCGTGCAGGCGGGCGATGCCGGCCAGGGTCTTGCGCACGGTGGGCGTGGACGCGGGGTCGACAAAGCCCTGGTACACATGCCATTGCGACAGGGCCGTCAGGCGCAGGGCCAGGGTACGCGCGTTCAGGCTGTCCGCATACGCCATCAAATAGCGGATGACGGTCGACTCGTCGGCAGGCAGCCCCCCGCCCCAGGCCTGGAAGTGGCGGATGGCGGAACGGTAGGTGCGGCGCGTGTTGTCGGACGTGGCGGCGGCGAGAAACGCCTGGTGGCGCGCGGCCAGCTCGGCATCGATCAAGGCGCCGTGTAACGGCGCATCAGCGATTGCGGTGTTCTTTGACACGCCAACACGGCGTTTCGGAAGGGGCAAATCGGGCATGGCGGCAGCGAAATCGGGGTTTTGTACTGGGAGGGTCACAGAATAGCATGCCAGACACCCCCATAACACGCGATAAGCAATCTTATCGTGAGTTATATTTATCAAGAACCATCAAAATTTATATCGTAATATTATTCGATATTACGTATCATGTAATACGTTACTAAATTTCGCTCATAGGTGATTTCATGGCCCGCACCGGTATTTTGTACTCTGATGTTATGAAAGCAGCCCAAATCGTCGCTGCCGATGGGCGCAATCCCACGGTCGACAATGTGCGCGAAGCGCTGGGCAGCACGGGCAGCAAGAGCACGATCGCACCCCTGCTCAAGCGCTGGAAGGAAGAGTTCCAGGGCGCGGGCGCCGTGAAAACGGAGTCAGGCCTGCCGGCCGAACTGATGGAAGCGATGCGCGGCGTGTACGAGAAGCAGCAGCGCGACGTGGCGCAGCAGCTCGAAACGGGCATGCAGCAGAACCGCGCCGAACTGGACGCGGCGCTGGAAAAACTCAAGAAGACGGAAAGCGAACGCTTGAAACTGACGGAGGCGCGCGCCGCCCTCACCCAGGAATTACGCGCCACCCAGCATGCGCTGGCGCAACTGAAGGAAGAACACCATTTCCGCGCCGTCACACTGGCGACCCTGCACAGCGATAACGCAGGCCTGACGCAGCGCCTGGCCGACCGCGGCGAGGAAATCGCGGCCCTGAACCGCCAGCTGGCGCAGGTGCGCTCGCAGTTCGACCATTACCAGGAAGCGGCCGCCGCGCAGCGCAGCGAGGAGCGGGCCCAGGCGGAGCAACGGATCAGCCGTCTGGAGCAGGACAACGCGCAGCTGCAGCAGCGCCTGCAAGGACAGCAGGCGACCCTGGTGCAGCAAGAGATGCGCCTGTCACAGATGCAGGCGGAACACGCGCGCCTGGCAGATGAGGCGGCCGCGGACCGCGCGGCGCTGGCCACCGTGCGCCCCGAACGCGACCAGTTTGAATTTCAATACCTGCAGGCGGCCGCCTCGGCCGACGCCCTGCTGGCCAAGCTCGATACGGCCTTGCTGGCGCTGAACGACGCCAAGGTGGCGCTGGCTGCACAGGACCGCCAGCTCGACATGCTGACGGAAAATACCCAGGCGGCACAGCAGCGCGCCGAAGCGCTGGCGCTGGAACGCGACGGCTTGCTGCGCGACAATGCCGGCATGGCCGCGCGACTGGCGTTGCACAACAAGGGGAAACGCGATGTTTGAACCCCGTCTACATGGTGTGGGATCTATATGATGGTCCCGGACGGGCCGGGAGCCGCGTCCGAACCTATGCTCATAGGCGGCGGTTCAGCACGCTGTCGATATCGTGGGTTTTCAGCTCGACCTGAACCGCGCCGTCCTGCAGCCAGTAGCCGTCGCCTCCCCGCTGCAGCGCGCCCATGTCGAGCGTGCCCAGCGCTGGCGGGATGACGCCGGCAAGCAAGGCCGCCGCATCGTCCCATGCCGCATACAGCAGTTTCAGGTACCAGCCGTCGTCGTGGGCAAAGGCGAGAAAGCGGCCACGCAAGGCGGCAGGCGGCGTGAGCGCGCCACGGTGGTCGAGCATCGCGGCCACGTCCGCGTCATGCAAAGCGGGTGCTGTGTCTTGCCAATCGGCCCAGGCATGGCTGCCGCAGGCGTACAGGTCTTCCTGGGCCAAGGCCGCCAATTGTTGTCGCGTCAAGGTCTGCCAGGCGGCAGACTTTTTGATTGTGCCGGCGCGGCCCTTGCGCAGCACGATGCCGCCGGACTCGCCGAGGGCCGGGAGAAAATCCTTGAATTCGATGCCGGAAGCGACCAGCATGCGCTCGGCCGGGTCGTGCCAGATATACAGATAATGTCTCAAGTGGTCGTTCGTTTCGGTTTGGGTGTCGTATTCAAAGCCACGGCGGCGCGTATCAGCGCCTTGAACGCCGCGGCATCGAGATGCTCGCCTTCGTGGATGTCGATGGCCCGGCGCGTGTTGCCGTCCAGGCTGGAATTGAACAGGCCGGCCGGATCGGGCAAGGCGGCGCCCTTGGCGAAGGTGAGTTTCACGGCCAATTTGATCAGCGCGCGCACGGCGGCCTGCTGCTGGCCGACATCTCCTGCATGTAGGCCACGATGGTCTCGCGGTCGGCGGCAAACTGGCCTGCGGCGCTGCGCTCGATCTTCAGATTCACGAGGGGCAAGCGGCTCCTGCGGAACAACATCAGCCGATAGCCGTCGGCCGTCGATACCGGCCGCTCCCCCGCCGCCATCTTGACGACGCGCGTGGGCGCACTGCGCGGCGAGCAGCATCGGGATGGCAAGCAAATGGCGGAGTTTCATGGGGCGGTATCAGTCATCGGGGCTAGGTACTGGCAGGATAACCGTCAATCTTGCTATAAGGCAAATGATTAGTTCTCATCCTTTACATTCCCTTGGGAATAGCGTCTTAATATGAAATTCACCTGGCGCGCGTAGCATTCAAATTGGCAAGGCCCTCAATGTGCAGCGCCTGCCATTTTCCCGCAGAACCATGAATGACATCGCTTTGACCTTGCACCACGGCGCCGCCGTGCCACGACCTCACGCCAGCGGGCACCGCCTGAAAGCGGCCCTGGGCGCCCTCTTCTTTCCCCGCCAGCGCACGCGCTGGCAAGCTTTTCTCGGCAGCATGCCGGGCCTGAATTCGCTGGCGCAGCTGCATCCCTGCCTGCGCTTCAAGATCTACCGCCCTTATGCCTCGCGGCAGCTGGGCTGCGCGGATCGCCTGGCCTTGCTGGAAGGACATTACCGCTTCCTGTGGCAAGCGGGTGCGCGCGCGCTGGTCGAACGGGCCGCGCGCGAAGCCGTGGTGCTGGCCGCGTTCGACGGCAAGGATGGGGCGCAATTCCGTTTGCAGCTGACGGCCATCCACGACAGCTACCGCGAGGGCGAACTGTGCCTGCGCCTGACGCGCGGCGGCCAAGCGATCTACCTGGCCAGCTTTCTGTTCCTGCCCCGTGCCGATGGCGTGTCCTTGCAGCTGGGCGCGCTGCAAGGCTTGCGCTCGGAAGCCGGCAAGCTGGCCGTCAAGGACGCCACGCGGGCGCTGCACGGTTGCCGTCCGAAAAACCTGATGGTGACGGCCTTGCGCGATTTCGGCGATTTTTTCGCTTGCAATAACCTGTTCTTGATCAGCAATGACAACCGCATCGCCCTGAATGCCCGGCGCCGCCGCCATATCGCCGCCGATTACGACCTGGCGTGGCAGGAATTGCATGCCTTGCGCATGCGCGACGGCAATTATCACTTGCCCTGCGCGGCCTACCGCGTGCCGGATCTGGCCGGGGTAGCATCAAAGAAACGCGCCGATGCGCGCCGACGCGGCGAATTGCTGCTCGGCATGGCCACCGGCATGCGCGCGCAGCTGGCGGGCCTGCTGGCTGAACATTGAGCAAGCGCAAGCGTTGCCATACCAGCAAACATAAAACTCAGGCAACCTTCATGTTGGCGCCGTATCCTTTACTTGACATGCCAGCCGCCTTATCCAGGCGCTGGCGCCTATGGCCCACCCTGGACAAGGTTTCCCATGACACCCAATTTCGCCCTTCTCCCCCTTTGCCTGCTCGGCGGCGCCGCCCTGGCCGCGCCCGTCCTGGACGACGCCGTGCGCCAGCGCGCCGAGGAACTCACGCGCACGGGCATGCTCCCCAGCATCGTCATCGCCGTGATCGACGGCAAGACCAGCGCCATCTACGGTTTTGGCAGCGTGCATGCCGGCAAGAATACCAAGCCGGGCGCGGACACCGTCTACCAGATCGGTTCCGTCACCAAGACCATGACGGCCTTGCTGCTGGCCGACGCCGTCGTCGAAGGCAAGGTGACGCTCGACGAGCCGGTGGCGACTGTATTGCCCGGCTATACCATGCCGGCCTTCGACGGCAAGCAGATCAGCCTGCTCGACCTGGCCACGCATTACTCCTCGCTGCCGCGCCTGCCCGACAACTTCGCGCCGAAAGACCCCGCCAATCCGTATGCGGACTACACGGAAGCGCAACAGCGGCAGTTTCTCGCCGCCTACCAGTTGCCCGCGCGCCGGGCACCAAATTTGACTACTCGAACATCGGCTATGCCGTGCTGGGCACGGCCCTGGCGGCACAGGGCGGCATCAGCTATGAAGCGCTGCTGCAAAAGCGCATCGCCGTGCCGCTGGGCATGCGCTCGACCTCGAACACGCCCACGCACGGCATGCTGGCGCGCCTGGCGCCCGGCCACCTGCTGTCGGGCGAGCCCACTCCCGCCTGGGATTTGAACGTGGTGGCGCCGGCCGGCGGCGTGTATTCGAGCGCGCGCGACATGGTCGCCTACCTGCAAGCGTACATGTTCAAGCCGCTGCGCCCGTATGCGCTGGCGATCCAGCCGCAGCGTCCGGTGGCGTCCGGCGACGACACGAAAATCGGCCTGGCCTGGTTGCTTGAGCAGCGGCAGGGCCAAGCCTACGCCTGGCACAGCGGGCAGACGGGCGGCTACACCAGCTATGCGGCGTTCACGACGGATGGCAAGCGGGGCGTGGTGGTCTTGACGAACGCGGCGCGCGATATCGACGCCCTGGGCGTGTCCGCCTTGCTGCCGGGCACGCCCTTGCCGCCGCTGAAAAAACCGCAAGCGGCCATCGAGCTGCCGCGCGCAACATTGGCCGAATACGTGGGTGAGTATCCATTGGACAAGGATTTCACGTTGACGGTGAGCCTGGGCAAGCACGGCCTGGAAGCGGCCGGCACGGGCGTCGGTTCGGCCGCCCTGTTCGCCAGCGCGAAAGACGCATTTTTCTTCCGCGCCATCGAGGCGGACCTGGCGTTTACGCGCGATGCGGCGGGCAAGATCGCCGGCGCCGTGCTCACGCAAGGCGGGCAGGACGTGGTCTTGCCGCGCAAGCAGTAAAACCTAGGCTGCCGGGTCCAGCATGAATTGCTCGACCCTGGCGACGAACTGCGCTTTGCTGCGCGTGCGGAATTCACCGAGGAAGGCGTCGCTGCCCTGGACGATCTTGCCGTGGCGGTCGTATGCCACCTTGCCCATTTCCAGCACGAATTCGCCGGCGGGATCGTCTTCCGGCTCGAAGTGCGAATTGAAGCAGTAACCGCTGTCGCGGCAGCTGCCCCACAGCAGCAGCGCGCTGCTGAACCATTGCATGGTATCCGGGCCAGGCTCTACCTCGAACAGGGTGTTGACGGTGATGTGCCAGCCGCCCGGGACGCGCAGCGGCTGCAATGGATAGGGAAAGCGTGGCTGTTTCATGTGGATGATGGCAGGCGGCGGCTTGCGTAAAAGGCGAGGAAGTCCAAGGCCGGCAGCGCTTTTGCAAACAGCCAGCCCTGGCCGAATTCGACCTTGCGTTCCAATAAATAATCGGCTTGCTGCCGCGTTTCGATGCCTTCGGCCACGATCAGCATGTTCAGGGTGCGGGCCATGTCGATGATGTGCGGCGTGACGCTGCTGGTGGCCGCGTCCGTGCCGATGGTGTCGACGAAGGATTTGTCGATTTTCAAGGCGTCGAGCGGCAGGTTTTGCAGGCTCGACAGGCTGGAATAGCCGGTGCCGAAGTCGTCGATGGCCACGGCGTGGCCCCGCGCCCTGGCTTTTTCGATGGTGGCGCGGGCGGCTTCCACGTTGATGAAGCCCCGCTCCGTCGCTTCCAGCCAGATCTGCTGCGCCTCGATGCCCGTGCCGGCCAGGGCGCGTTCGAGCACGTCGAGCACCCGCCCCGTCTCGATGTCGCTGGCGCACAGGTTGATGGCGATGTGCAGCTCGCGGTCGGCCAGCAGCGCGGCGCGCATGTCGGCGATGACGCAGGCGATCACCTGGTCCGTGATGGGCAGGATGAGGTCGCTTTCCTCGGCCACGGGGATGAACAGGTCGGGCCGTATCATGCTGCCGTCGGGACGGCGCCAGCGTATCAGCGCCTCGGCGCCCACGCACACGCCCGTGTCGAGCGCGATGATCGGCTGATAATGGACAAAGAATTCGCGCCGCTCGACCGCCGTTTCCAGTTCGCCGCGCAGCGACAGGCGCCGGCGCGACAGCCACACGACGACGCCGACGATGAAGGCGGCCATCAGCAGGCCCATCGGCAGGAGCAGCAGCTGTTCGCGGCGCAGCCTGTCGTTCAGCTTGCTGCGCGGCTCGATCATGACGGCCGTCAAGCCATCGCGGTACAGCATCGCGTGGATGCTGCCGTCGGGCGCGGCGTCGACGGCCGCCGGCAGCCCGGCGAGCAAGCTTTGCACCAGCGCGGGGTCGGGATGGTGCAAGGTGTCGAGCACGCCTTCCTTGCCGATGGCCACGGCCATCTGGATATCGCTGTCGACGATGACGTCGGAAAAGCGCACGGGATCGATCAGCACCTTGTAGGCGCGGTGGGACAGTCCCACCATGCGCTTGCCGCCGCTGACGACGGGGCGCAGGTTGAAATCGATGCCCATGCCGTTGGCCAGCGTGAAATCGGCGGGCGTGACGGCGATGCGCGCTTCTTCGATGCCCGTGGACGTGCATTTGAGCAAGCCGTTTTCCACGTAGCCGATATCGTCGATGCTGCGCGTCGTGATGGTGATGCGGCGCAACTGCTGGATATGCGCCTCCGAACACGGCGCCAGGTCCAGCGCATCGGCGCTGCGCAGGGCGACACCGGCCGAGGCGATGGAACGGTGGGCGCGCTCGAGCGCATAGCCGGCCAGCAGGCGCAGGCGTTCCTGCTCGCCCTGCTCGGCGCGCACGGACGACAAGTAGAAGGCCAGGCTAAGGGGGGCAGCCACGCCGATGACGGCCACCAGCGCGCTGGTCACGATAATGCGTTTTCTGCGCATGCGAATACCTGTGGTAGTTATATGATTGCTATGTATTGCTCGATGGCATCATATTACAAGCAGAGGCGGCGCACGCGCATATTGCTGAACAGTTACACTTTTTTCAGCGGCCTGGCCAGCACGAACACCAGCGCCGCCACCACGCCCGCCAGCCCGCCGGCCAGGTAGAGCACGCTGGCAAAGCCGTCGATGAAGGCGTGGCGGGCCGCTTCCTGCGCCACGGCTTGCAGCGCGGGCGGCAGCTGGCCGAAGGCCTCGGCCGCGTTGCCGGCGACGATGCGCCCGATCATCTCGGGCGAGGCTTTCAAGCCGTGCAGCCACGCCAGCTTCTCAAACGAGGCGGCCGTGCGCATGGCCAGCACGGCGCCCAGCGCGCCCACGGCCAGCACGATGCCGACAAAGCGCGTGGTGGTGCTGATGCCGGAACCCATGCCCGTGCGTTCGCGGGGGATGCAGGCGAGGATGGCCTTCTGCGTCGTGCCGTTGAGTAATCCTGCGCCCGCGCCCGTGACGACCATGCCGGCTGCCACCCAGCCGTACTGCAGGCTGGCGGCGGCCAGGGCCGTGGCGACGTTGCCCACGGCGACGATCAGCAAGCCCGTCACCAATATGCCGCGGTCGTCCAGCAGCCGCATGGCGCGCGGCGCCAGCCGGGACAGTACCACCATGGCGACGGCGAACGGCAGCATGGCGCAGCCGGCCAGGACGGCGGAAAAGCCGAAACCGTTCTGCAGGTACAGCGGCAAGAACGTCATCATCACTTGCGCGGCGATGGCGTAGCCGAACATGCCCAGCACGGCGCCGACGAACACGCGCTGGCCAAACAGGCTCAAATCGACCATGGGCGCGCGCTGGCGCCGTTCCACCAGCACGAAGACCAGCAGCAGCGCCGCGCCCGCCGCAAAGCGCAGCATGGTGGCACGGCTGGACCAGCCGGCCACGCTGGCGTCGATCAAGCCCCAGATGATGCAGAACAGGCCGGCGGAAAACAGCAGCGCCCCCGCCGGGTCGAAGCTGGCGTTGGACGCATCCTTCGATTCGTCCACATGCTTGCGCACCAGCCACATCAATATGGCGACGACAGGCAGGTTCAGGTAGAAAATCCAGCGCCAGTTGATGGCGCTCGTGACGAGGCCGCCCAACAGGGGCGCCACCGTCATGGCCACGCCCATGGCCGCGCCCCACACGGACCAGGCACGCGCCCTCTCCTTTTCCGCGTGAAACGTGTGGCCGATGACGGCCAGCGCGGACGTGAGCAGCAGCGCGGCACCGAGGCCCTTGACGGCGCGCGCCACGTTGAGCACGAACGGCGTCCACGCCAGGCCGCACAGCAAGGAGGCCAGCGCGAACACGGAGAGGCCCAACAGCATGACCTTGCGCCGTCCCAGGCGGTCGGCGATGCTGCCGGCCGGCAGCAAAAACGAGGCGAATGCCAGCATGTAGGCGCTGACCACCCATTCCACGTCGACGAAGCTGGCGTTGAGCGAGCGGGCGATCGACGGCAGCGAGACGGCGACGACGTTGGTGTCGAGCATGATCAGCGCGCACACGCCCGAGCACGTATATAAAGTCCAGTTGGTATTCTTCATGCCTCGATTGTAAGCAGGCTGGTGTTATTTCCTGTTATAAGACAAGCGCCTTATAATTCACTCATGGTGAATACGGAAAAAGACATGGAATTGCGGCATTTCCGCTGCGTGCTGGCCGTGGCGCACAGCCTGCATTTCGCGCGGGCGGCGGCGGAACTGGGCATCTCGCCGCCCGCGCTGACCAAGCAGGTGCAGGAAACGGAACAGTTGCTGGGCACGCGGCTGTTCCAGCGCAGCAAGCGCGCCGTGTCCCTGACGGCGGCCGGAGAATTGTTCGTGCTGGAAGCGGCGCGCGCGCTGGAGCAGCTGGCGCAGGCGCAGGACGTGGCGCGCCGGGCGGGACGGGGCGAGCTGGGACGGCTGGAAATCGGCTACGTGGCTTCGGCCGCCTATGCCGGCGTGCTGCAGGGCCAGTTCGCCCGCTTTCGCGCCAGCCACCCCGGCATCCATATCGCTGCGCGCGAATACGCGATGGACGCCCTGCCCGGCTTGCTGGACCAGGGCCGCGTCGATCTGGCCTTCGTGCGCCCGCCGCTGCACTTGCCGGACGGACTGGACAGCGTGGTGTTGCTGCGCGACCGCTTCGTGCTGGCCTTGCAGGCGGACAGCCCGCTCGCCCGGCAGCAAATAGCGGCACCGGCCGCGCTGGCGCAGCAGGCCTTAATCGTGCCGGAACAGGAACTGGGAACATTGGAGGTGAGCCGGCGCGGCGGTTTTGCGGCGCAGGTTGTGTCGCGCCCGGGCAGCCTGGTGGCCGTGCTGACGGAAGTGTCGCTGGGCGTGGGCTGCGCCATCGTGCCCCACTCCGTGATGGCCAGCGTGCACCTGCCCGGCGTGGTGTTCCGCGAGCTGCAAGGGCCACAGATCAGCTCGGAAATCGCCGTGACCTTCCGCCGCCACGAACAGGCGCCCGCCGCGCGCGCCTTCATCGCCCAGCTGCGCGCTGTAGCGCTGGCTTAGCCTCGGTTCTTCAAGACGGCCACGGCATAGGTGCAAGCGGTGGTCGTTTCATTGCGGAATACGCAGTCGGCCGGCGGACCCAGTTCCAGGCAGTCGCCCTCGTCCATCACGTGGCGCGTGTCGCCTTCGATGAAGACGAGGCTGCCGGACAGCGCCCAGATCAGCTGGCGCCGCGCCACATAGGCGGCGGCCGGCATGGCCACCACGGCGCCCGGCGGCAAGGTAATGTGCACGAGGTCGAGCGGCATGTCGGAGGCCGGCGACACGTGGCGTCGCACATAGCCGCTCTGCGGGTCGACCCACACGGGCTGCTCAAGCTTGCGCAGCAAGCGTCCCTCGCGCATTTCCGCGCGGGCGATCAGTTCGGACATGCTCAGGCCGAAGGCGCCCGACAGGCGCGCCAGCAAGGTGGCCGTGGGACTGCAGTCGCCCCGCTCCACCTTGTGCACCATCGCGCGCGACACGCCCGAACGGGCCGCCAGCTCCGTCAGCGACCAGCCCAGGCTTTCCCGCTCGAGGCGTACCCTGGCCCCGATGCGCTGGTTCAATTCGTCTGGTTTAGTGGACATGTATCGGCATCCATTCGGATTTTATTGGACAAGGCGTGGGCGCCGCTCTATGATTTGTCCATTATAGTAGACGACCAGCAAGGAGAGCAACATGCGCATACGCGATGCCCACGCGGGCGATATCGAGGCCATCACGGCCATCTACAACGATGCCGTCAGCAATACGCTGGCCATCTGGAATGAACGGACGGTTGACGCGGCCAACCGCGCCGCCTGGCTGGCCGACCGCGAGCGGGCCGGCTATCCCGTGCTCGTCGCCATCGATGCAGAGGAAAAGGTAGCTGGCTACGCCTCGTTCGGCGACTGGCGCCCGTTCGAGGGTTTCCGCCATACGGTCGAGCATTCCGTGTATGTGCGCGCCGATCGCCGGGGCGCCGGCGTCGGCAAGGCCTTGATGGGGGAATTGATTGTACGGGCGCGCGGCCTGGGCAAGCACGTGATGGTGGCGGGCATCGAGGCGGGCAATGCCGGCTCGATCGCCCTGCACAAGCAGCTGGGCTTCGAGGAAGTGGGCTTGATGCGCCAGGTGGGCACCAAGTTCGGCGCCTGGCTGGACCTGGCGTTCCTGCAGCTGCAGCTCGATGCGCGCAGCGATCCGGACGGCATCGCGCCGGCCGGATAAGGTCACGCCGGCATCAGGGATCGATCTCCGGCGGCGGGCGGCGCAGCGCCATGTGTTCCCACACGGCCACCAGTACCAGCACGCAGCTGGTGATGCAGGCCAGGGTCAGGGGCGCATACAGCCGTCCATACGCCATCGGGATCAGCGCCAGGATGATCAGGATGCCCAGCAGGTGCGACAGGGGCGGCGCGGCGCGGTCGCTGCTGACCCATTTGAATAGCGAATTGCCCAGCAGATACAGGATCGGGCCGCCCAGCAAGGCGCTGATGCCGGCGAAGCTCGCTTCGTCCGGATGCACGAGGGCCAGTTCATCGGCCACGGCGGAAACGATCACGCCGCCCACGATCAGCACGTGGATATACGTGTAGGCCTTGCGCGCGATGCGGCCCGGGTCCTTCGAGTGGGCGATGCGGTGGTGGCCCGCCTCGGCGCCCGTGTCGAAATAGATCCACCACATGGCGATGCTGCCGACCAGGGCCGACAAGAATCCCAGCCAGTTGCCGGCCGTCCATTCCAGGCCCGCGAACGTGGCGCCCGTCACCAGCAGGGATTCGCCCAGGGCGATGATGACGAACAGGCCGCAGCGTTCGGCCATGTGGCTGCCGTCGACGTCCCAGTCGGCCGTCGTCGAGCGGCCCAGGCCCGGCATGCCGAACAGCATCCAGGGCCCGGCCAGGTCGATCGCCAGGGCCGCGGCCCACCAGAAGATGCGCTGCTCGGGCGACGCGATGCCGCCGGCGATCCAGAAGATGCCGGACAGCACGGCCCACAGGGCGATGCGCTGGAAATTGCGGCGGCGCGCCAGCGCTTCATGGCGCACGGCCCACCAGGCGAACAGGGGCCGGCCCACCTGCATGGCCACATAGGCGAGCGCGAAACCGAGGCCCCGTGTGCCGAACGCTTCGGGAATCGAGGCCGACATGATCAGGCCGCCCAGCATCAGCGCAAACAGGCTGATGCGCACGGGAATGCGCTCGGGATCGAGCCAGTTGGTGATCCACGAGGTAAAAATCCACACCCACCAGACGGCCATCAGCAGCAAGCCCGTCTGCAGCCAACCCATGGTGCTCAGGTGCGCCAGCAAGCCATGCGACAGCTGTGTCACGGCAAACACGAACACGAGGTCGAAGAACAGCTCGATCATGCCCACCTTGCCGCTGTCCTGCGCGCCGCGCTGGCGCAGCAGGGAAATGCGATTATTCATTTTTTTCCTTGCATAAATACGGGAGCGGCGCCCGCGGCGCCGGCCAAAACGGCACGATGATAGCAGATGGGGATGGCGGTCGTGGCGCCGCGCCGCGGCCGCCATGCGTTTGCTCTTCCGGCCGAATTTCGCTACGATGGGCCGCATGCGCGGGACACCACCTCCACCATGTATCAGCTGAATTGGCGCGGCCCCTGGCTGGCTGCCGTGCTGCTGCTATCGCTCGGCGGCGACGCCCCGGCGCTGGCGCGCCAGCTGGCCGAACCGGCCCCCGCGTGCCGGGCGCCGCAAACCATGGCGCTGACGGTCAACAGCGACGCCGTCGCCACGGCCAGCAACGATATCAATGACAACACCCTGGTGGCGCTGCGCGCCAACGGTACCGCGTACTGGACGGTTTTATTGTCGACAGCGACTATCCTGCTGCAGCTGGACGCCGACCGCGGCGATACCATCGTGACGTTCCAGAAAGGACTGACCCTGCGTTTCCAGGCGCTCGGTCCGCAGCAATATCAAATCCTCATCGATGGCCCCATCCTCGATGACGGCACGCAATACACGCTGACTGGCAAGGTGGTGGCCGTTTTTGAGCGTTGTCCGGCCCTGCCCGCGCCAACCGCGCCGTAAAGGGTCGATAAATGCGCAGTAAATCCCCGCATGCCCTCTATTTAAATCAATAAACCGTTTATATTCAATTGCATTCCCTGCCTGCCTAGCCCCGGCTTTCCTGCCGCCGCGCCCGGATGCCGCGCCATTCTTGCCTTTGCGACAATTCGAGAGAATCGCGCAAAAAAATAGGCATAGAATCGCTACTCGTGATGCGCATCAACCGGCATGCTTATATGCCGAATAGCCGGAAACTATTTTTTGAATAAGTAAATAAGAAATATATTCATCCATTCCGGATTGATGAATATCAAATGTCTTGTCTTTATTTGAAATTGCGTATTGTCCTGCCATATTTTTATGGCATGGTCGCAAAGCCGTTGCCATACCGTTTTCCACCGACTTACCCAACTGCCCCGGACCTGTCGGCCACGGGGCGCCCACCGCAAGTGCAGGCCGATATCACCTCATGGAGAATGTCATGTCTAACTTACCTCGCGTCGAAGTCACCAACCATACGCTGGCCGCCGGCCAAAGCGTCACCACCAACACCACGCCGAACAGCCTCGCGCTGTCCATCGCCAGCAGCGACAGCAACAACCAGACCGGCATCGCCTTCCAGTTCCAGGGCCGCACCACGTACTGGAATCCCAGCGTCAGCACCGGTTTCACCACGGCCAAGCTGGCCAGCGACACGGGCAATGGCGTCGTCACGTGGAAAGCCGGCCTGACGGTCACCTACTCGCCGCAAAGCACGGGGCTGTACAACGTGCTGCTGTCCGGCGACATCGTCGACAGCGGCACCGTGTACACCTACACGGGCTTCGTGCTGGCCACCTTCACCTCCAACTCGCAGTAAGCGGCGGTTCCGCGTCCGCCTGCGGGCGGGCGCCCCGGATGGCCGCCCGCCACCGCATCCAGGCAGCCCGCCTGGCCATCCGCCGCCCTTTCCGGGCCCACCCGTTGTAAACGATTGCGATGCCGCGCGGCGCGCCATGCCGCCGCATCGCAGCCCGAGTCGCGTCTTGAGTGGAGGTTGTCATGGGTTTCAGCTTCGTCGCCACCGATCCCGCCAGCAAGGTCAGCCTGTATGAAGCGCCGCCGCGGGCGGGCCATGCCTGGGCCGGCTATTTGCTGCCGCCCGTCGCGCCGCCGGCCACGCCCCCGGACAGCATCGGCTATGCCGACAGCCTGTCGCCGCAGCGCATGGGCAGCTACGTGTTTGCCAGCGCCCGTCCGGCGGCGCTGGACGCGGCGCCCGGCCCCTTCATCGCCGCCCTCGCCGCGTATATCGACCAGCAGTCGTCGGCGCCGGGACTGAACCTGAACGCGCTGCTGTGGCTGCGCGACGCCGATGCGGCGCCGGCCGATCCCTTCAAGAACTACGGCTGCAGCTACAGCTATAACCCGCTGACCAAGGGCTTTGCCACCAGCACCAACGTCAATTTCCGGCTGGGACAGGACCTGCTGTTCAACGTGCTGTCCGGCGTCGGCCTGTCCATCGACGCCGCCAACGGCAGCCTGCGGCTGTCCGCGCCGCTGGCGACGCCGCCGGCGCTGGCCTTCCAGCGCAACGCCGGCGATATCGGCATACGCGTCACGGGCAGCGGCAATACGATCCGCACGTTCGTGCCACTGGAGGGCGCGAATGCGGGCTGCCTGACGTTTACGGCTACAGTCAACCCTGCCGTCACCTTCGGCCCCGGCGGCCTGGCCGTCGGCTTCCCCCTGAGCGCGCGCGACACGGCCAGCGGCCAGCTGCAGCAGCTGTTCTACCCGGCGCTGAGCGCGCCCGCCGCGCTGCCCGCCAGCCTGGCCTGGGTCGGCACGGTCGACCCGCTCGATCCCTACAATCAGAAGCTGTCCGCCCAGGCCAGGCTGGAAGGCGTATTGCGCTGCGGCTTGCTGCCGGCCGGCCAGCCCGCCTTGCCGTCCACCTACCGCACGGCGCTGGGCCATGCGACGGCCTTGCTGCCGCTGGGCGCCGCCAGCGGGCAGCCGCCCGTGATCGGCCTGCAGTCGGGCGCCCTGGCCTTTGGCTGCGCCGCGCGCTCACCGTCTGCGCCCGCGACAAGCAAGGCCCTGGTGACGCCGGCCGGGCGCTTCGGCCTGAGCGCCAGCGGCCAGGCGGCGGGGACGCAGATAAACTTGTTATGCGGCATCTTCGGCTCTGAACAGCTGAGCATGACCACCTATGACGGCGCCGCGCCGGAGAATGACAGCCTGCTGTTCGTGCCCGCCTCGCCCGCCTTCGCGCCCGTCTTCCCGTTCCAGGCCGCGACCCTGGACTTGCCCGATTCCGGCAACGTGGCCACGCCGCTGACGGCCGATTACCTCAGTTGCTGGGCCAGCGTGCTGAAGGGCAGCGCGGCCAGGCCGCAATACCATGCGGAGCCGGCGGGCAGTCCCATGTACGGCCTGCCGCCGGCCGCCCGGGAGGCCGCCTTGCTGCGCGCCGTGGCCGCCGACACCGTGCTCGCCTCGACCCCGCCCGCGCTGCCCGTGCCGCAGGGCGCCGCGCACGCCTTTCCCCTGCTGCCGTACGGCGGCGCCGTCAGCGGCGGCCCGCTGGACATCGATGCCGCCCTGCTGTCGAGCTTTGAAAGCAGCATCGTGGCCGCCACGCGCAAGGCCGTCATTTCCAGCGGCGCCGGCGCCACCTGGCAGGCGCGCGCGGCCGCCAGCCGCCGCGTGCGCGGGCTGGCCGCCGGCGAAGCGGTGGCGGAAGCGCCGCACTACCGCACCACGCCGCAGGGCGCCGTCGCCACCGTGTCCAGCCAGGCGCAGGACCAGGACGCCTTCCTGTCGGTGACCCTGGGCCAGACCCTGGGCGCCGGCGGCCAGGTCTTGCCGTTCGGCTTCCGCTTCCCGGACGCCACCTTGCAGGATGCCTTGCAGACCAACCAGCTGTTCCTGGTGGCCGTCAACGCGGCCCACCTGTCGGACGGCGGCGCGCGCTTCGACAATACCGTGGGCATCGCGGGCTGGACCATGCAAGCGCAGGTGGGCGTCGGCGTGACGCCCACGTTCTACCGCAACGTGATGCTGCTCAAGTATTGCAGCGGCAGTGTCAGGGAACGCGTCGCCAATCCGAACGCCTGGTCGGGCGCGCCCGATTTTTCGCTGGCCGCCGACGCCGGCCCCGGCGTTCAGGGCATCGCCTACACGGGGCTGTCGCAGTGGCTGCAGGATCTCATCGAAGCGGCCGAGGTGCTGGCGGCGGACAAGCCCGAATCGCCGTACCGGCATTTCCTGGAACTGGTCAGCGATCCCGCCTGGACGGGCGTGCTGGTGCTGCAGGCGGACCTGGATCCGTCCAGCCTGCCGGCTGGCCTGCAGGGCATCGCGGCCGGCCTCGACCTGACGCGCTTCGTCGCCCACCATTTCGGTTTCACGGCCAGCCGCGTGACGGTGCATGGCGACGGCAGCATCACCCTCGACGGCAATTCCAGCACCTTCGGCCTGGTCGACTACCAGGACCCGGCCTTCGCCGCCGGCCAGCGCAACGGCTTGCCGCCCGATACGCCCATCGCCCTGCCCGACACCGACAACTATGCGTTCCGCGTGCTGCAATTGCAGGTGCTGTTCGACAATGCCGTCATCAAGACCTTCAAGAGCTACGTGCAGCTGGCCGTGAATGGCCTGCTCGGCTCGCGCGTGACGGCCACCACCTTCGGCGGCAATGCGATGCCGAACAACGGCGTGGTCCTCGACGGCAGCTATATCGACCAGAATGGCACCGGCATCTACATCTTCGAGCAAGCCACGCCGTCGATATTCAGTCTCGACAGCAACCTGCTGCGCCACGTGGCTTTCCAGCGCATCCAGTTCAACTGCCTGGGCACCACGGACGCGGGCGCGACCGTGCTGAACCGTTTTTCCGTCTGGGGCACGCTGGACTTCGCCAGCCTGGACGACCGCACGGGCGCCGCGCTGGACCTGCTGTCGTTCGGCGCGCTGGCGCCGGACCTGCCGCCGGACGGCGAAGGCCTGGCCTTTTCCAACCTGGTGATCGACATGCGCTATCCGCAGACGACGCCGTCGGCCGTGCGCTTCGACGAGGTGACGGCCAACCTGGCCTACGACCTCGACGCCAGCCAGGCCAGGCCGGACAGCCTGTTCAAGGGCTTCGGCCTGGAACTGTCGGGCTTTATCGCCGCCGCTGACGGGCAAAAGCCGGCCGATTTCGGCTTCCTGCCCGTCAGCACGGCGCTGAACCTGGGCACGCTTGGCGGGCCCTGGCACGGCGTCGTGTACGACGTCACCATGGGCGGGCCGGGCGCGCTCGTCTCGGCCGCCGGCTTCCATTCGACCCTGCTGCTGGCCTGGTCGCCCGCCAGCACGGCCGGCGACGACGAGCAAGCCGTCTTCGTCGGCCTGTCGCTGCCGGGCGCGGCGCCGGGCGCCAGGCTGATCAGCCTGCAAGGCATCTTCAAGCTGGCCATCGACAATATCGGGCTGATGCGGCAAAAAGTGCCCGGCGGCGACTCCTACTATTATTGCCTGCGGCTCGACAACATCGCCATCAAGTTCCTCGGCATTGCCAAGCTGCCGCCCGACGCGAACATCCAGTTCTTCCTGTTTGGCGACCCGAAGAATACGGGCAGCCTGGGCTGGTATGCCGCGTACATCGCCGATGCGGCCGCCCGGCAGGAGCCGAAGCAGGAGCAGGAGCCGGCCGCGCTGGCATTGCCCGCCATCTCATTGGGGAGCGCAGCATGACCAACGTCGTGTACTGGAATATCGAGAACTTCGGCATCAACAAGGTCAACAATCCCAGCCGCAAGCGGCCCCGCTATGGTGAAGGCGGCCGCTGCGGCGGCAACCTGCCGGCCGTGGCCGCGCAGCAGCGCTGCAACCACATCCTGACCATCCTGCGCGCCACGCAGCCCGATATCTTCGTCCTGATCGAGGTGTCGGCCAGCGCGGCCGGCGCCGGCGACCTGGCGCCCGACACGGGCGGCCTGCAGGGCGCGATCTTCCTGCTGCAACAGCTGCGCAACGACGTCGCCGACCCCAACCGCGCTGCCTGGCGCATGGTGCCGCCGCTGAAAGTGGGCACGGGCGGGCGCACGGAATCGGTCGCCGTGCTGTACCGCGGCATATCGGGCACGGCCGGCACGCCCACGGAAGTGCGGCGCTATTTCACGGGGCCGAACGTGTGGACGGGCGGCGGCGTGTCGGCCGTGGCGGCCGGCGCCGTGCCCGCCGCCTACCCGGCCGGGGGCGCCGGCGCGTCCAACATCCAGGATTTGCTCAACCCGCCGGGCCAGCCGGCGCGCACCATCCCGGCCGGCGCGCAGTACAACGGCGGCCTGGCCGAGGGCATGGCGGCGGCGCGCATCGCCTTCGCGCCCGCACTGGCGCCAGCCACGCCGCCCATCGCTGGCGGCCTGGTCAATTTCAACGGCTTGCGCCAGCCCTTCATGGTCAGTTTCGTGGAAACCAACCAGGCCAACGCCATCACGCGCAACCTGACCCTGTTTGCCGTGCATGCGCCGCCCAACCACGGCGGCGCCACCAATTTCATCAATATCCTGCTGCGTGGCGTGCTCGACGTGGCGGCGGCGCCTGCCGGCGCGCCGCACAATGAAATCAAGCTGATCTGCGGCGACTTCAACCTGAACGCCATCTACGCGCAGCCGCCCGCGGCGGGCGGACGAACCACAGCCTACGACCAGTTGCGCGCGATCAACTACATACCGCTGCTGGACCCGCCGCCCGTCATGCCGGTGGCCGCCAACCTGACGCTGGACGCCTACCAGGGCTACCTGGCCACGCATATCCGCCCCAAGCGCACCAAGCAGCAGCTGACGCAGCAATCGCGCTTCCTGTGGTCCGACAATACGGCCGGCGGCCCGCTGCTGGCGTCGCCGTATCCCGGCTATAACTATATCGGCAGCGATATGGTCAGCAACTTTTTCTCGATCGACAATATGCTCGTCAACCCCCTGGTGCCGGCGAATAACTACCAGTTCACGGTGATGAATCCCGTCTCGGGCACGCCGTTCGCGCTGGCGGGCGCCATGCCCCCTGGCGTGCCCACCGGCACGCGCCCGCTGCCCGCGCAATTTCCGAACGTGCCTGCCGGCATGGCCTGGCCGCAATCGCCGGCGGCCGTGTATGCCGTGGGCCAGGCGCGCACGCTGAACGGCTGGGCCAATTACGGCTACCTGCGCAGCACCAGCGACCACCTGGCGCTGTTTGCCGTGCTGTAGACAGAGCGTCCGGGCGGGTGCGAGCGTCCGCCCTGGACATCATGACTGATTCAAGGAGCAAGTTCGTATGGCCACCACCGATACCGCGCTGGAAAACCTGCAGCAAGCCATCGTCAACGCCGCCAGCAGCGGCCCGTTCGCCCTCGATGCCGCCTTCCTGGCAGCGGGCCTGGCCGACCCGGACGTCGCGCCGCCCGAAAAATTCGACGCCATCATCGGCCAGGCCTTCCAGATCGACGCGGCGCGGTTCCTGATCAGCTGCGCGGCCGCCGACGTGGGCGCCGTCAGCGACGGCGTGTTTACGGTCAGCAAGGTGAGCCTGCCCTTCATCGGCGGCCTGCTGCACACCCCCGCCACGCTGGTGTTTTCCACGCAGCCTGCCGCCGCGCGCGCGCCGGGCGCCAACGATGATGACGACGGGGATGACGCGGCCGTGCTGGTGGTGCAGGTGGCCGCCAGTCCCGCCGACTGGAACTGGGACAGCAGCTTTCCCTTCATGGGCGGCTGGCCGTTCAGCGAGTTGCCGCTGGCGGACGCGCTGCTGGTGTTTTCCAGCGCCGACGGCGTCTATCCCTGGGGCGGCGACGGCGCGCTGTCCGTCATGGGCGGCGCCAAGCAGAACCTCAGCGCCAGTGTAGCCCTGCCCGCCTTCGTCACGCCCTTTCTGGAACTGTTTTCCGACCTGGCGGCGCCGCCGGGCAAGCTGCAGATCGGCGGCTACCTGGACATGGCACTGTACGACGGCAAGACGTTCGAGCTGGGCGGCCTGATGCCCAGCGGCGTGCTGTCGGCCACGCTCAGCGAGCTCGACTGCACGTTCGCCGGCTACCTGCGCGTGGCCGCGCCCAGCCTGACCGTGACGATCCCGCCGCCCGTCGATGCGCCGCCGCCCGACGCCCTGCTGCTCGACGACGGCATGCAGCTGCTGCTGCGCGGCGAAGGCGAACCGGCCGACGAGGAAGCGGCCGACGGCGACCAGGCCGCCACGCTGGCCCTGACGGCCACGCTCAGCGTGGAAGGCGCGGGCGCCGCCGACTACACGCTGTCGCTGCTGCTGCAGCCATCGAACGCCGACGGCGACGGCAACTACACGGTCAGCCTGGAAGCGGGCAGCGACGGGCCGCCCCTCAGTCCCGGCGCCGCCATCAGCCTGATCGGCGGGGGCGCCAGCTATTTCCGCGCCACCCCGGCCGTGCTGCAGGAGTTCCTGACGTCGTTCGGCCTCGGCGGCATGACCATCAGCGGCAGCATCCCGCCCAAGGCGGCGCCCACGGTGGACCAGGTCACGCTGCAGCTGCGCAGCGTGCGCGATCTGAGCTGGCAACCCATCCCGGCGCCCACGCCGGCGCTGAGCTTTACCGTCACCTCGTTCTTCCTCGACTGGACGGCGTACCAGCCGCTGGCGAGCAAGGCCAGCGGAAAGTCGCGCTACGAATACCTGTTCGGCACCACCTTCACGCTGTTGCCCACGGTATTTCGCAACCTCGACGGCACGCCGGGCGGCGAATTCGAGGTGCAGTTCAACTCGGCGCAGCTGTTCCAGGCCAGCTTTCCCGGCAAGGCCACGCTGTCGGATTTCCTGTCCGTCGTCTCGAACGGCCTCGTCAGCCTGCCCGACAGCATCCAGGCCGAGGTGTCGAATATCGTGCTGAGCATAGACGGCGCGGCCCAGTCCTTCGCGTTTTCCAGCGACTACGCCATCAGCCTGTCCTTCCTGACGGTGGGCGGCGCGCCCATCCTGAGCATTTCGGAAGGCCAGATCAGCCTGTCGGGCATCAGCGCCACGGTGGCCGCGGACAAGCAGGAAGGCGCGCTGGTCCTGGCCGACACCGGCAAGGCAGGCGCCGGCACGGCCTGGGCCGGCTCCATTTCCGGCTTGCTGGGCGTGGGCGCCAGCCTGCAGGCGGCCGTCAGCGTGGCCTACAGCAGCCAGGAAACGCCGCCCCGCTGGACCCTCTCCGCCTCGCTCGCGCAAGAACTCGACGTGGGCGAGATGATCAAGCAATTCTTTGCCGCCGGCGGCATCTATGATTTCCCCGTCTTCTTGCCGGGCAACCTGAAGATTTCCGCGTTCGCCATCGAAGCGGTCATTCCCAGCGGCAAGCCCAGCACGGACCTGGCCACCAGCTACACGGTCGACACCACCTTCACCTGGCTGTTCCTGCTGGGCCAGCAACAGATCGGCTTGCAGAAAGCCACGCTCTCGGTGCAGTATGACGGCGCCAAGCCGGCCGCGCAGCAATTCTCGGGCAAGGCCGATGCCGTCTGGATCTATACCGCCATCAATCTGAAACTGGGCTTCGGCTATGCATTCCAGCCGACGGACAAGGGGCCGAACCACACGCTGTACGTGAGCTGGGAAGGTTTCACGGCAACCTATACCAGCGGCAACGAGATGCTCAGCTTCACCCTGGCGGGCTGGTCGCTGGGCAGCCTGATCCAGGCGCTCGTGCGCACGCTGGGCGATCCGTATTTCGTGCTGCCGTCGCCGTGGGACTTGCTGAACCAGGTCACGCTGGACGGCCTGTCCATCAACGTGTCGCTGAAAAGCGGCGAAAAGAACCGCCTCAGCGCCACCTACACGCTCAGTTCGCCCCTCAACCTGGGATTCATCGTCATCCGCAGCATCGTCTTCAAGCGCAATACGGACGGCAAGGTGACCCTGGCGCTGGACGCCAGCGTACCGCCATTGCTCAAAGGCAGCATGGGCGACCTGCTGGACCCGGCCAAGGGCCAGGACGTGGAAGAGATGCCCAGCGTGCCGGGCGCCGGTTCCAGCTATTTCAAGGTCTTCCTGCTGATGCTGGGCCAGCGCGTGGCCATCAACGGCGCGTCCGACTTCAGCTCGACCAAGGCCGTCATCGACGCGCTGGCCGGCGTGCCGCCCACCACGGGCAAGAACAATCCCGTCAACCCGGGCAGCGGCGTGCAGGGCCAGCCGTATTACCAGCCGGACAGCAACTGGCTGATCGCCGCGCATTTCGGCGTGCTGCAGACCGCCGGCGTGTGGGCCGTCGACGTGCAGATCGTCTTCAACGATCCCAACCTGTACGGCTTGCGCCTGACCCTAGGCAGCCCCAAGATGGGCGGCCTGGCCGGCCTGGTGGTCGATATCCTGTACAAGAAGATCAGCGACGACGTGGGCCTGTTCCAGATCGACTTCACCTTCCCCGACAGCATACGCAACCTGAACTTCGGCGCCGTCAGCGTGGTGCTGCCGATGATCGGCATCAAGATCTACACGAATGGCGATTTCCTGATCGACATCGGCTTTCCCTACAATATGGACTTTACGCGCTCGTTCAGCTTCAGCGCCATCGTCTACGGCGTGCCGGTGATGGGCTCGGGCGGCGTGTATTTCGGCAAGCTGTCGAGCGCGACGGCGACGCAGGTGCCGAAAACCGAGCTCGGCTATTTCAATCCCGTCATCGTCTTCGGCCTGGGCCTGCAGCTGGGCCTGGGCTACAACTTCGTCAAGGGGCCGCTGAAAGCGGGCTTCGCGCTGACCGTGTTCGGCATCATCGAAGGCGTGATCGCCACCTACCATCCGTACGACCGCGCCAACGCCGTCGCGCTGGCCAACGCCGGCGCGTCCGGCAGCGTCCAGGAAAGCAGCTACTTCAAGCTGACGGGCACGTTCGGCGTGATCGGCATGCTGTACGGCGAAGTGGACTTGAAGATCATCAGCGCTTCGCTGCTCGTCAACATCACCGTGTCGGTGCAGATCGGCTACGAATCCTACCGCGCCATCCCCCTGTCCGTGACGGCCTCGGTGCGCATCAGCCTGCGCGTCAAGATCGACCTGGGCATCTTCAGCTTCACCATTTCCGTGGGCTTTTCCGCCACCGTCAGCGCGCAATTCCGCATCGGCAGCGACAGCCGCGCGCCGTGGGACGGCGGCGGCGCGCTGCGCCTGGACAGCCTGGCGCGCGGCCGCGCGCGCACCTTGCCGATGGAATTGCAGGCCGCCATGCTGCGCGCCGGGCCGCGCCGCCAGCCGCGCCGCGTGCTGCGCACCGGTGCCAAGCCGGTGCTGCAGCTGGTGACGGCGCCGCAATTCACGGTGCTGGCGCCGCAGGGCGCCACCGCCAGCAGCGCGCAGCAAGGCGCGTTCGTCTGCCTGTTCGCCATGGACGCGCCGGACCCGGCCGCCGGCGGCGCGGGAACGGGCACGACCTCGTTCGACCTGCTGTGCACGGCGTATTTTCCGTGGCTGCTCGACGCCTTGCAGCCGGCGACGCGGGACGACGGCGCGGCGCTGGACCTGGCTGCCGCCGCGACCGCCAGCGTCACGCTGGCGCAGCTGGTGGCGGGCATCCAGGTGCTGGCCGACCCCGCCATGCAGCCATTCGGCATGGGCGACCTGCTGCAATTGCTCGCCGACAGCTTCACCGTGAACATCAGCGCGCCGGGCGCCAATATGGACGGCGCCACGCTATTCCCCCTGTTCGACGGGCTGCGGCTGGACGTGCCCGACCCGCAAGGCGGCGCCGGCACGCAGGCGATCGACCTCGAGACCTACGCCACGGCGACGGAACAGTACCGCAGCACGGTGGCCGGCGTGCTGCGCCAGGTGGCCGCCAGGGTGGGCAAGGCGCCCGCCAGGCCCGCGCTGCTGGCGCAGGACGATGCTGAGCCCGAATCGATGGCGGCCTTCATCTTCGTCGACGTCTTCAGCCTGATCGGCCGCGCGCTGCTGCAATCGGCCATCGATGCCTTCGACAATTACAGCTATGCGCTGCAGCCGGGCGACAGCATCGCCGGCATCGTCGCCGCCTTCAACGGGGCCGGCAACGCCATCGACGCGGACGACGTGTCGCTGCCGAATGCCGCGTACCCGCTGAACGGCGCGCTGCCGCTGCAGGTCGGCGGCTTGTCCGCCGTGATCCAGGCCGGCGATACGCTGGCGGCCATCGCCGCCCGCTACACGGATCCGGCCGGCGCCGGCGGGCGCTGGCAAACCACCGCGGCCCAGCTGATCGGCGCGAATGCGGCGCCGCGCGCGCTGCGCACGGGCGTGACGCTGGTCTTCGACTTCGGCGCCGGCGCCGTCAGCCACGTCACCGCGCCCGGCGACAGCTTCGGCGCCATCGCCGCCGCGCTGGGCGTGCCGCTGGCCGCCCTGGCGCAGCAGGCGTCGCTGTATGCGCGCGCCGACCTGCTGCTGCCGACGGCCATCCTCGCCGTGCCGCCGCTGGCCTATGCTTCCGTCGCCGGCGATACCCTGGCCGGCATCGCCAGCCGCTTCGCCGCCACGGTCGCCGCGCTGGGGCGCGACAATGCCGGCGTCGTCAATCTGTTCGCCGCGGCCCCGGGCCGGCTCGCCATCGCCCGCCTCGACGCCTTGCCGCTGGAGCAACTGTGGCAAGGCGTGCAGGCCAGCGGCGCCGTGGCCCAGGCCGCCGGCCAGGTCGCGCGCTTCGTCACCTATGGCTTGCGTCTGCCGGTGGCGCCGGGCCTGAGCCTGTCGCCGTCCTTCCTGTATAGCAAGACGCAGACCGACTACGCGCTGTACCAGCTGACGGGCCAGCAATTCCCCACGCCCGCCAGCGCCGCCGGCGGCTACCGCATCGGCCTGGGACGCAATGCCATGTCGCATGGCGTCGCCCTCGATTTCATCACCTTCGCCGGCGCGCCCGGCACCAGCCTGCCCATCGACCTGGACGCCGCCTACGGCTTGCTGTCGGGCGTGCTGGCGTATGCGCAGGCGGGCAGCTTCGTGCCGTCGCCAACGCTGCAGATCCTGCCGCTGGCTTCCTTGCAGCCGCGGCAATTCCCTGCGGCAGGCTACGCCGCCTGGATCACCGCCGACCTGGCGCGCCTGACGGCCGTGACGTCGGGCGACGCTACGGCGGCGCGCGCCGCCGCCAGCCAGGCCGCGCCCGCGCCGTATCTGTGGCAATTGCCCGACGCCATGCTGGCCAGCATCGCCCAGCGCCAGGATACGCTGCAGGCGCTGTACGCCGAGGCGCAATACGCGGACATGCTGGCCCTGATGCCCGCCTATCGTCCCCGCATCGGCAACACGCCGCCGAACAGCAGCAGCACGGTGTTCCAGGATGTGAGCGGCTATGCCTACGCCACGCGCGTGGACTTCCAGATCACGCGCATGCCGGCCGCCACCGTGGCCACCAACGACGCCAGCGGCACCGCATTGGCCAGCGCCGCTACCCTGGCCCACGTCTACGAGCTGGTGGGACCGTCGGCCGCCGATGCCCAGCGCCTGCAATACCTGCTGAGCGGCATGGCCGCCGTGGGCGAAACCCTGGCGGCCGGCCTGTTCCTGCTGTACAGCGAAGGCGGCAGCGACCAGGTGGCGCTGACGGGCCAGGCCGATGCCGACTACCTGTGCTTCCTGACGCAAACCAATCTGTCCACGGAAAGCCATCCGCCGGCCAGCCGCATGCTGCTGGACGCGGCGAATACCGCCTTGCCGCGCGGTATAGCCAACAGCCCCTCGCAATTCATCAAGCTGCTGTGGGAGCAATCGGTGGTGCGCGGCGGCGGCTACTATCTGTATTTCGAGGACATGGTGTCGGGCTCCGGCCTGCCCCCTTCCGTCTTTGACGCCACGGGCACGGCCACGCTGACCCTGGTGGTTCCGCTGGCGCGCCAGGCGGCGGGCGCCGCCGGCACCGTACCGAACTTCGTCAACGCCCTGCTAACGACGCAGGCGATCGATCCGCAGCAGGATGTGCTGGTGTTCGAATCGCTGAGCAAGCCGGCCAGGACCCAGCCTTTGGCGCGGGCCGCCACGGCTACCCTGGCCGCCCTGGCCGCCACGTACGGCATGGGCGTGGGACAGCTGGCGCGGCAAAACGCCGTGCTGCCGCTGCGCGCCGGCGCCAGCGTGCCCGTGGCCGGCATCCTGCACCAGCTGAACCAGCAAGACATGGCCGCGCCCGCGCAAGCGCTCGAGCGGCTGGCCGCGTATTACTCGGCCGGCGCCACCCCGTTGAGCGCGACGCAGATCGCGGCCTACAATCCCGGCGTGACGGTGGCGCTGGGCGCGACCATGCGCATTCCGCCGCTCGTCTATCGCGTGCCGGCCACCTCTGACGGTCCCGGCAATACCTTCGCCGCCCTGGCCGCCTACTATGGCCTGTCGGTGGACGCCCTGGCCTTGGGCGCGGCCGCCACCGAAGGCCTGTACGCCGATGGCGCCGTGCTCGACGTCGACAGCCTGGCCCTCGATGCGCAAGCGACCTTGGCGCCGGGCAACCTGTCGTTCCAGCTCGAGCGCAGCAACGACGGCGTGCCCGTGCTGCCGCCCGATCCCACGCCGCAGCAACAGCGGCAGTATGCGCAAGCGACCCTGTCCGCGCTGTACAACACGCTGTCGGCCGGCCTGGGCGCCAACCCGTATTTCCTGCCCAGTCCCTACAGCCTGCCCTTCGGACCGCAGGACCATGCGAACGACGGCGACGGCGACGGCGATGGCGAAGCGCACCGCCGGCGCTATGCGGCCGCGGCCCTGGCCGATTACGACTACCGCCAGGCGCTGGGCTACCTGGGCAACAACAGCCAGGGACGGCCGTTCGCCACGCTCAATGCGGCGCCGGCCAATCCGCCGGCTGGCCTGCCGCCCGCCGCCGACAATCCCTACCTGGGCGTGGGCGGCCATGCGTCGCTGGCCCTGCGCTGGCAAGACCTGTTCGGCAACACCACCGTCACGCCGTTCGAGGCGCCGCCGGCCGGCTACACGGGTGCATTGGACCAGGCCCCCGCCCCGCTGCGCTACACGGATCGCCTGCTGGGCCTGTCCTCCTGGCCGAAAGTCCAGGCCAGCTACCTGTATGGCACGGATGCGGGCGGCGCGCCCGCGCTGCTGCTGACCTTGCGCATGGATGGCCTGGCCTACGCCACGCCCGCCGATGCGATGCAAGATTTGCCCACCTACCAGCGCCTGTACTTCCAGCTGCACCAGGACTATACGGGCCTGGGCGTGCCCGGACTGAGCGGCAATGCGGTGAGCATCTGCCTCAGCAACTCCCTGCTGGCCACGCCGCTGCAGCCGCTGGGCGAGGCCCAAGCGCGGCAGGTGCGCGACTTCGCCGCCGCCTGCGCCATCTACCTGCAGGCCCTGGCCGGCGGCGGCAGCGCCACGGCGCCCGCCGCCACGCTGTCGGTGCCGGTGCCGCTGGCGCAACTGGCCGGCGCCAACCGCATCGCGCTCGACGTGGCACTGGTGCTGACGCGCCAGGCCATCCTGCTCGATCCCGTGCTGGCGGCCCTGCCGGACGGCGCCAGCGTGGTCAGCGCCGTGCTGCCGCAGGCCGACACGGATGGCGGCGCGTCCAGCTACACCACGTTTGCCAAGGCGCTCGAAGCGTGCCTGAAGACGCCGCAATGGTCGATGCGCGCGGGCGCGGGGCTGACGCGCGTGGGCAGCGCCGGCCAGCAGACGCAGCAATTGTTCGCCGTGCGTTTCAGCGACACGCCCGGCCAGGGCATCCATTTCCGCCTGGGCCAGCAGGCCAGCTACTACGCGCCGCTGCCCGTCGCCAATTCGCTGGAAAGCCGCACGGTCAGCATTGACGCCTATCCGGGCAATGCGCCGCATGCGCTGACGTTCAACAGCGTCGACCTGAACCTGTGGCTGCAAAGCTGTCTCGACGCCGTCGACAAGTTCCTCTCGGCCACGTATGCGCCGCCCGCCTACATCCTCGATCGCCTCAACGGCATCGCCGATCCGCTGCAAAGCGGCCAGCTGGGCCTCGTACTCAAGGCGAAACAGACGCTGGCTGACGCCATCAGCGCCACCGTCAGCCCCGTGCTCAGCAGCAGCGCCGCGGACGAAGCCACGCGCGTCAGCGCGGCCGCCACCATGCGGCAGCAGCTGCTGACCACACTAGGGCCGGCCTTTGCCGCCGGCGCCGTGGTGGTGTACGGCGTGGACCAGGTCACGGGCGCGGACGGCATCTACGCGGCCGGGCCGCCCGCGCTGTACGGCCAGCCCGCCGGCACGGGCGCAGCCGACGGCACCGCGGACGGCGCGGACGGCGACGGCAACCAGAACTACACCTTGTTCCCGACCCGGCTGCCGCTGCAAGGCGCGGCCGCGCCGGACCAGAGCCGGCTGTCATTCAACTTCATCTCGAAGAATGTCGAAGGCCAGGCCTATGTGCCGCTGGACTTGCGCTATCAGATCACGCACATGGAATTCGACCAGCAGTTCGTGCCCGGCATCGAAAACTACGCGCAAAGCCAGTGGCTGCTGTTCATCACCGGTCCGTTCGAGGTAGCGCTGGGCAATGGCACGCAATATATCCCCGTGCTGAACCGCGCCCTGCCCGTGCCTCCCACGGTCAACCGGCAGACCGCCACCGCGTCCGCCGCGCCGCAGGCCGGCCGACTGCGCCTGGCCGCAGACGGCTTGCAGCCGGCCCAGCTGGCCCAGTGGGATTACGGCTTCAGCTATACCTATCGCCAGGCGGCGCAGGATGCCGTGCACGTCAGCGTCGTGCTCAACGTGCCGCCGCAGGCGGCCAGGCTGTCCGCGGCGGCCGGTCCCGACCTGTTCACGGCGCTGGCCGCCTTCGTCAGCAACTATCCGCTCATCTCGGCCGACCTCGACGCGTTCCTCGCGCCCCTCGACGGCAAGCAGGACACGGCCGATAGTATCGCCAAGGCAACACTGGCCACCACCGCCTTCCAGCAGCTGGTGACCCAGGTGGCGGCCAGCTATGGCGAGCATTTCGGCGCGGCGCGGCTGGCGGCGGCGCAAGGCGAGGCCAGCGTGGCCGTGGAATTCGACGCGCGCCTGGAAGACCACGACGGCGACGCCTGGTACGCGCTGCTCAATGTCACCGTCGGCGGCGCGCCCGCCACCTACGACCCGCAGGCCGGCACCCTGAGCAATGGCGCCGTCAGCGTGCCCGTGCCCGTGCTCGACATCGATGCGCAGCAATACCGGGCCACGCCGGCCATGCCCGCGCCGCCCGATGCGCTGCTGGCCTACCGCTACGCGGCCATCGCCGCCGGCGCGCCCGACCTGTCGTTCGCCGCCGCGCTGGCCAATACCGGCCGCGAGGTGCGCATGCCGGGGCTGAACGTGATGGTGTACAAGAACGCCCAGGCCTCGCTGTACGTGCAGCGCAACCGCTACCTGTGCCCGCCCAGCCAGACGCAGGTGTCGACCATGTCCGCCTTCCTGTACCAGACGCCGGTCGTCAAGTTCAGCGACCCCATCCTGCCGCGCCTGAGCTGGCAAGGCTATGATTTGCGGCAAGTCGCACCGGTGGGCGGCAGCGACGTGGCGGCCTACATGAGGGGCTTCTTCAACGCCCTCTTCACGGGCGCCTCGGGCAGCGTGCGCATCGCCATGGATGGCAGCTATTCCTACAGCGTGATGCCGGCCGTGGCGGACTTTCCCCGCACCTCGCTGCCGGTCAGCCTGCTGCCGGCCGTGCTCGCGCCCATCGATGCGGCCCAGCCGCCCGCCGCGCCGATGGCGCTGGTGGCCCAGGTGCAGCAATGGTATGACACGCAGCAGCCGACCACGGGCGGCGGTGCGGCCATGGATTTCCGCCTGAACTTCTTTACGGACGGCGCGCCCGAGCAATTGCTGCTGTCGCTGGAAGACGTGCGCTGGGTGGTGCGGCCCTGACGCGGCGGCGCGGCGTCAGCGCACGGGGGTGGGCAGCGGCAAGCCGGCGAAGTGCGCGGCCAGGTTATCGACGACCAGTTGCCCCATCGCGTGGCGCGTTTCCACGGTCAGACTGCCCACGTGGGGCGTGAGCACCACGTTCGGCAAGGTGCGCAGGGCATTTGGTACGCGCGGTTCGTCCGCGAACACGTCGAGGCCGGCCGCGCCCAGGCGGCCATCCTGCAAGGCGGCGATCAGGGCGTCTTCGTCGATCAGGGCGCCACGGGCGATGTTGATCAGCGTGCCTTGCGGACCGAGCGCGTCGAGCACGCTGCGGTCGACGCTCTTGCGCGTGGCCGGCGTGCCCGGCGCGCAGATGATCAGGTAGTCGCTTTCCTGCGCCAGGGCCAGCAAAGACTCCGCGCGCGGCACCTGGGTGCCGGCGATGGCGCGCGGCTGGAAATAGCGGACCTGGATGCCGAAGGCGGCCAGGCGCAGCGCGATGGCTTGCCCGATCTGGCCGAAGCCGAAGATGCCGGCCGTCTTGCCGCGCAGGCTGGACGCGGGGGCGATGGCCTCGCGGCGCTCCCAGCCGCCGTCGCGCACGAAGCGGTCGAGCGCCACGACGTGCCGCGCGCTGGCCAGCAGCAAGGCCAGCGCCACATCGGCCACGTCGTCAGTCAGTACGTTCGGCGTGGTGGTGACGGCGATGCCGCGCGCGCGGGCCTGGTCGAGCGCCACGCCGTCGAGGCCCACGCCGTTGACGGCGACGATTTCCAGCTTCGGCAGCAAGGCCATGTCGGCCCCGTTCAAGCCCAGCGCGCCCGTCGTGACGACGGCGCGGATGCCGGGTGCCCGTTCGGCCAGCCAGGCATGGCGCTCGTCCGCCGGCACTTGCCAGGCGTGGTGGCACGTGTATTGCTGTTCCAGCTGCGCGTTGACGGCAGCCGAAGGGCTGGGGGCGAGGATGAGGAGTTCGGGTGGCATGGGCGTCCTGGGTCGTGTCGACAAGATTTGCAGACGCAACTTAGCATATTCGAGACCCGGCCGGGGATGGCATCCCTTATTACCTCCCCTAAAACCCTGCAAGGCACACGGTCTTTGCCTGCTCGATTCCATCGTAGGTCGGCTTAGCCCGCAGGGCGTAAGCCGACAAGCGCCGCCACGCAGCCTGTCAGATTACCCCGGGCAAGGCACGCGTTTGACCTTGCCGCCCGTCTTGAACGGGTCGGCGCCGGAACCAGGATTGTCGGCCATGCCGTAGCACGTGGCGCCGCCGGCGCTGACGACGCGCGTGGCGGGCCGCCCATCGGCCGTCAGGTATTCTTCCACGCGAATGACGGGGCCGCCGCGCCAGGCGGAGGCGACCTGTTTCTGGAAGGCGCTTTCGCTTTTGAGGTCGGCCGCGGCCAGCCACGGCTTGTCTTGCTTGAGTTCACTGCGCAAGGCCTTGTCGGCGGCGCCCGCCGCCAGGCGTGCGCGCGTGCGCAAGTCTGTAGTGGACGGCGCAATGGCGGGCGCGGCGGGCGATTCCTCGGCAGGTACGGTGATGGCTTCCGCCGCCACGGCGGGCGGCGCGAAGATAGCGGGCGGCACGCTGGCCCGCGCGCGCGGCATGGGTGCCGGCATCGGCAGCGGCAAGGCCATCGGCGGCGCTTGCGGCGTGGGCCGGGGCGGCAGCAGGGTCATGAAGGCCACTTCCGTATATTGCTTGAGCTGCCGCGCCGGCAGCAGGAGAAAATACAGGCCCAGCGCGTGCATGGCCAGGATCAGCGCGACGGCCGCGCCTTTCAGGCTCAGACCCCGCCGCATGCGCAGGGAAGCGGACTGTAGATGGCGGTGCAATGGCATGCGGTTTCCTGGAAGCGCCGGGCGCGATGGCCCATTCTAACGAAACTTATCCATAGGCATTAATAAATCCATAAGGTATCGCCTGGCGCGCCTTTTCTGGCCAGATTCCAATGCCTGGTACGCCACCTGTTGTACAAATGACGACTTTTTTGCCGCTTTCTCACACTTTCTCACGCGCGACGCCGCGCTGGAATATAATGATAATCATTCTCATTAATATCCGAACAATACCATGCGCACCTTCCGCCTCGTCCCTACTCCCTTCGCCCTGGCCGCCTTCCTGCTGGCCAGCGCCGCCGCCCACGCGCAAACCGCAGCAGCCGGCGACGCGCCAAGCATGCCGACCGTGGTCGTGAATGCCTCGGCCGACGCCTCGGCGCAAGGTTTGTCGAAAGCGTATGCGGGCGGTCAGGTGGCGCGTGGCGGGCGCATGGGCATCCTCGGGTCCGTGGACATGATGGACTCGCCATTCGGCAGCACCAGTTACACGCAGCAGTTCATTGCCGACCAGCAAGCGCGCAGCGTGGGCGACTTGCTGCAGAGCGATCCGGCCGTGCGCATGTCGCGCGGCTATGGCAATTTCCAGGAAGTGTATGTGATCCGCGGCTTCGCCCTCGATTCGGACGATGTGGCGTATAACGGCCTGTACGGCGTGCTGCCCCGCCAATATGTATCGCCGGAATTGCTGGAGCGCGTGGAAGTGTTCCGTGGCGCCAGCGCCTTCCTCAACGGCGCGGCACCCGGCGGCAGCGGCATCGGCGGCGCCATCAACCTGATGCCCAAGCGCGCCGGCAACGCGCCGCTGACGGAACTGACCGTGGGCGTGGAATCGGGCGGCCACGCCTATGCGGCCATCGACGTGGCGCGCCGCTTTGGCGAGAACAAGGAATTCGGCGTGCGCGTGAACGCCGCCAAGCGCCAGGGCGAGACCGGCATCAAGCGCGAAGACCACGACGTGGGCATGTTTTCCGTTGGCCTCGACTATCGGGGCCGCAATTATCGCCTGTCGGCCGACGCCGGCTACCAGAATTTCGACCTGACATCGCCGCGCCCGTCCGTCGGCATTGGCAGCGTGGCCGTGCTGCCATCCGCACCCGATGCGTCGAAGAACTTTGCCCAGCCGTGGAGCTATTCGAAGGAACACGATGTGTTCGGCACGGCGCGCGCCGAAGTGGATCTGGCCAAGGATGTCGTGGCCTGGGCCGCATTTGGCTCCCGCTCGACCAGGGAAGCCAACAGCCTGGCCGAGCCGACGTTGACTTCGATCAATGGCGACGCCGAGGTGTCACGCTTCGACAATGCGCGCAAGCAGGAAATCCGCACGGGCGAACTGGGCATTCGCGGCAAGCTCGTTACGGGCGCCGTCAAGCACACCCTGGTGGCCAGCTGGTCCGGGCACTGGAATGAAGCGAAGAACGCGTATGCGATCGGCGACAAGTTTGCCACCAACATTTACACACCGGTCGACGTGACCCCGCCGCCGACGCCATACGCGGGCGGCATCATGAGCGACCCGCGCATCACCCAGAAAACCATCCTCAACAGCTACGCCCTGGCCGACACCATGGCCTTCCTCGACGACAAGCTGCTGCTGACCGTGGGCTTGCGCCGCCAGCAGATCAAGGATGCCGGTTACGACTACAACACCTCGGCGCCGCAAGGCAAGGCCTATGACGAGAGCGCCACGACGCCCGTGGCTGGCATCGTCTTCAAGGCCAGCAAGGACGTGTCGCTGTACGCCAACTACATCGAGGCGCTGGTCAAGGGACCGGCGGCCACGGGAACGTACGTGGAAAACGGCCAGCAGCTCAAGGTCGACAACATGGGCGAGGTGTTTGCGCCGTATAAATCCAAGCAGAAGGAAATCGGCGTCAAGTATGACGGCGGCAAGCTGGGCATGAGCGCCGCCCTGTTCACGACAAGCAAGCCTTTGCTGGCCGTGGTCGGCAAGCGGGCCGAACTTGATGGCGAACAGCGCAACCGCGGCCTGGAATTGTCGATTTTCGGCACGCCGATGCAGGGCGTGCGCCTGCTGGGCGGCTTGACCTGGCTCGATGCAAAGCTCAGCAATACCGGCGTAGCCGCCAACAACGGCAAGAAGCCCATCGGCGCACCGGAAACGCAGATGAGCGTTGGCGGCGAATGGGACGTGCCCGGCGCGCCGGGCCTGACCCTGAACGCCCGCACCATCTACACCTCGACGCAATACGCGGACCTGGCCAACACCAGGCAACTGCCATCGTGGACCCGCCTCGACATCGGCGCGCGCTACCTGACGCAAGTGGCGGGCCGTGACGTGACCTTGCGCGCCCGCGTGGACAACGTGACGGACCGCAATTACTGGTCGTCGGCCGTGCCGTCCTTCAATATCGGCTCGCTGGTGCTGGCCGCGCCGCGCACCGTGGTGGTGTCGGCCAGCGTGGCGTTTTAAAGACCGCGCGCCTGTCGCACGACGAAAAGCTGCCTTCGGGCAGCTTTTTTTATGTGTGCGCGCCTGTGCCGCAAGCCGCGCTTCGGCGACAATGCCGACATGAAACGACTCCCTGCCCTGCTGCTTTTGCTTTGCCTGTCCCTGCCCGCCCTTGCCCAAAAGCAAGCCGCCTGCCCGTATGCCGCCTGGAAAAGCGGCTTCAAGGGCGATGCGCGGGCGCAAGCCACGTGTCTGCTGCGCCCCGTGAAACTGTATGCGCGCCTGGGCGACAGCGCGCCGCTGCCGGCCTTTCTTGCCGCCCGCGTCGGCCAGCGCACGGACATCGCCCCCGTCGCCCTGCGCGCCTGGCTGGCGCAGCATGATATCGCCGAGGCGGACGCGGGCGGTGCCGTCGATGCACCGCTGTCGCGCGCCGTGGGCCGGCTGGCCGCGCCGATGGCCCGCTATTTCGTCATCCACGACACCAGCTACCCGAATTTCTTGCTAGAAACCATTCCCGCCCACATCAACGACGCCAGCTGGGATTTCAACGATTTCACTCTACGTAACCCCGCGCTGGGCGGCGGTCCGAAAGGCCATGTCTACGTGAACCGCCTGGGCGATTCCCTGGCCGTGCGCGACTTTGGCACGGCAAGCTATGCCAGCAAGCTGGAAAAGGACAAGCCGTCGCTGACGGGCCTGTTCCTGCACGTGGAACTGGTGCAGCCGCGCCATTCCGTGCCCGGCGGCGGCAAGGGCAACGACGGGCTGGCGCCAGATCCCGGCTTTACCCCCGCGCAATACGAGCGCCTGGCCCTGCTCTACATCGCCGCCAGCGTGCGCAAGGGCACGTGGCTGATCCCCGCCTTCCACGCCGTGCTCGATACGGGCTATGCGAACGGTCATGACGATCCGCAGAACTTTTCGCTGGAGCAATGGGATGCCGCCCTCAGCCATTTGAGCGCCGTCATGACGGGCGCCCGCGCGCCGAATTGAACACCACCTGCGCGCCGATTTGGAGGATACTTTAGCTCCCGCCTTGCATCGCGCGGATGCCGGGATGCCGATGGGGAGCCGCGATGACCTATGCCTCTGACCAGAAAATGCACGCGCTGGACATGCCCGCGCGCACGCGGCGCATCTTCAGCATGCGCGATGCCGTGCTGACGCAGTGGGAACACGAGGTGCGCGCCAAGGTGCGCGGCGCCGACGCCTTGCTCACGCCCATCCTCATCAACACCTTGCCCGCCTTCTTCGACAACCTGGCCGAAGCGCTCACGCCCGGCTACCCGCGCGACGACGCCACCAGCAACACCAACGCTCCCGCCGTGCACGGCAATGAACGGGCGCGCATGACCAGCTATGGCCCGGAACAGGTGATCCAGGAATACCAGATTTTCCGCGACTGCTTCGCCGCCGCCGCGCTGGAGGCGGGCGTGCCCCTGCGGCGCAAGGACTGGAAGGTGATCAATGCCTCGATCGATACGGGCATCCGCGAAGCCATCCTGGAATTTACCGCCATGCACGCAAGCTTTCAGCGCCGCGTCGCCGCCGGGCTGTCGCACGACATGCGCAATCCCCTGTCCGTCATGCTCAACAGTGCGCAGCTGCTGCAGCGGCGCGCGCAACAGCCGGACGTGGCGGCGCTGGCGCTGAAAATTCTCGAGCACGGCAAGCGCCTCGACGTCATGATCCAGGAATTGCTCGATACGCTCAGCTATCACCGGGGTCAAAAGCTGCCGCTGGTCCTGCGGCGCTTCGACGTCTTGCCGCTGGCGCGGCAAGTCGCCGACAGCGTCAATATCGGCCATCCGGGCAAGTGCGTGGTCAGCGGCACCTCCGTGACGGGCTGGTGGTGCGAAAATTCGCTGCGCCGTGCCCTGGATAACCTCGTGGGCAATGCCGTCAAGTATGGCGACGCCGGTCCCATCCATATTCATATCGACAATTTGCGCGAACGCATGGTCTTGAGCGTGCACAACACGGGCAGCAACATCGCGCAAGACCAGACGCAGCGCATCTTCGAATACCTGCGCCGCGAGCACGAAGGCAGCGCGCCCGGCTGGGGCATCGGCCTGCCCTTCGTGCAAAACGTGGCGGAAAGCCATGGCGGCAGCGCGCTGGTCGACAGCGCGCCGGAAACGGGCACCACGTTCACCATCGACCTGCCCGTCGACTGCCGGCCCTTCGTCACGCCAGACGGCTGATCTCACCTGCCTGCGCCCCATCTGCCGGCAAAATCGATGCCGTAGCGCACCAAATCGGTGCAAATGACGGTTTTACGCCACAATAATGGTCATTCTTTACATACTTTCGGGTGTGCGGCATTGGCACGCTTCCTGCTGAGCTATAGTCAGACACGGCTCAAGGGAAATCACAACATGGCAAATTTTTTCAATGAAATGACTGCAGATGAAGTGGGTACGGACAGCAAGGTACGTGAACACTATCGTGAATTCAACAACTGGCTGGAACAGCAATCGCCCGAAACCATCGCCCGCAAGCGGGCAGAAGCCGACCTGACGTTCCGCCGCGTCGGCATCACGTTTGCCGTCTACGGCGACGATGCCGGCACGGAGCGCCTGATTCCGTTCGACACCATCCCCCGCATCATCCCCGCCACGGAATGGGCGCAGATGCAGACGGGCCTGGTGCAGCGCGTGCAAGCCTTGAACATGTTCATCCATGACATTTACCATGAACAAAACATCATCAAGGCAGGCATCATTCCAGCCGAGCAAATCTACAAGAATGCCCAGTACCGCCCGGAAATGCAGGGCATCGCCGTCGCCTCCGACATCTATGCGCACATCGCCGGCGTCGACATCGTGCGCGCGGGCCAGGGCGAATTCTATGTGCTGGAAGACAATCTGCGGGTGCCCTCAGGCGTGTCCTACATGCTGGAAGACCGCAAGATGATGATGCGGCTGTTCCCGGAACTGTTCGCGCGCAACCGCATCGCTCCCGTCGACCATTATCCGGACATGCTGCTCGACAACCTGCGCTCCGTCGCGCCCATGGGCGTGGACGACCCGACGGTCGTCGTCATGACGCCCGGCATGTACAACTCCGCCTACTTCGAGCACGCTTTCCTGGCCCAGCAGATGGGCGTGGAACTGGTGGAAGGCAAGGATTTGTTTGTCAACGACAACTCCGTCTACATGCGCACCACGCGCGGGCCCAAGCGCGTCGACGTCATCTACCGCAGGGTCGACGACGATTTCCTCGATCCGCTGGCCTTCCGCTCCGATTCCTCGCTGGGCGTGCCGGGCCTGCTGTCCGTCTACCGCGCGGGACGGGTCACCTTGGCCAACGCCATCGGCACGGGTGTGGCCGACGACAAGTCGATCTACCCTTTTGTTCCCGACATGATCAAGTTCTACCTGTCGCAGGAACCGATACTCAACAATGTTCCCACGTATCAATGCCGCAAGGCGGCCGACCTGTCCTACGTGCTGGCGAACCTGGCGAAACTGGTGGTCAAGGAAGTGCATGGCGCGGGCGGCTACGGCATGCTGGTGGGGCCGGCGTCCAGCCTGGCGCAGATCGAGGATTTCCGCCAGCGCCTGCTGGCCAATCCGGGCGGCTACATCGCCCAGCCGACCTTGGCCCTGTCCGCCTGCCCCACGTATGTCGAGGCCGGCATCGCGCCGCGCCACATCGACCTGCGTCCGTTCGTGCTATCCGGCAAGACGATTTCCATGGTGCCGGGCGGCCTGACCCGCGTGGCGCTGGAAGAAGGCTCGCTGGTGGTCAATTCCTCGCAGGGGGGCGGCACCAAGGATACCTGGGTACTGGAAGCCACATTATCAGAAGAAAAAGCAGCTTTTGCAGGAGAGAAAACATGCTGAGCCGCACTGCCGATCATTTATTCTGGATGGCCCGCTACACGGAGCGGGCGGAAAACACGGCGCGCATGCTGGACGTCAACATGCAAACGTCCATGCTGCCGCAGTCCGAGCAGGACGCGGAGCAAGGCTGGCGCGCCACGCTGGGTATTTCCGAGCTGCAAAGCGCATACGACCACAAATACGGCCGCTTCCACACGCGCGACGTGCTCGACTTCATGGTACGCGACCCGAACAACCCGTCATCCATCCTGGCCTGCCTGACGGGCGCGCGCGAAAACGCCCGCGCCGTGCGGGGAACCTTGACGACGGAAGTGTGGGAAATCCAGAACGCCACCTGGCTCGACGTGCAGAAGCGCCTGAAAAGCAATCTGCTGGAAACGGACCCCAGCGCCTTCTTCGAATGGGTCAAATACCGCTCGCACCTGTCGCGCGGCGTCACTTTAGGCACCATGCTCAAGGACGAAGCCATCCACTTCATCCGCCTGGGCACCTTCCTGGAGCGGGCCGACAACACGGCGCGCATCCTCGACGTCAAGTTCCACGGCGCGCGCGATACGTCGAAAGACGTCGCGCAGCGTGACTTTTACTACTGGGCGGCCCTGCTGCGCTCCGTTTCCGGCTTCGAGATCTACCGCAAGGTCTACCGCGACGTGATCACGCCGGCGCGCGTGGCGGAATTGCTGATGCTGCGCGGCGACATGCCCAGGTCGCTCCTGGCCTGTATGGATGACGTGGTGGAAAATCTGAAGCATATCCGCAATGATGTGTCGGCCGATACGGAACGGTTCGCCGGCAAGCTGCATGCGGAGCTGAAATTCGGCCATATCGACGACATCATGAAGGCGGGATTGCACCATACCTTGACGGAGTTTCTGGAAAACATCTATGAGCTGGGCAACCGGGTCAGCCGCGATTTCCTCGTTCCCTTGGCGGCCTGATGCAGCTCACCATCCGCCACGAAACCCACTACGCCTACAGTGCGCCGCTGGCCTACACCATCCAGCAGCTGCACCTGACGCCGCGTATCGAGCCGCAGCAGCGGGCCCTGTCCTGGCAAATCACCACGCCGGGCCAGTGCCACGCCTACACGGATGCCTACGGCAACCTGTCGCACATGCTGACGATCAACGGCAGCCATCAATCGCTGAGCCTGGTCGCCCAGGGCGTGGTGGAAACCATCTACCCGCACAAGGGGCGGCTGAACCTGGTCGACACCTTGTCGCCGCTGTTGTTTACCATGCCGACGCCGCTGACCCAGGCCAACCCCGCCATCGTGGAACTGACGGCCGCCAGCCTGCCCGACCGCCGCGTCACGGCCGGCACGGGCCATCTGCTGCGCCTGGCCGAGCACATCGTCGGCAAGGTGGCCTATGAAAGCGGCGCCACCATGGTCACCACCACGGCCGGCGACGCCCTGGCCCTGGGGCGCGGCGTGTGCCAGGACCACGCGCACCTGTTCCTCGCCTGCTGCCACGCCTGGGGCATCCCGGCCCGCTATGTGTCCGGCTACATCGATCCGGGCACGACGGGCCATGCGGCCAGCCATGCCTGGGTCGACGCCTGGACGGAAGACACGGATTTCGCGGGCTGGGTCAGCATCGACGTCACGCATGCGCGGCTGATGACGGACGCGTATTGCCGCCTGGCCATCGGGCGCGACTACGATTCGGCGGCGCCCGTGCGGGGCGTGCGCCAGGGCGGCGGCACGGAAACCCTGCACGTGGACGTGCAGATCGTGCCTGGCTGAACCGGCAAGAACGTGGCTGGCCGGGGCTTGCGGCGGATAGCCTGGCCCCGGCTGGTGTAGAATGCTAGCCCTTTTGACTTGATTTACGACGATGACTTATTGCATAGGCATGCGCCTGAACGAAGGCCTGGTCTTCCTGTCCGACTCCCGCACCAACGCCGGCGTGGACCAGGTGGGCACCTTCCGCAAGATGAGCGTGTTCGAGAACCCGGGCGACCGCATGCTGGTCCTGATGACGGCCGGCAACTTATCGATCTCGCAAGCGATCCGCCAGATCGTCTCCGAACACGTTGATGCGGACGGACGCAGCATCTGGAACGTATCCAGCATGTATGACGCGGCGCGCATCGTGGGCGAAGCCGTGCGCACCGTGCACCTGCGCGAAGCGAAGGCCCTGGCCGACTGCGGCATCGATTTCAACGTCAGCATCATCCTGGGCGGCCAGATAGGCGCCGAGCGCTGCCGATTGTTCCAGGTGTATTCGGCTGGCAATTTCATCGAATCGCACGATGAAAACACGTATTTCCAGATCGGCGAAGCCAAGTATGGCAAGCCCATCATCGACAGGGTCATCAACCCGTTCACGCGCCTGGACGAGGCGGCCAAGTGCGCGCTCATTTCCATGGATTCGACCTTGCGCTCGAACATTTCCGTCGGCTTGCCGCTGGACTTGCTCGTCTACGAGACGGGCAGCCTGGCCGTCACGCGCTTCGTCACCATCGATGAAAAGAACCAGTATTTCCGCATGATCCGCGACACCTGGGGCGAGCAATTGAAACATGTGTTCGAAGGCATCGTCGATCCTGTGTGGAACGCGGCGCCGGAAACCACGACGAACGTGCTGTCATCAAGCAACATGCACAGCAAGCCCGTGCGCGTGGCCATCCCCGAGCACGTGAGCCGCGGCGGCCTGACGGTGGCGCCCCTGCAATCCTTGGCGCAGCAGTTCAGCGACGACAGCCAGCATTGATCTGCCGCGCACCGCCTGCGCGCGCTGCTGGACAAGTCGCTTTTCGCGTGCTTTTATGGCAATATGAGTTGATATTTAATTCATATTGATCAGAGAGGCAGGTGGCGCATGGACTTGATCACTTCCGCCGTGGTGGCGGCCATCGGACATGGCGCGCCCGGCCACGCGCCGGAAGCCGTCGCCAGCCACTATCAGCGCCTCAAGCTGGCCATCGCCAAGTTCGACGGCGCCGCCGCCATCCTGGCCGCCATCGCCGCGCTGGAGGCCGAACCTGCCAATTCCCAGCTGCAACTGGCCCTGTCGGCCGCCCTGTCCACGGCGAAAGTGCCCGATGACATGGAGACCCTGTTTGCCGCGCAAGGCTTGCTCGATGCGCTGCAGCGCCCGCCTTCCCCGTTGCCAGAGGTGGGGACCGCGCCCGCCCCGGCCGATAAAAGCACCGTCGTGTCGAACTATGCCGTGGTGAAAGTGTATTTCGCCACGGACCGCCAGCGCGACGTGGGCAAGCCGCCGCCCCAGCGCTTCAGCGGCGAACGCAGCACAGGAATGAGTCACGGCAATGGCGGCAACGGCGGCGAGGGCCCACTCAGCTATGGCAGCTGCGACATCAGCATTCCCCGCGACCACCGCATGGGCCAGCTGGAATCGCCGTCGCTGTGGCGCCTGGAATTTCGCGACGACCCGGCCAAGCACGTGGTGCTGCTGTCGGCCGAGGTGCGGGACCGCGACAACCTCTTTGCGGCCTTGAAGACGCAGATCCGCGCCTCGGCCGGCAAGAGCGCCTTTGTCTTCGTGCACGGCTACAACGTGAGTTTCGAGGATGCGGCGCGGCGCACGGGGCAGATGGCCTACGACCTCGGTTTCGATGGCGCGCCCGTGTTCTACAGCTGGCCGTCGCGGGGCGACATCGCCGCCTACACCATCGATGAAAACAATATCGAATGGAGCACGCCCCACATCACGGCCTTCCTGGCCGACTTTCTCGCCAGCACCGAAGCGGCGCAAGTGTATCTGGTGGGCCACAGCATGGGCAACCGTGGCCTGGCGCGGGCCGTGGCCGGCTTGCTGGCCGCGCAGCCGCAGCTGGCGCAAAAGATCACGGAAATCATCCTCTCCGCGCCCGACATCGACGCGGCCATCTTCAAGCACGATATCGCGCCGCAACTGGCCCGCGCGCGCAATCCCGTCACCTTGTATGCCTCCTCGCAAGACCTGGCCCTGGCCGCCTCGAAAGCCGTGCACGGCTACCCGCGCGCAGGCGACAGCGGCGCCGGCATGCTGATCGTGGCGGGCGTGGAAACCATCGACGCCACGGGCGTCGACACGAGCTTCATGAAGCACTCGTACTTTGCGGAAAAGCACTCGGCCCTGTCCGACATGTTCTATCTGATACGCAACCATGCGCGCGCCGACCAGCGCTTTCTCGAGCCCGTCGATACGCTGGCGGGCCGCTATTGGACGTTCAAACCATGACGCCGTTCCATCCGGTGCGGCACGCATGCTAAGATATGGCCCAGAGGGTGGCACAGGCACGGCGATGACGCCGCCAGCCGATCCCCCGCAAGCAGGCTTATCATGTTGACATCATCTTCTACACCGCACGCCGAATCGCTGATCCGCAACACCAACGCCCGCGTCACCAAGACGCGCGTGAAGGTGCTCGACTTTTTAATGGCGCAAAGCCGTTCGCTGACCCACCATGAAATCCAGCAGGCGCTGTCGCAGGACAGCGATATCGATTCCGTCACCCTGTACCGGGTGCTGGAATGGCTGACGGAAAATGAGCTGGTGCACCGCATCGCGGGCGCCGACCAAGTGTGGCGCTTCAGCGCCGGCGCCGGCCACCAGGCGCACGAGCACGCGCACTTCCAGTGCACCAAGTGCGCCAACGTGACCTGCTTCAATGAAGTCAAGCTGCCGCCGCCCGTACTCTTGCCGGAAGGCTTCAGCGGCGGCGAAGTCGATTACCTGATCAAGGGCCTGTGCCCGCGCTGCAAGTAATTTTTAAAAAGACATCACTTGAGCAGCAAGGCCAGGTGATGCTCGTCATAAAACAAGTCGCCCACGCGCATCGAGCGCGGCTCGGTGCCATACGCGATAAATCCCAAGGATTCATACAGGCGCAGGGCGGCATTGTTTTCCGCATTCACGCTCAAGTGCACTTGCATGACGGCAGGGTCCGTCTCGGCCAGTTCGATGCAGGCGTTCACCAGACGCCGCGCCACGCCACGGCCCCGCTGCGTCACATCGACGAACACGCCCCATAGCACGGCCTTGTGCGACAGCTGGCGCAGGGGCTCGCGCCGCAAGCCGGCAAAACCGACGAGACGCTCGCCATCGAAGGCGCCAAAGCTGCGCTGTATGGCGCCGTCAGCGATGCGCTGCACGTGTTCCTCGGGCGTGCGCGCCAGCTCATCCTCGCGCGACGAGGAAAACGAGCTGGGCGAATCCTGGATGGCGCGCAGGCGCAGCGCGCAAAAGGCGGTGGCGTCGGCTGGCGTGAGCAGGCGGATGACGATATCGGAGGCGGGCATGGGAGGACTCGGCAGTTTTTTGCCATTATACCCACGCCCTTCCCTCATGGGGACGTCTCAGAAAACGGAAAAATCGCACGCTAAGCCTGCGTTGAAGCGGGAACCCATCGGTACAGTGTAGAAATGGACACACCGAGGCTCTTGGCTACATCCCTGGGCGGTACACCGCTCGCCAGCAGCTTTTTGGCCGATTCGATCTTGCTGTCGGTCATTTTGACTTTGCGTCCGCCTTTCCGACCAAGTTGTCGCGCGACTTCCAGCCCGGCACGGGTGCCTTCGACTGTCAGCTCGCGTTCCATTTCGGCGAGGCTGGCCATCACGGGGAAAAAGAAACGACGGGACGGCGTGCCAGTACAGGCCGCTCTGCCTGCGTACTGCTCACTTTGTCATC
>NZ_JBWBYV010000028.1:0-56738 GCF_056174685.1 Janthinobacterium sp. BHSEK
AACATGTACAAGCGAACCGATTATCAGTTGAAAACAATCGTCGGGGACATCCCTCGTATCGAATTCTGGAGGGGGCGGCGCCAACAAAGCAAGTTCGAGTCCGAGTGCAAAGGCAAGGTACGCCGGATATTCCTCGTATTTTCCGCCTTGATCAGGGCAAAACCTGATTCCGAGTGCCTCGCCCAACACGGCAACGGTCGCTTCGAATGATAGCGTAGGGCGAATGTTCAAGCATCCGCTGAAATTCGTTCCCTTTTGATATAGGTCCATAAGTTCATAAGGAAAAATTTGAGGTTCTATGCGGCAACGGGCAAAGGCTTCGAACCTAAGCATAGCGGACGCGCGGCGTCTCACCTTACAAGCACCCGTCGTTAGAAGCATGGATCGAAGTACTCGGAAGCAGAAGCCTTGGCTCCCTCATTGGCGCACCAAACCGTAACACGGCGCCTGACGTTGACAGCACCAAAACCAGGCCGCCCTTGATTGTTATTTGATCAAATGGATTGGATTGATCCGAAACAAACGTCCACACAGGTTCATGATTTTGCAGCGATTCCAAAACGACTACGCCGATTGAGCCATGTTCCGCAGCCTCTCCGCACTTAACTATGTACTGTCCGCCATACAGCGCTTCTTGCGCCAGAATCGCGACATTGAGCCAACCGCCAAGTTCCTGTTTTTCACGTACTCTGACCATTCTGGTTTCGCGCACTTCGTAGATATCACCATTGCTGCACATGAGGCCATTGTGGCTTCGCACCTCCTGGTTATTCCACTTTGTTGCCATCACTGTCATTGATTCCATATGTAGCAATGGGCGACTGCATGCCCTGAATTAAACAACCTTTATTCTATCGAGCGGCTGCTCTGACGCAAAATCGACTTGCGTTCAGAATCGTTGAAGACGATTGTGTTCTTGCCCGTAAATCCTATTCAACGTCCGCTCCTGGCCGCTTGAAGCCACCTCAAATTCCATACCTGTTCCGAGCAGCGGCCTCAAGCTCAGCCTGCGGCAAGCCTGCTTGCCGCCAAAATTCAAAAAAATACTCCAAGGTTTCGGCAGAGGCGCCACTATCCATGGGATGCAAGACGCATATGGCCGTTCTTATTTTCAAAACGTCCGGCTCGTCCGATTGGTCACGCCCGTCGATTGCTCGCCAGAGGCGTACACGCTCGGCGATGACTTCCTCAGCCGTCGCAGTACCGGTGACGTATCGATTCGCCGCAGCGGCTGCTGACCTGGCAACCTCAGGCAATTGTGCAGTCACTCTGCCAATAGCCTCGATCATGAATCGCTGAGCTGAAGATTGTTCTGCAGGGTCATCCAGGTCCACGGCGGATGTAATGGCATCAAATAGTCTCTTGTTCAACATTTGCCTTACGTTTCGGTGATTGCGCGATGCCTGCAGCGGGGGGCGCCTGTGGCAAATGGCGTTCCCCCAAGACACAGACCGGGGTCGTACCCTCAGGGTACGACCCCGGACCTTGCATGGGTTCCATGATGGAAGGGCCTGGTGGCTTACCTGTGCGGCGGCGTCAGCACGCTGGCGATGGCCTTCGGCAACGTTTCCGGATAATCGCGGCTGAAGTGCAGGCCGCGGCTTTCGCGGCGCGACAGGGCGCTGTTGACGATCATCGAGGCCACGTCGACGAGGTTGCGCAATTCCAATAGGTCGTGCGTGATGCGGAAGTTGCGGTAGTACTCGTCGATTTCTTCCTTCAGCAGGGCGATGCGGTGCTGGGCCCGCTCCAAACGCTTGGTCGTGCGCACGATGCCCACGTAATTCCACATGAAGCGGCGCAGCTCGTCCCAATTGTGGGAAATCACCACTTCCTCGTCCGCATCCGTGACGCGGCTTTCATCCCAGTCGGGCAGGTAGGGCGTGCCCAGCTTTTCCTTGCTTTCGATATCCTGCGCGCAGGCGCGGCCGATGACTATGCATTCCAGCAAGGAATTGCTGGCCAGGCGGTTCGCGCCATGCAAGCCCGTGCAGGCCGTCTCACCCACGGCATACAGGCCGGGCAGGTCGGCGCGGCCGGACAAGTCCGTCACGACGCCGCCGCACGTGTAGTGGGCGGCCGGCACGATGGGAATCGGCTGCTTGGTGATGTCGATGCCCAGTTCCAGGCAGCGCGCGTAGATGGTGGGGAAGTGTTCGATGAGGAATTCGGCCGGCTTGTGGCTGATATCCAGGTGCACGTAGTCGAGGCCGCGTTTCTTGATCTCGAAGTCGATGGCGCGGGCCACCACGTCGCGCGGCGCCAGTTCGGCCCGCTCGTCGTGGGCCAGCATGAAGCGCGTGCCTGCTGCCGCGCCCGCTTCGGGCGGCAGTTTCAGCAAGCCGCCTTCGCCACGGATGGCCTCGGTGATCAGGAAGGACTTGGCGTACGGGTGGTACAAACACGTGGGGTGGAACTGGATGAATTCCATGTTCGACACGCGGCAGCCCGCGCGCCACGCCATGGCGATGCCGTCGCCGCTGGCCGTGTCCGGGTTGGTGGTATATAGATACACCTTGCCGGCGCCGCCCGTGGCCAGCACGGTATGCTCGGCGGCAAAGGTGTGTACCTTGCCTGTTTGCTCATCCTGCACGTACAGGCCGTGGCAATGGGGCTGGGCGTTGCGCTGGGCCGGCTTCATGCCCAGCTTGTCGGAGGTGATCAGGTCGATGGCGCAATGGTGTTCGAACAGACTGATGTTCGGGTGGGCGCGCACCTTTTCTTCCAGGGTCACTTGCACGGCGTGCCCCGTGGCGTCGGCCGCGTGGATGATGCGGCGCTGGCTGTGACCGCCTTCGCGGGTCAAATGAAAACCCAGTTCGGCCGAGGCGTCGCGCGTAAACGGCACGCCTTGCTCGATCAGCCATTCGATGGCTTCGCGGCCGTGCTCGACAATATAGCGCGTGGCGCTTTCGTCGCACAGGCCGCCGCCGGCGATCAGGGTGTCTTCGATGTGCTGCTGGTGGCTGTCGCCGGAGTCCAGCACGGCCGCGATCCCGCCTTGCGCCCAGTTGCTGGCGCCATCGAGCAGCGCGCGTTTGGAAATGATCGCGACGGTGCGCGTCTCAGCTAAATGCAGTGCAACCGATAAACCCGCCAGGCCACTGCCGACAATCGCTACATCAAATTTCATGACATTTATCTCTTTTAGGGGAAGCATACTATATGCCATTTCCCCCCATTCGGTAATGTGTTGAGATAAATTCTGCCAGCGAAAGATAGCTGGGGCCGTAGCTTGTGGCGCATCAATGTCTTCTTGGAACAGTTCGCCATCATGGCAAGACAGCAGCAGGCCGCCCTGTGCGCGGCGTGATGCTTTTTGCCGCAGGAGGAACCGTGATCCGCATCTTCAGCCATTATGTCTCGAAAACAGCGTTTATCTTGCTGTTGCTGGAAATCCTGATCCTGCTGCTGTCGGCCACCCTGACGTCCTTGCTGTGGCTGGCGGACGGCAGCCGCGTGCTGCGCGTGGGCGAGATCTACCTGTCCTCCGCGATCTTTGCGCTGGTCATCGTCCTGAGCATGAGCGCGCTGGGCATGTACCAGCACCGCTCGCGCGAGGACATCCGCAACACCTTGTTGCGCATCCTGCCGTCGTTCGCGCTGGGTTTTGCCGTGCTCAGCGTCCTGATACGCTTTATTCCCGTGCTGCAATTCGGGCGCGGCAGCGCGATGATCTTCGGCCTGGGCGCCATCGGCGTGCTGCTGGCGCGCCTGGTGGTGTTCAAATCCTCGCAATCGGCGCTGATGGAAGGCCGGCTGATCCTGGTGGGCGGCGGGGCGCTGGCGCGCGAATGCATGGACTTGGCGGCCAGCAAGATCGGTTTCCACCAGTTTACCGTCGTCGGCTGCATTGATGTGGCGGGGGAGCAATGCTGCGTGCCGGCCTCGGCCTTGCTGCCGGCAGGCCCCTCGCTGCTGGCCATGGCCCAGCGCCATGCCGCGCACGAGATCGTCGTGTCCGTCAGCGACCGGCGCAATGGCGCGTTTCCTGCCAAGCAGCTACTGGAATGCGCATTGGGCGGCGTGAAGGTGATCGACGCGGCCACGTTTTTCGAGCGCGAAGCGTGCCAGATCCGCATCGATTCATTGCAACCCAGCTACCTGATCTATGGCGGCGGCTTCGACCAGAGTTTCTTCCGCGCCGCCTCGAAGCGGCTGTTCGACCTGGCCGCCAGCGCGGTCATCTGCCTGGCCGCGCTGCCCGTGATGCTGGCGACGGCCCTGTGCATCCGCCTGGAAGACGGCGGCCCCGTGTTTTACCAGCAAGAGCGGGTGGGGCGCGACGGTCTGCCTTTCAAGGTGCTGAAATTTCGCAGCATGCGCTGCGACGCCGAGCGCGACGGCAAGCCCATCTGGGCGCTGGACAACGATGCGCGCATCACGCGCGTGGGCAAGCTGATCCGCAAGCTGCGCATCGACGAATTGCCGCAGATGCTCAATGTGTTTCGCGGCGAGATGAGTTTCGTGGGCCCCCGTCCCGAGCGCGCGTATTTTGTCGAGCAGCTGAAGGAGCAGGTGCCGTACTACAACATTCGTCACAATATCAAGCCCGGCATCACGGGCCTGGCGCAGGTGCGCTATCAATATGGTGCCTCCGTCGACGACGCCGTCAAGAAGCTGCAATACGATCTGTATTATGTAAAGAATAACAGCCTGTTCCTTGACTTGCTGATCTTGCTCGACACGGTGCAGGTGGTGCTGTTTGGCAAGGGCAGCCGATGATGCGGGAGCAGTCGGACTGGCTGGCGGCCACCGACGCGGCGGCCCTCAGCCATGGGCTGGCGTCGCTGGCCTTCTTCGCGCTGGCGCTGCTACTGATCAGCAACTGGCGCGCGCGGCAGAACGTGCGCGCCTTGCTGGCCGCTTGCCTGGCGACGGGCGGCTGGGCCACGGGCACGGTGGTGCTGGTGCTGCTGGGGCAGCGCGCCTCGCCGGCCGGCGAGGCGCTCGAGTTGCTGCGCACCCTGGCCTGGCTGGTGTTCTTGCTGCTGCTGATCGAACCGTCGCGGCCCCGCTTGCGCCTGGTGCTGGCCGGCATCGTTCTCACGGCGCTGGCGCCCGGGTTGTCCGCGCTGGCCTCGTCGTGGCTGGCGCTGCCCTTGCCGGCGCGCATCATCGCCAGCGTCAGCCGTTTGCTGCTGGCCGTGCTGGGCATGTTGCTGGTGGAACAATGGTACCGCAACACGCCGTCCTTGAAACGCTGGGGCATCAAGTTTGCGTGCCTGGGCGTGGGTGGCCTGTTTGCCTACGATTTTTATCTGTATAGCGACGCCTTGCTGTTTCGCACGGTCAACGACGACATCTGGGCCGCGCGCGGCATCGTCGACGCCCTGTGCGCGCCGCTGCTGGCCGTCTCGGCCGCGCGCAATCCGGGCTGGGCGCTGGGCCTGTCCGTCTCGCGCCAGATGCTGTACCGCTCGGCCGCCTTGCTGGGGTCGTCCATCTATCTGCTGGCGATGGCGGCCAGCGCCTACTATTTGCGCTATTTCGGCGGCACCTGGGGTTCCCTGATGCAGATGGCCTACCTGGGCGGCGCGGCCCTGCTGCTGGCCGGCGTGCTGTTTTCCGGCAGCCTGCGCGCCAAGCTCAAGGTCACGATCAATAAACATTTTTATAACGCCATCTTTGATTACCGCGAGGAATGGCTGCGGTTTACGCGGGCGCTGTCCGAAAATGGCCCGGCCCTGGGCGAGCGCACGATCCAGGCCATGGCGCAACTGGTGGAAAGCCGCGCCGGCGCGCTGTGGATACGGCGCGAGCAGGGGCAGTTTGCCCCGGCCGCCAGCTGGAACTGGCCGCCCGGCACGTGGAGCGAGCCGGCGTCCGGTCCCCTGTGCCAGTTCCTGGAAGCACGGCAATGGGTGATCGACGTGCCCGATTGCCAGCACAACCCGCGCCAGTACGGCGGCTTGCGCTTGCCGCCCGCGCTGCTGGCGCTGCCTGACGTGTGGCTGCTGGTGCCGCTGATGCTGCATGGCCAGCTGTTCGCCTTTGTCGCGCTGGCGCGGCCCCGCACGCGTATCGGCTTGAACTGGGAAATCCTCGACGTGCTGAAAATTGCCGGCAGCCAGGCTGCCAGCTACCTTGCGCACCGCGAATCGCTCGATACCCTGACGGTGGCGCGCCAGTTCGACTCGTTCAACCGCATGTCCACGTTCATCGTGCACGACCTGAAAAACCTGGTGTTTCAATTATCCCTTTTACTCAGCAATGCGGAAAAGCACCGCGCCAATCCCGCCTTCCAGGAAGACATGCTGGGCACCCTTGACCATTCCGTGCAGAAAATGAAAACCCTGCTGCAGAAGCTGGCGCGCGGCGAGGCGCCGGAAGCGCCGGCGCCGCTGCTGCTCGATGGCTTGCTGCGCCAGGCCGTGGCCGCCAAGGCCAGCCTGGCGCCCGCGCCCCGGCTGGAAATCGTCGATGGCGAGCTGACGGTGCTGGCCAACCGCGCGCGGCTGGAAAGGGTGCTGGGCCACCTGATCCAGAACGCCATCGAGGCGACGGCCAGCGATGGCAAGGTGGCCGTGCGGCTGCGGCGGGTACAGCAGATGGCCGTGGTCGAGCTCGACGATACGGGACAGGGCATGAGCGAACAGTTCATCCGCGAGCGCCTGTTCAAACCGTTCGACACGACCAAGACGGCGGGCATGGGCATCGGCGTGTTCGAAAGCCGCGAATACCTGCGCGAGGTGGGCGGCAGCCTGGAAGTGCGCAGCGAACCGCAGGTGGGCACGACGTTCCGCGTGATCCTGCCGCTGCATGCGGCATAGCAAAGGAGTGCCATGGGCAAACAAAAACTGCTGGTCATCGAAGACGATCCCGGCTTGCAAAAGCAGCTGCACTGGAGTTTCGATGGTTACGAGGTCTTGCTGGCGGGCGAGCGCGAGGCGGCGCTGGCGCTGGTGCGGCGCCACCAGCCGGCCGTCGTGACGATGGACCTGGGCTTGCCGCCCGATCCGGACGGCGCCACGGAAGGCCTGGCCACCCTGCAGCAAATCCTCGCGCTGGCGCCGGAGACGAAAGTCATCATCCTCTCGGGCAACCAGGAGCGCGCGCATGCCTTGAAGGCCATCGCGCTGGGCGCCTACGATTTCCACCAGAAGCCGTTCGATGCCGACATGCTGGGCCTGGTCATCGCCCGCGCGTTTTATTTGCACGCGATGCAGCAGGAAAACCGCCGCATGCTGCAGACGCAGGCCGATTCGCCGCTGGCGGGCATCGTCAGCCGCGACCCCGGCATGCTGAAACTGTGCCGCAGCGTGGAAAAGGTGGCGCCCTCGTCGGCCAGCGTGATGCTGCTGGGCGACTCGGGCAGCGGCAAGGAACTGATTGCGCGGGGCCTGCATGCGCTGTCGAGCCGCCATGCGCAACGCTTCGTCGCCATCAATTGCGCGGCCATCCCCGAAAACCTGCTGGAAAGCGAGTTGTTCGGCTACGAGCGGGGCGCGTTTACGGGCGCGGCGCGGCAAACCCTGGGCAAGATCGAGCTGGCCCACGGCGGCACCTTCTTTCTCGACGAGATCGGCGACATGCCGATGGCGCTGCAGGCGAAACTGCTGCGCTTCCTGCAGGAGCGAATCATCGAACGTGTGGGCGGACGGGCCGAGATCGCCGTCGACGTGCGCATCGTCTGCGCCACGCACCAGGATTTAAAGGTGCTGGCGGAGCAGGGACGTTTCCGCGAAGACTTGTTTTACCGGCTCAGCGAAATCGTCCTGCGCATTCCGCCCCTGCGCGAGCGGGCCGGCGATGCCGCCTTGCTGGCCCATCATTTCAAGAACAAGTTCTGCGCCAGCGAAGGGCGCGGCAGCCTGCACTTCAGCGCGGGCGCGCTGCAGCTGATCGAAAGCTATGGCTGGCCCGGCAATGTGCGCGAAGTGGAAAACTGCATCAAGCGGGCCGTCATCATGAGCGACGGCCCGCAGATCGCCGCCGACGACCTGGGCTTGCCCGCCAGCGCCCAGGCGGCGCCCCAGGATGAACCGCTGAACCTGCGCCAGGCCCGCGAAGGGGCCGAATACAAGGTGATGGTGCGTGCGCTGGCGCGGGCCGACGGCAATATCGCCAGGGCGGCCGAACTGCTGGGCGTGAGCCGGCCCACCCTGTACGACCTGATGAACCACCACGGCATCAAGTAGTGTGCGGATACTGATGTGTATCAAATATCAAGATTGTGTAAGGCGACGCACATACGCTGGCGCCGCCGTGGCGCATCCTAGCCTCATCAACAACGAGGAGGCGCCATGAATGCGATCAGTTTATTAATGCAGGACCATAAGGCCGTCAAAGCCCTGTTTGCCCAATATGAAGGCTTGAGCGACCGCTCGTTTGCCACCAAGAAAAAGTTGGCCGACCAGATCTGCCAGGAACTGACCGTGCACACGCAGCTGGAAGAAGAAATCTTCTATCCGGCCGTGCGCCGTCCCATCCACGACAGCGACCTGATGGATGAAGCCCTCGTCGAGCACGCGAGCGCCAAGGAACTGATCGCGCAAATTGCCGCGATGGACCCGGCCGACGACCTGTACGACGCCAAGGTCAAGGTTCTGTCCGAGCAGATCGAACACCACGTCAAGGAAGAAGAGGGCGACATGTTTCCCAAGGTGCGCCATACGGCCGTCGACCTCGATGCGCTGGGCCGGGAAATGGCCGCGCGTAAGGAACAGCTGACGGGCGTTGCCGCCTGAACTGCATAAAAAATCAACAACCAAGGGAGTATTTCATGCAAGCTACACAATTGTCCGTATCGGACCTGAACAACCCGGGCGTCTCCTGGGGCGCCGTGCTGGCGGGCGCTGCCGCGGCGGCCGCCTTGTCCTTCATCCTGCTGATCCTCGGCGTGGGCCTGGGCCTGTCGTCCGTGTCGCCGTGGTCGTTCAACGCGACGGCCATCGGCGTGTCGACCATCGCCTGGCTGGCCTTCATGCAACTGGCCGCCGCCGGCATCGGCGGCTACATGGCGGGCCGTCTGCGCGTGAAATGGAGTTCCATTCACACGGATGAGGTGCATTTCCGCGATACGGCGCACGGCTTGCTGGCCTGGGCCGTGGCTACCCTGATCACCGTGGCCGTGCTGGCCGGCGGCACGCGCGCCGTCCTGAGCGGCGCCATCGATGCGGGCAGCGGCGTGGCCGCTGCAGTAAGCCCGGTCGCGGCGGCTGGCGCCGGGGCTGTTGGTGCCAAGGCGGGCGAGGGCGGCGGCAGCGCCAATCCGCTCGATTATTTCTCGGACATGCTGCTGCGCGCCGCGCCCGCTGCCGCCACCGGCACGCCGGCGATGGCGAACCCCGGCGTGACGCTGGCCGACCAGCGCGTGGAAATCGGCAAGATCTTCGCCACCAGCCTGTCCACGGGCAGCCTGGCCGCCGATGACCGCGCCTACCTGGGCCAGGTCGTGGCCAGCCGCACGGGCTTGACGCAGGCGGAAGCGGAAGCGCGCGTCGACGCCGTCTACGGCCGCGCCGCCAAGGCTGCCGCCGATGCCAAGGCGGCTGCCCGGCAAGCGGCGGAAACGGCCCGCAAGGCCGGCGCCCACACGGCATTGTGGATGTTCGTCGCCTTGCTGCTCGGCGCTTTCGTGGCCAGCCTGGCGGCAACGTTCGGCGGCCGCCAGCGCGACCATGAGCGCGTGCTGCGCCACGTCACCATCTGAATCCCTACCTATCATATAAATCAAGGAGTCTGCCATGCGTTCCATCCTCTTGCTGCTGTTGGGCATTCCACTGCCCATCGTCATACTGATCGCCCTGTTCGTCCGCTGACAAGGCCCAGACCAGGCCAACATGAGAAAAACCGGCGCCCGCTGCAAGGTGGGCGCCGGTTTTTGCGTGAAAGCGGCCGCATGTGTAAGATGGCGCCATCTTTCCACCGAGACTATCCATGAACGTGAGCACCATCCGTCCCTTGCTGAAAACCGCCGCCATTGCCGCCTTTGCCTGCACGATGCTGGCCGCGTGTTCCACCCTGATCGGCCCGCGCGACGTGAATGTGTCGCTCAGCAAGATGCAGCAAGGCCTGGAGCGCCGCTTCCCCATCGACAAGCGCGTGCTGTCCGTGCTGGACGTCAAGCTGACGCATCCGCAACTATCCTTGCAGCCCGAGCGCGAACGGGTGGCCTTGAGCGTGGATGCCAGCGTGATGCCGCCGTTCATCCGCCAGACCTGGCGCGGCAGCCTGGCCATGTCGGGCCGCCTCGTGCTCGACGCCCAGCGCAACGCGGTGTATTTGAGCGAAGCGAGCGTGGACAAGGTGAGCATCGACGGCATGGACGAGTCGCAGCAGCGCCAGTTCGCCAAGGTGGCCAGCCTGGTGGCCGACCAGCTCATGCATGAAACGCCGATCTACACGTTCAAGCCCGATGAACTGCGTTACGCGGGCGTGCAATTCGTGCCGACGCAGCTCAGGACCACGGGCAATGGCTTGACGGTGACGTTCGAGCCGGTGAAGTAGGCTAGGCCCGGAACGCGGGCACAGTGACAGGCGTGGCCGTGTTATTGCGCGGCGTCGCTTCTTCATGGAACAGGTCCGCCAGGTAGTCGCACAGCGCATCGGCGCTGATATCGTCGGGGACAATGAAATTGGCGGGCCGGCGCTTGCCTTCCGTCCCCAGATAGAAGGCGCGCCAGGCGCCCGGGTTGCCCCGGATGGCAATCAAGGTGCCGAAGATATTGAATCGGAATTCCTGCATCGGGCGGCTCCATGAAATAGCTGGCTGAATAATGTGGCACAGTGCCGGCATCGCTGCCGGAGAGAGGAAGCGCGCTGATTCCCTCGATCTGGCTTGGATATTTGTTGTGCTATAGTAACATTTACTTATCTTGGAGCGGGCGATGGTCACTATAAGCACGGCAGGCATCCAGCCTGGGCCACTGTCTGCCGCCGAAGGCAGGAAGACCTTGTCGCCGGACAATGCACCAGCCCCGCAAGCACCAGCCGGTGTCGGCGCCGTGGCGGACGAGGTCGTGATCTCGACCCTGGCCGGACGCCTGTCGACGGCCGCGACGGCCACCGGCGCCGCCATCGAGGGACGCGATCATCCGGCGCTGGGTGCATGGGTGAATGACAATATCAGCAGTATTCTCTATCCGCTGGACGCCGGACACAAGGCGGCAGCCGCGCGGCAGTTGCCGCAACCGAATGACGCGGTATCGGCCAGGTCGGCCTCCGCGGCGACCGCGTTTATCGATGACAGGGGCCCCAATCCGTTTGCCGGGCTATCGCGTGAGCAATTGGCCACCATCACGCACGACGACAGCGGGACATTTACCGTCAACGAGCGGCGCGCCGCCTTTACGCAGGCCTATGATGAAGAGCAAGCCTGGCGCAGCCAGGTCGTGGCGCAAGCCATGCAGGAATACAATACTACCGGCAAGATGACCAACTTCTTCAAGTCGGCGCTGGCGCATTTCAATGAGCTGCCGCAGCTGGAACAGGCGCAATACCCAGGCAATTATGCCAGCGACCTGCAAGATAAAATCAAGCTCGATTTTAACTATTTCAATCACGCGGCCGGAGATGCGCCCGCAACGCCCGGTTCGCTTGCGGACATGCTGAAGCATCAGGGCGCCAGGCAAGGCGCAGACCTGTTTGACCTCCTGAGCCGCTGATCACTGGAATTGCTCAACGGACATTGTTTCTCCGCAAGCAGGCGGACTATAATCTTGCCTCCCATGCCTGGACACAGCATGTTCCCCAACATGAAGTTAAAACAATTAAAGGAATCTTCGTGAAACGTTCACTCATCAGCGCCGCCTGCTGCGCCTTGCTCGCCCTATCTTCGCCAACGCTGTACGCTCAAGCCACCAATGCTGCCGCGCCCGTCTCCGGCATCGACCTGAAAACCCTGGACCCCGCGGTCAGCCCCAAGGATGATTTCTACGGCTACGTCAACGGCGTGTGGACCCGCAATACGGAAATCCCGGCCGACAAATCCGTCTGGGGCACGTATATCGAATTGCGTGAAATCGCGCAAGGCCAGCTGCGCGGCCTGATCGACGCCATCGTCAAGAACCCCGGCAAGCCCGGCAGCGAGGCGCACAAGATCGCCGACCTGTACACGAGTTTCATGAACGACAAGGCGCGCGATGCGGCCGGCTTCAAGCCCTTGAAGGCCGAGCTGGCCCGTGTTGCCGCCATCAAGGACAAGAAGGACTTGCCGGCGCTGTTTGCTTATTTGCAAGGCAATGGCATCCAGACGCCGTTTTCCGCCTATGTGGCGCCCGATGCGCAGGATCCCGAGCGCTACACGGTCAACATCAGCCAGTCCGGCCTGGGCTTGCCCGACCGCGATTACTACCTGAAGCAAGACGACGCCAAGCTGCAAGCCGTGCGCGCCAAATACCTCAAGCATATCGAGACCATGCTGGCAATGAGCGGCGACAAGGCCGCGGCCGAACACGCGGCGCAGATCCTCGACATCGAAACGCGCCTGGCGGCCGTGCAGTGGACGCGCGTGCAGATGCGCGATCCCGTCAAGTCGTACAACCGCGTCGATTTCGACAAGTTCACGGCGCTGGCCCCCGCCTTCGACTGGAACGCCTACTTTGCCGCCGCCGGCCTGGCGAAAAAGGAAAGCTCGGCCGTGGTGCGCCAGCCCAGCTTCATGACAGGATTCTCCGAGACCGTGGCCGCCGTGCCGCTGGCATCGTGGAAGAGCTACCTGAACTGGCGCATCATCGAAAGCTATGCTTCCTACCTGGACAGCGCCACCGTCAAGGAGCGTTTCGCCTTCGACGGCACGGTGCTGCGCGGCGTGCCGCAAAGCGAACCGCAGTGGCAGCTGGCGCTGCGCTTCACGGATAACGCCATCAGCGACGCCGTCGGCAAGCGCTACGTGGACATGTATCTGCCGCCGGAAACCCGGCCCCGCGTGATGGCCATGTTCGACAATTTCGTCGCCTCCTTCAAGGAGGGCATCGAACAGCTGGACTGGATGGGCCCGGAAACCAAGAAGGAAGCCCAGCTCAAGCTGGCCGCCCTGAAACCGAAGATCGCCTACCCGGATACCTGGCGCGACTACAGCAGCATGAAGACGCAGCCGAACGACCTGATCGCCAACGTGCGCGCCTCGCGCGTATGGAGCCGCCAGCAAAACCTGGCCAAGCTGGGCAAGCCCGTCGACCGCGACGAATGGTCGATGACGCCGCAAACCGTCAACGCCAGCTACAGCCCGGCGCTGAACGCCATCACGATCCCGGCCGCCATTTTGCAGCCGCCATTCTTCAACGTGAAAGCGGAAGATGCCGTCAATTACGGCTTGCTGGGCATCACCTTCGGCCATGAGATCAGCCATGCCTTCGACGATTCCGGCAGCCAGTACGATGCCAAGGGCCGCCTGCGCAACTGGTGGACGGCGCAAGACCGCGCGGCCTTCAAGGCGCTGGCCGCCGGGCTCGTCAAGCAATACGGCGCCTACAGCCCCGTGCCTGGCTACCACATCAATGGCGAACTGACCCTGGGCGAGAACATCGGCGACAATTCCGGCCTGTCGATCACCTACAAGGCTTACCAGCGCTCGCTGGGCGGCAAGCCTTCGCCCGTCATCGACGGCTTGACTGGCGAACAGCGCCTGTACATCGGCTTTGCGCAGAAATGGCGCGCGAAACTGCGTCCGGAAGCGGCGATCGCCCAGATCAAGAGCGACCCCCATTCGCCGGGCGAATTCCGCGCCAAGGGCACGGTCAAGAACCAGCCCGGCTTCTATGAAGCGTTCGGCATCAAGCCGGGCGACCCGATGTACCTGCCGCCCGAGCAGCGCGTGATCATGTGGTAAATCATGTGGTAAAGCCGTAGGGCAGTCGGGCAACCGCGCCGGGGACTATTCCTTGGCGTGGTTGAGCGTGTACCGGGGCAGCTCCACCGTCAGGTCTTCCTGGGCCAGGCGCGCCTGGCACGACAGGCGCGAGTGGGGCTGCAAGCCCCAGGCCTGGTCGAGCATGTCTTCTTCATTGTCGCCCAGCTCGTTGAGCGAATTGAAACCCTGCACCACGACCACGTGGCAGGTGGAACAGGCGCCCACCTGGCCGCAGGCATGTTCGATGTCTATCTTGTGAAGTAGCAAGGCGTCGCAAATGCTCATGTTTTCCGGCGCGTCGAAGACGGCGCCTTTCGGGGCCAGCTCGGGATGGGGCAGGACGGTGATTTTTGGCATGCGGGATTCTCCTCGGTTATCCTTCAATGCCGTCACTGTGGACCTTCCCGCCTTGGCAAGGTCAAGCTCCCGCGCGATCCTGCGGGCTGATGCACGCGTCGAGATGGTCGAGCAATTGCAAGAACACGCGTTTATCCACCATGTGGTTCATCGTGCTACTCAGCAATACATCGCTGGCCACCGCCGTCACGGCGGCCCTGGCCTGCGCGCAGGCGGCATGTAGTTGCGCGCGGTCAAGCTCAAGCAGCGCCGCAGCTATGCTTTCACGCGTGAAATCGAAGGCATCCATGCCGCAACAGCCGGCCACGCAATGCGTTTCCAGCCGGCAGATCAGCTGCCACAGTTCCCCCAGCAAGGGATCGATGTCGATCGCCTGGTCATAGCGGCCGTCAAGATCGATGAATTCGATCCAGGCGTCGTCGCCGATCTGGATATCGTACTGGCGGTCGCGTTCGGTCATTTTTCAACATTCTCCGGGTCGGTGGCATCGCATTATAAAAAAACCGCCCGAAGGCGGTTTTCCAATGCGGTGCAAGCAAGACGCTTAAATAAAATAGATCAGCGCGATGATGCCAATCACGAGCGCCACGCGGGTGACCTGGTAGGCCGTCTTGTTCCACGCCTTGAAGCGGCGGCGGTACTGGCCCATGGTCCAGGAAATCTGGAACAGCTTGCTCACGCCGCCCACCTGGTCGCCCAGTTCGTTGGGCGAGGCGGCGTCGTCAAACGGCTGCCGGACTGCCGGCGATGCAGGCTTCGATATGCTCGAGCAGGCGCAGGAAGACCAGGCTGTCGGCCGCGTTGTTCATTCTGGGACTCAGTACCACGCCGCTGGTCACCGCCGCCACGGCATTCCTGGCCGACGCGCATGCCGCCAGTAATGCCGCCCGATCAAGCCCGGGCAGCGCTGCGTCGATCCCGCCGCGCGTGAAATCGAAGGCATCGAAGCCGCAGCAGCCGGCCACGCAATAGCTTTCCAGGCGGTCGATCAGCGGCCCTAGCCCTGCCAGGTGGGCATCGATGTCCACGGCCTGGCCGTAGCGTTCTGCGATGCTGACGTGTTCTATCCATGCATCCTCGCCGATCTGGATGTCGTACTGGCGGTCGCGTTCGGTCATTTTTGAAAATTCTCCTGGTCGGTGGCATCGCATTATAAAAAAAACCGCCTGCAGGCGGTTTTCTTATGGGAACGACAGCCCGGCAGCTAGATAAAGTAGATCAGCGCGATGATGCCAATCACGAGCGCCACGCGGGTGACCTGGTACGCCGTCTTGTTCCACGCCTTGAAGCGGCGGCGGTACTGGCCCATGGTCCAGGAAATCTGGAACAGCTTGCTCACGCCGCCCACCTGGTCGCCCAGTTCGTTGGGCGAGGCGGCGGCCGTCATCAGGGTGCGGCCCAGCCAGCGGTTCAAGCCTTGCGCCCAGCGGTAGCGCATCGGGCGCTCGATGTCGCAGAACAGGATGATGCGGTCGCTGTCGGCATCGTTGCGGGCCCAGTGGATATACGTTTCATCGAACATCACGGCCTGGCCGTCGCGCCAGCTGTGGCGCTCGCCATCGACGTCGATGAAGCAGCGGTCGTCGTTCGGCGTCTGCAAGCCCAGGTGGTAGCGCAGCGAGCCGGCGAACGGGTCGCGGTGCGGGTTGAGCTTGCCGCCTTGCGGCAGTTCCGCGAACATGGCCGCCTTGATCGAGGGAATCGATTGCAGCAGCGCATAGGTTTGCGGGCACATCTGCTGTGCCGACGGGTGGTTCGCGTCATACCATTTCAGGTAGAAACGCTTCCAGCCATACTTGAAGAAGGAATTGAAGCCGACGTCATTGTTCTTCTCGGCCGCCTTGATCTTTTTCATTTCCTGCATGCGCAGCGCTTCATCGCGGATGATTTGCCAGTTCTGCTGCAGCGGTGCCAGTTCCGGGAATTGATCGACGGACAGATAGGGCGTGGCCGGCACCTTGGAAAAGGTGTGCATGAACAGGTTCAGCGGCGCCATGAACGAGGAGTGATCGAAGATCTGGCGGCGAAACGGCAGGCGCACCTTGCCCCGAAAATGAATATGTAAAACAGAAAACACAAAAATGCCCAGCAAGGCCCACTTCATACACAACCTCGTTTTGAAAGAATGGGGCAATTATAACCAGTTAATGCCCCAGCTACCCCGTGCCACGGTGAAGGAAAGATGAAGCGGCGCGCGCTGGCGCTCTGTCCTACAATGGCTTTATTTCATCACTGAAGGGGTAACAATGGAAATCTGGCACGCACCGCTCGACCTGGCCGCCCTCAACGCCGCCAGCGAGGGCACGGCCATGCGCCACCTGGGCATCGAATTCTCGGCCATCGGCCCCGACTGGATCGAGGCGACCATGCCCGTCGACCACCGCACCATGCAGCCTTTCAAGCTGCTGCATGGCGGCGCGTCCGTCCTGCTGGCCGAAACCCTGGGCAGCATGGCCGCGAATGCCTGCCTGGACAGCCGCCGCCACGTGAGCGTGGGCCAGGAAATCAACGCCAACCACGTACGCGGCGTGCGCGGCGGCCACGTGACGGGGCGCGCCACGCCCATCCACCGTGGCCGCACCAGCCAGGTCTGGGAAATCCGCATCACGGATGATGACGGCAAGCTGTGCTGCATTTCGCGCATCACCATGGCCGTCATCGACGCCCCGGGCGCGGGCTGACACGGCGCTCCTTGACTTGCATCAAGGCACTAAAAGCGAGCGCGTGGAATCATCCATAACGCTGTTCGCTTATAATTCAGTGTGCTGTTGTATGGCGCGGGGTTTCTCCCCGCGCAGCGACATTGCCCGAAATTAGAAGCTGACTGCCCAAAAAACGCCAGTTAGAGACCCATCCTGCGCCATGCGGGAAAGGCAACACGACGGCGAGCAGATCGCTGGCTCTAGCGGAGCCGGCAACAATCAACTTTATACAGGGCAATAACAACAATGATGTCATTCAATCGTTTGACGATAGGCGCGCGCCTGAGCGCAGGCTTCGGGCTGCTGGTGCTGCTGATGCTGGTGCTGGCCGCCTTCGCGCTGCTGCGCATCGGCGCCATCTCCGGCGCCATGGACGCGCAAGAAAAAGTGCAGCTGGAAAAACTCGAACCGCTGTACGTGGCGCGCGAAGCGCTCGACCAGACGGGCCTGGCCGCCCGCAACGCGTATATCTTCCATGACCAGGCCGCCGCCGAAAAAGAACTGGCCATCCTCGACGCCCAGAAAGCGCTGTACCTGGAAGCGCTGGCGAAGCTGGCGCCGCGGTTCGCCGGCGATGCGCAGTTCGAAAAGGTCAGCACGGGCTTGAAAGCCATGGCGCAGGAACTGCAGCGTCCGCGCCAGTTCCGCGCCACGGGGCAGATGGAGCAGTACGGTACCTTCCTCGTCGAGGAATGCAGCCCCCTGCGGCGCCAGATCGTCGCCGACATCGATACGGTGCTGAAAAGCGTGCAGCGCGAATCGGAGCAGGCCAGCGTGGCCGCGCGCGCCATCTACGGCCAGTCGCTGCGCTGGATCGGCGTGCTGGCCGCGCTCAGCGTGCTCATTTGCATTGCGGTCGCCACCGTCATCACGCGGGGTCTGCTGCGCCAGCTGGGCGGCGAACCCGCGTATGCGGCCACGATCGCCGGGCGCATCGCGCTGGGCGAGCTGGCCATCGACGTGCATACGCGCCACGGCGATGACAGCAGTTTGTTGTTCGCCATCAAGACCATGCGCGACAACCTGGCCGCCATCGTCGGCAAGGTAAGGCACGGCACGGAAAGCATCGCCACGGCCTCGACCGAGATCGCCTCGGGCAACCGCGACCTGTCGCAGCGCACGGAGCAGCAGGCCGGTTCGCTGGAGGAAGTGGCGTCATCGATGGAAGAACTGATTTCCACCGTGCGCCAGAATGCGGACAACGCCCAGCAGGCGAACCGCCTGGCGCGCGAAGCGTCGAAGGTGTCGGAGCAGGGCGGCAAGGCCGTGGCCGAAGTGGTGCACACCATGGGCCTCATCAATGCCTCGTCGAACAAGATCGTCGACATCATCGGCGTGATCGACAGCATCGCCTTCCAGACGAACATCCTGGCCCTGAACGCGGCCGTGGAAGCGGCGCGCGCGGGCGAGCAGGGGCGCGGTTTCGCCGTGGTGGCGACGGAAGTGCGCAACCTGGCGCAGCGCTCGAGCGCCGCCGCGCGCGAAATCAAGGCCCTGATCGACGACTCCGTCAGCAAGGTGGGCACGGGCACGGTGCTCGTCGAGCAGGCCGGTGCCACCATGCATGAGGTGGTGGCCGGCATCGGCAGGGTGACGGGCATCATGGCCGAAATCAGCCACGCCACGCAGGAGCAGGGCGCCGGCATCGAGCAGGTCAACCGCGCCATCGTCGACATGGACCGCGTGACCCAGCAAAACGCGGCCCTGGTCGAGCAGGCCGCCGCCGCCGCGCACGAACTGCAGCAGCAGGCGGCGCAGCTGGAACAGGAAGTGGGCATCTTCAAGCTGGCCCCGCCGCCGAACGGCCGCCTGCGCCTGGCGGCCTGACGCCGATGGCGCGGCGGCGCGGCGCGCCGGCAGCCATGCGCCAATAGTCGTATTCCGCGCTACAATGAGCGCTGGATCACCGCCAGGACTACTCATGCAAGTGCGCAGCAGCCATGATCTATCCAGCCCGGACGACGACAAGCCGGCGCCGCCCGTGCTGCAGCTGGCCCTTGCCGGTCTCGGCTGGGGCTTGCTCACCTGCATGCTGTGCTTTGCCATCCTGTTCCTCACCAAGTGGCTGCTGCCGCCCGAATACTGGGGCGCGCACACGGGCCTGTCCAAGTTCAAGCGGGAAATGTCGCTGCCGCTGCTGGTGTTCTGGGTCGTCATCTATTCTCCCATCCTGGAAACATTCCTCGGGCAATTGCTGCCGCTGGAAATCCTCAGGCGCCTGGGCGCCAGCCGCCAGCTGAGCATCTTTATCGGCGCCATCCTGTGGGCTATCGTGCATTTCATCAGCGGCGGCTTGCTGCACGCCATCGTCGCGCTCGGTTCAGGCGCCATGTTCAGCTTTGTCTACCTGCGCTACCGCGCGCCCACTGTGGCCGTGGCCTACGCGACAACGACCTTTGCCCGTGCCTGCAACAACATCGCCATCCTTGTCGCGGTGTTCTACGGCCTCGACGCCTAGACGCCTTTCTTTCTTCCTGAGCAAGTACGGCAGCAGCGCGGCCAGCGCCACGGCCAGCAGCGCCAGGCCGTGCAGCAACTGGCGGAAGGCGGCGTCGTAGCTGGCGCGCAGCAGTGTTTCGTGGCCGCCCAGCAGCTGTGTTGCCTGTTGCATATCGCCAAGCGCGGCGCGGCTGGCGGCCGCCAATAGCGGTAGATCTGCGGGCAACTGCCGCGCCAGCGCCGCCGCGATCAGGCCGGCCAGCGTGGCGCCCGCCATAGCCAGCGCCACGCCGTCGGCGCTGATGCGCACGGTATTGAAGATGCCCGTCGCCATGCCGGCCCGCTCTGTTTCCACCACGCTCAAGGCCATGCCATCCATCAAGCCCCACGGCAAGCCGATGCCCGCGCCGACCAGCAGCAGGGGGCCGGCCAGCGCCGCGGTGCCGCCATGGCCCAGCACCTGCGCCAGCCAGGTCAGGCCAGCCGCGGCCAGCAGCAATCCCGCCGCGCACAGCATGCCGGCACTGATCCAGCGCGACAGCAGCGCCGCCAGCACGGGCACGAGCAGCAATGGCGCGGCCAGGGCCACCATCAAACGGCCCGCCGCCAGCGCGGACATGCCGTCGATGCCGATGAAACGCCCCGGCAGCATGACGACCAGCACGATGAACAGGAAGGCGGGCGAGGCGGCCAGCACTTGCACGGCGACAAAGCGGCGCTGGCGGAACAGGGTCAAGTCCAGCATGGGCTGCGCCGTCCTGCGTTCGATCCTGATAAAAATGAAAAACAGCATCACGGACGCGGCGACGGACAGCAGCACGGCCCCGCTGCGCCAGCCGTGTTCGGGCGCCAGCAGCATGCCCAGGGTCAGCAGGCCCAGCGCGGCGCTGAAGCTGATGGCGCCGGGCCAGTCCACGCGGCCCTTGCCGCGCGCCGCATCGGCCGGCACGCTGCCCCCCACCAGCAGCATGCCGATGGCGCCCAGCGCGGCCGTGGCGTAAAAGATGGCGGGCCAGCGGGCCAGCGCCAGCATGGCGCCGGCCGCCAGCGGACCGAAGGCCAGGCCCAGGCCGAAGGTCGTGCCCAGCACGCTCATTACGCGGCTGCGCGCCGCGCCGTGGAACAGGGGCGCCAGCGACGACATGGCGGCGGCGAACGCGGCCGCGCCGCCCAGGCCCTGCACGAAGCGCAGCGCGGCGATCCACGCCACCGAGGGCGCACCGGCGATGGCCAGGGTCGCCGCGCAAAACAGGGCCAGCCCTGCCAGCCAGACGCGGCGCCGTCCCAGCACGTCCGTCAGGCTGCCGGCCACCATCATGGCGCTGCCATAGCTGAGGATATACGCATTGACGACCCAGTTCAGGGCGGCGGCGCTGCCGTGCAGTTCGGCGCCGAGGGCGGGCAAGGCCATGGCCGGGCCCGTGAAGCACAGGGGAATGAGCAAGCCCGTCAGGCAGGCGGCCAGCACTTGCAGCGGGAGAGAAAAGCGTGAGGAAAAGGGCATCGGTGTCGGAGATGAAAGAAAGAGGGGCGAGTATGGCGCGCCCGCCATTGAAGAAAAATGGGCTAAACTGACGAACATATCGGACAAGAATGTCTTCAATGGAAAATCGTATGGATAGCCTGGGCGGGATCGCCATGTTCGTGCAGGTGGCCGACAGCGGCAGCTTTTCGGCCACGAGCCGGCTGCTGGGCCTGTCATCGTCGGCCGTGGGCAAGAGCGTGGCGCGCATGGAAGCGCGGCTCGGCGCGCGGCTGTTCCAGCGCAGCACGCGGCACCTGGCGCTGACGGCGGAAGGGGAAAAATTCCTGCAGCGCTGCAAGCGCATCCTGGCCGAGGTGGCAGCGGCCGAGCGCGAGCTGGGCGAATCGGGCGGCGCGCCGAGCGGCCGCCTGCGCATCAGCCTGCCACGCTACAGCGGCCTGTTCGAGCCGGCCATCGCCGCCTTCATGCAAGCGTATCCCGCCATCGAACTCGATCTCGATTTTTCCGACGCCATGGTCAACATCGTCAGCGACGGCTTTGACGTGGCCGTGCGCACGGGCGAACTGGCCGATTCGGGCTTGATGCGGCGCAAACTGTGCACGTTCCGCCGCCTGCTGGTGGCCTCGCCCGCCTACCTGGCGCGCCATGGCCGGCCCGCCGACGGCGCCGAACTGCTGCGGCACCAGCGCCTGCACTACCGTTTTCCCGCCACGGGCCGCCTGGAACAGTGGCCGCTGATGGACGAGGCTGCCCAGCCGGCACCGGGCATGGTCTGCAACAGCGTGGAAATGCGCGTCTTCCTGGCGGTGCAGGGGCAAGGCATCGCCTACCTGCCGGCCTTTGCCGTGCAGCGCGAGCTGGCGGCGGGGCAGCTGGTCTCGCTGCTGGAAGCGCACACGCAGGCGCGCACGGCGTTCTGGCTGCTGTGGCCTGCCAGCCGCCACCTGCCGCCGCGCCTGCGCGTATTCATCGATTTCCTGGTGGAACAATTCGATCAGCGTACTTCGGGAGGCTGGCCTTGAGCGATGACAACACCGCCCTGCGGCGCCACGTGGCCGGCGCCATCGTGCGCCACGCCCACCCGTTCGGCATCGCGCCGCTGCCGCCGCAGGAAGCGTTGACGGCGGCCCTGCGCGACGACTGGGTGCGGCCCCTGTACATGGGCTTGCACCAGCCCCAGGTGCAGGAGTGCGCGGCGCGGCTGGCGCAGGCCGACGCCGCCGTCATCGCCCGCCTGCTGGGGCAATTCGACTGGCGCAGCCGCACGGCGGGCGCCTACCTGGCCGCATTGACCGGGCAGGGCGCCTTCACGGACCAGCTGGGCGGCTTGCTGCTGGCCAGCGAGGTCTGCTACGCGGGCAGCGCGTATTGCCTGGCGCTGGCCGTTTTCGACACGCCCGCCAGCCGCGACTACCTGCACCGCTATCTCGAACATTACCTGCGCCAGCCGCAGCTGTACTTTGATCAGGAACAAGCCATGGCTGCCATCGCCTGGCTCGATGGCCAGCACGGCCGGAATGAGGCGGCGCGCCACGCGCCAGCCTGGGCCGGTTTTGCCGCCAGCCGGCCGGGTCTGGCGCTGGACGATGCACGCGCGCTGTTTACCGGCCGCATGGACACCCTGCGCGCCTTGCAGGCCGCGGCGCCCTGCAAATAAGCGCCAGCCGCATCGGGCGCGCCCGCGCGCGCCATCTCCACCTTCTCTTCCTGCTCCACCTTCTCCCGCCGTTGCGCTTCCTGCCACCAGTGTGACATTTGCATGACAAATAACAGTGTGTCGTCCGCTTGCGCGTCAGTAGGGGGTGCATGCGAGGCGGCGCTCAAGCGCGCGCCGTCCATGCGCCGAAAGTGCCGGACCGTTGATGGTGCACGCTGAACTGCAAGTGGATGCGGCCGGGACTTTTGCCTTGCATGTCAGCTTGCGCCGACATATTCACTCTTGGTTTTGAAGTTTAACGACAGGAAACTGCAACATGACTGAAAGAATTGCATCTGACACCAACGTCTCCGCCGTCGAGGCTTACCTGAACAGCTCTGCGCTGGCGGCCCCGCAGCGTTTCGTGGGCACGGCGAACGCCGATGTGCTCAGCGGCACCACGGGCGCCGACGTGCTCGAGGGACTGGCGGGCGACGATACGTATTACGTCAACCACAGCGGCGACGTGATCGTCGAGCTGGCCAACGGCGGCAGCGACAAGGTGTACACCAGCGTGAATTACACCTTGCCCGACAACGTGGAGAGCGTGTACCTGACTGCCGCCGGGCTGAGCGTGACGGGCAGCGCCAACACGAATAACGTCTTTTTCGTCGATGTGGCCGGTGGCAACAGGATCGATGGCGGCGGCACGGGCAACGCGGTCAACTACGCCGCTTCCGCCACGGGCGTGACGGCCACCCTGTCCGGGGCGAACGGCCCGGTGAGCGCGCCTCCCGGCAGCGACGTGCTGCTCAATATCGCCAACATCGTCGGCAGCAAGCTCGACGATGTCTTGACCGGCAACGAGCTCAAAAACGCCCTCGTGGGCGGTTTTGGCAACGATATCCTACGCGGCGGCAAGGGCGACGACACGCTGGCGGGCATGCAGGGCAGCGACACGTATATCTTTGCGCGCGGCGACGGCGCCGACGTGATCGTTGAAGGGGAAGAGGCGGGCAGCCATAACGTGGTCTCCTTCCTGGCCGGCGTCAACGCCGATCAGCTGTGGTTCCGCCAGGTGGGCACGGCGCTGGAAGTCAGCACCATCGGCACCGGCGACAAGATCACCGTCAACGCCTGGTTTTCCAGTGCGGCGCCGCGCATTCAGGAGTTCCGCACGGCCGAAGGCCGCGTGCTGCTGGGCAGCGACGTGCACAAGCTGGTGCAGGCGATGGCAGGGCTGGCGATGCCGCCGGCCGGCCAGCTGACCCTGCCAGCGGCGACCGCCGCCGCTCTGGCGCCGGCGCTGGCGCAGAACTGGCGCACGGAAGGACCGAACCAGCCCAGCAATGGCACCTTTACCGGCACGGCGAACCCGGACATCATCAAGGGCACGGCGGGCGCCGACGTGATGACGGGCCTGGCCGGCGACGACATTTATTATGTCAACCACAGCGGCGACGTGGTGGTTGAACAGGCTGGTGGCGGACGCGATACCGTCTATGTCAGCGCCAACTACACGGTGGCCGAGCATATCGAAGAGGTGCACATCAGCGCGGCCGGCCTGACCGTGTCCGGCAGCAACAGCGACCAGCGCTTCCATGTCGACGTCAGCGGCAGCAACGTGCTGCTGGGCGCCGGGCTGGATAATGTTGCCAGCTATGCCGGTTCCCAGACGGGCGCGGTGGCTACCCTCTACTCCATCCATGGCACGCCCACGGCGCTGCCTGGCAGCGACGTGCTGGTCAATTTCAGTAGCGTGGAAGGCAGCGCCTATGACGACGTGCTGTCCGGCAACGAGCGGGCAAATACCCTGTCCGGCGGCCTCGGCAACGACACCTTGCAAGGCGGCAAGGGCGACGACCTGCTGACCGGCGGCCTGGGCGACGATATCTATGTCTTCGCCCGTGGCGACGGCAACGACCTCATTGTCGAAACGGCTGCAGAAGCCAATTATGATGCCATCGCCTTTCTGGCCGGCATCAACATCGACCAGCTGTGGTTCCGCCAGGTGGGCACGGACCTGGAAGTGAGCACCATCGGCACCACGGACAAGATCACCATCCGCGGCTGGAATGCGGCCACGCCGAACATCGAGGAATTCCGCACGGCTGCCGGCCACATCCTGCGTGGTGCGGACGTGCAATTGCTGGTGCAGGCGATGGCGAACCTGGCGCCGCCGCCGCTGGGCCAGCTGACCTTGCCGGCAGGCACCGCCGCCGCCCTGGCGCCCGTGCTGGCACAGGCCTGGCACTTCAACGGTCCCACGCAGCCGACGGGACAAACCTTTGTCGGCACGGCGAATGCCGACGTCATCAACGGCACGGCCGGCGCCGACCTGATGGAAGGGCTGGGCGGCAACGATACCTATTACGTCAATCACAGCGGCGACTTCATCGTGGAGCGGGGCAACGGCGGCACCGACACCGTGTACACCAGCGTCAGCTACACGGTGGCCGACAACGTCGAGTACGTGCGCCTCAGCGGCCCCGGCCTGGCAGTGACGGGCAGCGCCTACACCAACAACGTGTTTTTCGTCGATAGCCCTGGCGGCAACGTGCTCGATGGCGCCGGCGCAGGCAACACGCTCAATTATCTCAATGCCGGCACGGGCGCGACGGTGGCCTTCGCGCCCGTCGGCGCTGCCTTGGCGGCGCGTCCGGGCGTGGACGTGGTGGCCAACTTCAATGCGGTCATCGGCAGCAAGTTCGATGATGTGCTGATGGGTAATGAACTCAAGAATATCTTCGTGGGCGGTCTCGGCAACGATACCTTGCAAGGCGGCAAAGGCGACGACATCCTGTCCGGCGCGCTGGGCAACGACACCTATGTCTTCGCCCGCGGCGACGGCGTCGACGTGATCAACGAGGCGGACGAGGCGGGCAGCCGCGATGTGGTGGCCTTCCTGGCCGGCGTCAGCGCCGAGCAGCTGTGGTTCCGCCAGGTGGGCACGGCCCTGGAAGTGAGCACCATCGGCACGGGCGACAAGGTTACCGTCACGGGCTGGTACGAGAGCACCTTGCGGCGCATCGAGGAATTCCGCACGGCCGATGGCCGCGTCTTGCTGGGTGGCAATGTGCAAAACCTCGTGCAGGCCATGGCGGGCCTGACGCCGCCGCCGGCCGGCCAGCTGACCTTGCCTGCAGGCACGGCTGCCATCTTGGCGCCTGCGCTGGCGCAGAACTGGCGTGCTGCGCAGCAATTCGGCGTGCCCAGCCAGGGCGGATCCGCTGCCTGGCAAGCGGATCCGGCGCAGCTGGTGCAGGCCATGGCCGGTTTTGCCGTGCCGGCCGCCGCATCGGCGCCCTGGTCCGGCCACGGCAACCCGTCGACGCAGATCCAGCTGGCGGCAGCGCAATGATCGCTTACGTTGATCGCTTGAGTACGTAGTTCCACCCCCGCGCAGCCGGGCCGGCCTTGCACGTCCCGGCCCGGCTGCGCCATTGATTTCCGACATGATCCGATGACCGCACTTCCATATCGCCACGCTACTTCGCCCACTGAACCCGCGCCCGACACGGGCTTGCTGTCGCTGCTGCTGATGGCCAGCCTGCACGGCATCGCCGCCGACGGCGCCCAGCTCAAGCACGCTTTCGGCCAGGCCGTGTTTACGCGCCAAACCGTCCTGCTGGCCGCGAAAGAGCTGGGCCTGACGGCCAAGCTGCTGCGCCAGCCGCCCGAACGGCTGGCGCAATCGCCGCTGCCCGCCATCGCCATCGGTCACGACGGGCGTTTCTTTATCCTCGGCAAGGTCGACAGCAGCGACGGCGCCGTGAGCAAGGTGCTGATCCAGCATCCGGGCCAGCCGCCGCAGATCCTCGGCCGCGAAGCTTTCCTCGCCGCCTGGTCGGGCGAACTGATCTTTTTTACCAGCAAGGCCAGCTATGCGGGCGAGACGGCCCGCTTCGACTTCAGCTGGTTCATCCCCGCCATCGTCAAATACCGCAGGCTTCTGGGCGAAGTGCTGCTCATTTCCTTCGTGCTGCAATTGATCGGCCTGGCCACGCCCCTGTTTTTCCAGGTGGTGATGGACAAGGTGCTGGTCAACCACGCCATGCAGACCTTGAACGTGGTGGCCATCGGCCTGGTCTGCGCCATCGTCTTCGAGGCGGCGCTGGGCCTCATCCGCACCTATGTTTTCGCGCGCACCAGCAGCAAGATCGACGTGGAACTGGGCGCGCGCCTGTTCCGCCACTTGCTGGCCTTGCCGATCGCGTATTTCCAGGCGCGCCGCGTGGGCGATTCCGTGGCGCGCATCCATGAACTGGAAAACATCCGCTCTTTTCTTACCGGCAACGCCATGACCCTGGTGCTCGACCTGCTGTTTTCCTTCATCTTCATCGCCGCGATGCTGTGGTACAGCGCCGCGCTCAGCGTCGTCGTGCTCGCGTCGATCCCCGTCTACGCGGCCCTGTCGATGCTGCTCACGCCCGTGCTGCGGGGGCGCTTGAACGAGAAATTCAACCGCAGCGCGGAAAACCAGTCTTTTCTGGTTGAAACCATCAGCGGCGTCGATACCGTCAAGGCCATGGCCGTCGAACCGCGCTGGCAGCAGCAGTGGGAAAGGCAGCTGGCCGGCTATGTGTCGGCCGGCCTGTCCGCGAACAACATCGGCATGCTGGCCAGCGGCGGCGTCACCCTGGTGAGCAAGCTGGTGACGGCGGCCATCATGTGGTGGGGCGCCACCCTCGTCATCGACGGCAGGATGACGGTGGGTGAGCTGGTGGCCTTCAACATGCTGGCGGGGCAGGTGGCCTCGCCCATCCTGCGCCTGGCGCAGCTGTGGAACGATTTCCAGCAAGTGGGCATTTCCATGAGCCGGCTGGGCGATATCCTCAACGCCCGCACGGAAGCGGGCAGCCAAAACGCGGGCAGCCAGAAGGCGCGCCTGCCGCGCATCGCCGGCGCCATCGACTTCCAGCAGGTGGGTTTCCGCTACCGGCCGGACGCGGCCGAGGTGCTGCGCGAGGTGTCGATCGCCATCGCGCCCGGCGAGGTGATCGGCATCGTCGGGCGTTCCGGCTCCGGCAAGAGCACCCTGACGCGGCTGGCGCAGCGCCTGTACATCCCCGAGCGGGGCAAGGTGCTGATCGACGGGCAGGACATCGCCGTCATCGACACGGCGTCGCTGCGGCGCCAGATCGGCGTGGTGCTGCAGGAAAACATCCTGTTCAACCGCTCCGTGCGCGACAACATCGCCCTGAGCGACCCGGCGCTGCCCATCGAGGCGGTCATTGCCGTGGCGAAACTGGCAGGCGCCCACGATTTTATCTGCGAACTGCCGGAAGGCTACGACACCATGGTGGGCGAGCACGGCACGGGCCTCTCGGGCGGCCAGCGCCAGCGCATCGCCATCGCCCGCGCCCTGATCGGCGACCCGCGCATCCTGATTTTTGACGAGGCGACGAGCGCGCTCGACTACGAGTCGGAAAAGATTATCCAGGATAATATGCGCGGCATTTGCGCGGGGCGCACGGTGCTGATCATCGCTCACCGCCTGTCGGCCGTGCGCGAAGCGCACCGCATCGTCGTCATGGAGCGGGGGCAAGTGGCGGAACTGGGCAGCCACGCCGCTCTGCTGAAGCGGCCGGGCGGCATCTATGCCCATTTGTACAGCCTGCAGCAGGGCGGCGCCGGGAGCGCAACAGGGGACGCAACATGAGCGCCGGCCACCGTCTCGCCGCGTATGGCGAGTTGTTGAAACGTTATGCCCAGGTGTTGCGGCATAGCTGGCAAAGCCGCGCCACCCTGGGCGGCCCCGTGCTCAGCGAAGACGAGGCGGGCTTCCTGCCGGCCGCGCTGGCGCTGCAGGAGCGGCCCGTGTCGCCGTCGCTGCGCCTCACGGCCAGGGTGCTGATGCTGCTGGTCGGCTGCGTGGTGCTGTGGGCCGTCTTCGGCAAGGTCGACATCATCGTGCATGCGGCGGGCAAGATCATTCCATCCGGCAACACCAAGACCATCGCTTCCGTCGACGTGGCCGCCGTGCGCGCCCTGCACGTGCGGGAAGGGCAAGCCGTCAAAGCGGGCGAGCTGCTGGTGGAGCTCGACAGCCGCGGCCCCGACGCCGAGCGCGACAAGGCTGCCGGCGACGCCGTGGCGGCCGCGCTGCAGATGGCCCGCGCGCGCGCGCTGATCGCCGCCGTCGATACGCACGCGCCGCCGAAGCTGGCGGCGCCGGAGCAGGCATCCGCGCTGGAGCGCGCCGCCGCGCAGGCGCACGTGGATGGCCAGTACGCGAGTTTTCGCGCCCGGCTGGCGCATCTCGACGGCGAAATCGCCCGCTACGCGCAGGCGCTGCCGCTGGCGGCGCAGCGGGCCGGCGATTACCGGGCGCTGCTGGCCACGCGCGACGTGGCCGAACACGCGTGGCTGGACAAGGAGCAGGCGCGCATCGACCTGGCCGGCCAGCTGGCGTCGGCCCGCAGCGAGCGGGCGGCCCTGGTGGCGCAGACGCGGAAAGACGCCTACGACGCGCTGGCGGAAGGCGCGAGAGTGGCGGCGGCCAGCGGCCAGGATGCGCGCCGCGCGGGCGCCCGCGGCAGCCTGCTGCGCCTGACGGCGCCCGTCGACGGCACGGTGCAGCAGCTCAAGCTGCATACGGTGGGCGGCGTGGTGCCGGCCGCGCAGGCGCTGATGCAGATCGTGCCGCGCCAGGGCAGGCTGGAAATCGACGCCATGCTGGAAAACCGCGACGTGGGCTTTGTGCAGGCAGGGCAGGCGGTCGCCGTCAAGGTCGACGCCTTCGACTACACCAAGTATGGCACCGTGCCCGCCGTCGTCAGCAGCGTCTCGCGCGACGCCATCGAGGATGAAAAAAAGGGGCCTGTCTACGCGGTCAGGATCACCTTGCGCCAGCCGGCCATCGTCATCGACGGCAGATTGGTGCCGCTGTCGGCCGGCATGGCCGTGCGCGCGGAAATCCGCACGGGCACGCGCAGGGTGGTCGAATATGTGCTCTCGCCGCTGGTGCGGCACCAGAAGGAGGCGCTGCATGAACGCTAGGCACGCCGCCATTTTCTTCGCCGCCGGTTTGTTCCTGGCCGCCGCGCCAGTCCGGGCGCAGATGCTGGACGCCGCGCCATGTCCATCTACCTACGAAGCCGCAGTCCCATTGACCCTGCCGGCGGCCGTCGACCTGGCCCTGTGCCGCAACGCGCAGGTGCACGGCGCCTGGGCCGGCATCCGGCTGCAGGCGGCCGGCGTGGGCGAGGCCAGGGCCGCCTATCTGCCCACCCTGAATGGGGGCTTGAGCCGGGTGCATGACCGCACCGCCTATCCGGGCGCGGACACGCCGTCCGGCAGCCTGAACAGCAATACGGGTTCGCTGAGCCTGTCCTGGCGCCTGTTCGACTTCGGCGGACGCGCGGCGGGCCAGCGTTCCGCGCAAGCCATGCTGGACGCGGCCCTGGCCAACCGCGACGCCGTGCTGCAAAAGACCCTGGCGGCGACGGTCAGCGCGTATTTCGAGGCGCAGACGGCGCGCGCCAGCGTGCGCATGCGGCAGGAATACCAGGCGCTGGCCAATGAAACGGTGCTGGCCACGCAGCGCCGCGCCCAGCGGGGTCTCGGCTCGCACAGCGACACCCTGCAGGCGGCCAGCGCCCTGGCCAAGGCGGCCCTGGGCGCCAGCCGCGCCGACGGCGAGTTCCACAAGGCGCGCGCGGTGCTCATTTACACCCTGGGCTTGCCGGCCGATGCGGGCGTGACCCTGGACGACGACGCGGACGGCGCGGCGGCGGGCCTGCACGGGGGCTTGCAGGATGAGCTGCACGCCTGGCTGGCAAGGGCCAGGGAGCGCCACCCGGCCATCCTGGCGGCGCAGGCGCAGCTGGCGGCGGCGCGCGATCGGGTGGACATTGCCCGCTCGGAGGGCCGCCCCAGCATCGACCTGACGGCCAATCTCTACCAGAACGGCCGTCCGAACCAGGGCTTGTCGCCGGCCTCCACGCGCGAAACCCTGGTAGGCATCTCGCTCAACATCCCCCTGTTCGACGGTTTTGCGCGCCACTACAAGGTGCGCGGCGCGCAGGCGCAGGCCGGGCAAAGGGAAGCCGAGGCTGAGGAAGTGCGGCAGCAGACCCTGATGGAACTGGTGAAAGCGCATGCGGATGCCAGCACGGCGCTGGCCAACCTGGCCGCCTCGCAAGCGTGGCTGGATGCGGCGCAGGACGCGCTGGCCAGCGTGCGGCGCAAGTTCGGCCTGGGCGCGGCCGATATCCTGGAAATGCTGAACACGCAGTCGGCGCTGCTCGAGGCGCGGCAGGAGCGCATCCGTTGCCAGGCGGAATGGCGCTCGGCCCGCCTGCGGCTGCTGGCCAGCGCCGGCATCCTGGGACGCGACGACGTCGCGCAAGGCGGCGGCAAATTGCGCGCCCCGGCGGCGCAATTGTGACTATATTAAAGGGGCTAATCCATACACCGGCCAAGGGAGACATCATGCACAGCGTACAAAAGATTACCCCATGTTTATGGTTCAACGGCAACGCCGAGGCGGCGGCCCGGTTTTATACGGAAATATTTCCCAATTCCAAGATCGGCCAGATCCTGCGCTACGGCGAGGAGGGCAAGGAAATCCACGGCCAGGAGCCGGGCAGCGTGCTGACGGTGGCCTTCGAGCTCGATGGCCAGACGTTTACGGGCTTGAACGGCGGCCCTCTGTTCCAGTTTTCCGAAGCGATCTCGTTCCAGGTCAATTGCGAAACCCAGGACGAGGTTGACCACTACTGGAATCTGCTGTCCCGGGGCGGGCCGCCGGAAGCGCAGCAATGCAGCTGGCTCAAGGACCAGTTCGGGGTATCGTGGCAAATCGTGCCCACCATCATGGTCAAGCTGCTGGGCGATCCCGACCCCGTCAAGGCCCAGCGCGTGATGAAGGCCATGATGGGCATGAAGAAGATCGACATCGACGAGATCAAGCGCGCGTACGCGGGCTAGCCTGCCACGCGGGGCAGGGGGCGCACGCCAGCGGCGCGCCCTGTCCAAGATGGCCGGCATTTGCTATAGTTCCGGCCATCTTTCCATTGCCAGATTGACCCTGCCCATGACTATCAGCACCAGCAACACCATCGCGCCCCGCACTTTCGGCACGCCATTGTCTTCCACCGCCATCAAGGTCATGCTGCTGGGTTCCGGCGAACTGGGCAAGGAAGTGATCATCGCGCTGCAGCGCCTGGGCGTGGAAGTGATCGCCGTCGACCGCTATCCGAACGCGCCGGGCCACCCCGTGGCGCACCGTTCGCACGTGATCGACATGAGCGACGGCGTGGCGCTGGCCGCCCTGATCGCCCTGGAAAAGCCGGACCTGATCGTGCCGGAAATCGAAGCCATCGCCACCGAGACCCTGGCGGCGCTGGAAGCGGCGGGGCAGATCACGTGCATCCCGAACGCGCGCGCGGCCGTGCTGACGATGAACCGCGAAGGCATCCGCACCCTGGCCGCCGAAACCCTGGGCGTGGCGACTTCTCCCTACCGCTTCGCCAGCAGCCTGCAGGAGTTGCAGGCCGCTTGCCAGGAGATCGGCTTCCCATGCGTGGTGAAACCCGTGATGTCCTCGTCGGGCAAGGGTCAGTCCAAACTGGATGGCGCCGCTGACGTGGAGGCGGCGTGGGCGTATGCGGCCAGCGGCAGCCGCGTCGATACGGGCCGCGTCATCGTCGAGGGTTTCATCGACTTCGACTACGAAATCACCCTGCTGACGGTGCGCGCCGTGGGCGCCTCGGGACAGATCGAGACGCAGTTCTGCGAACCGATCGGCCATTTGCAGGTACACGGCGACTACGTGGAATCGTGGCAGCCGGCGCGCATGGCGCCGCTGGCTCTCGAGCGTTCGCGCGACATCGCCCGCAAGGTGACGGACAACCTGGGCGGCCTGGGCCTGTTCGGCGTGGAGCTGTTCGTCAAGGACGACATGGTGTGGTTCTCGGAAGTGAGCCCCCGTCCGCACGACACGGGCATGGTCACCATGGCCAGCCAGGTGCAGAGCGAATTCGAGCTGCACGCGAAAGCCATCCTGGGTCTACCCGTCAACGTGGCGCTGCGCTCGCCCGGCGCCTCGGCCGTCATCTACGGCCAGCTGGAAGCGAAAGGTATCGCCTTCGAAGGCGTGGCCGATGCCTTGAGCGTGCCGGGCGCCGACCTGCGCCTGTTCGGCAAGCCGGAATCGTTCGCCCGCCGCCGCATGGGCGTGGCGCTGGCCACGGCCGGCGATATCGACACGGCGCGCGAACGGGCCGTGCTGGCCGCGTCGAAAGTCAAGCCGGTGGCGCGCTGATGGCCCTGGCGGCGCACGCCAGCCTGCCGCTGGCCGACGCCGGCGGCGACGACATCAAGCGCAAGCTGCGCGGCCACATCGCGCGGCGCAACCTGGCCGGCGCCGCCAACGACTGCAAGTGGAACGAGCTGCTGGCCTTCATGCGCGGGCGCACCGACTGGGCGCCGTCGTACCGCTACGGTTCCGTCAGCGGCTACGTGTCGCGCTGGGACACGGAATGGGATTACCATCCGCCGTTTCCGTTCATGGGCGTGGAATGGTTCGACATCAGCCTGTACTCGGAAGAACACGTGGCCATGCTGCTGCCGAAGAAAATCATCGACCATGGCGTGTGGATCGTGCCGGAGCTCCAACGCATCGGTTTCGATTTCGAGGTGCGCGACCGGGTGGCGCGCCTGTGGGGCTATCTGCCCCGTTCCTATCACGATTTTCCTCCCGCCGACTAATTCAAGGAGTATTCTCATGCCTGAAAACGCTATCCCGCAAGTACCGCAACCGGACGACGCCGTCGTCGGCAAGGAGGCGGGCGTGCAGATGCTGGCAACGGCCTGCGCCGCGCGCGACGCCTTTTATGCCACCCTGGGCAGCGTAGATGCCGACGTGCTGGCGCCGCTGGTCAACCCCGCCTTCATGGGCGGTCCGCGCTGGCCATCGCTGCGCCAGGCCTGGAGGGTGATCCGCCGTGCCGATTCCATCCTCATCGCCAGCGACGGCTTGAGCGATCCGTTCGAGGATGACGACGACGTGTTCGTGCCGCGCGGCCACCTGCTGGAAGTGTGTATCGAGGCGCCGCTGTCCGCCTTCGACGGCGATCCCGTGCAGGCATCGTGGCTGTTCGACGTGATCTACCAGGTCAGCCAGAACGTGGCCGACCACGGTTCCATCGATTTGCTGGTGCAGCGCCACGGCAGCGTGTCGATGGTGCTGGACGTGCGGGATGCGCCGGCAGGCCTCGAAGACGAGGACGAACAGGTGGGCGTGCTGCTGGCCCAGGGAGCGGCCACGCTTCCTCCCGCGTTCGCCACGCCGTATGGCGAAGTGCTGCTGCTCACCGTCACCGTGCTGCAGCCGGCCGAACTGGCGCACATCGGCGGTGCCGAAGACAAGGCGCAAGCGCGGCGCGACCTGGCCGCCGCGCTGGCCGCCTCGCCGACGGGTCACCTGAGCGTGGCCAGCCGGCCAGCCCTCATTCCCCGCTAGGATCTTCGGCCGGCGGCACGGCCGGTTCTTCTGCTTTCGGTGCTTCCTTCGCCTCAACGGCGGCCGGCGCCGGCGGCGGTTCCTTCCACTTGCCTGCCGCCTTCAGCTTGTTCTTCAGGCCCGGCAGGGGAAAGCCCAGCGCATAGGCTTTTTGCGCGTGCGCGCTGGCCTTCTCGTATTCCTTCTTTTTCACGTACATCAGGCCCAGGTTGTACTGGATCGTGGCCTGCTCGGGCGCCAGGCGGCTGGCCGCGTCCAGCTGTTCCAGCGCCGCCCCATCCTGGCCCGTGGCCAGCAGGTAGCTGCCATACACCATGCGCGCCGTCACGTCGTGGGGCGCGAAGGCGATGGCGCGCTCGAAAAAGCAGCTGATCGTGTAGCGGGCGCCGGGGGGCTGCGCGCTTTTCAGGCGCAAACCCAGTTTCGCCATCGAGGCCAGCGCCCGGTGGTGGTTCGGGAAGTGCTCCAGGGTGTAGCTGATGTCGCCGCCCACGCTGGTCGTCATGCCTTGCGTGAGCGTTTCCACTGCGCGCGAAAAATGGAATTGCTCGACGACGGACAGGCCCTCGCGGTCTTCCGCGCTCGTATAGTCGCCGCCCGTGGTGCCCTTGACGTAGGGCGGGCATGCGGCCGCCGTCATGCCGCAGCAGGCGGCCAGGGTGCAGGCGAGTATCGGATGCTTCATGCTGTTCTCCTGTGGCTGACCTGGTCCAGCACCTCGGCCAGGGCGTTGCTGCGGGCTTGCCGCGATTCCAGGGCGATGGCCGTGGGGCTGGCCAGCGGCGCGCGGCCCTGGTGCGCCAGTTCCAGGAAGCGCAGCAGCGCGCGCGCGCAATCGCCGCTCGAGGCCAGCTGGCCGATGGTGTCGATGCCGCAGTGGCGCAGCTTGGCCGCGCTGTCGCCCGCCACGTCCGTCAGCGCGAGGATGGGCCGGCGGCAGCGCAGGTATTCATACAGCTTGGCGGGAATCTGCCCGTTGCAGTTGGCCGCCTGCAGCAGCAGCAGGCCGTCGGCGGCCAGCATTTCCCGCAGCGCCGCGCCGTGCGGCTGCAACGGTTCCAGGCTGACCAGGTCCCCGATGCCGTACTTCGCCAGCAGGCCCGCCAGCCACGCATCGTGGCCCGTGGCGCGCAGCACCAGCTGGAAATTGCGCGCATGCAGCACGCCGTCGCGGCGCAGCCGGGCCAGGGCCTCGAACAGCGCTTGCGGGTCGCGCTCGGACGGGTAGATCACGCCGCTGTGCAGCAGCAAAAAGCGGCCGCCGTGTCCCGCGCGCGCAGGGCTGTCCGGGTAGCCGTCTTCATCGTAGCCATTTTCGATCAGGTGGAAACGCTCGCGTCCCACCTGCGCCAGGCGCCGCCGGTGCGCGTCGATGGCGCCCGGCGTGGTGCAGACGATGGCCGCACCGCGCGCCGCGATGCGCTGTTCGATCCACGCATGCATGCGGTGCAGGCGCGGCTCGGACGGATACGGCGCCAGCGGGTCGCTGTCGTCCAGCATGGGGTCGCGCTGGTCGGCGATCCACGGCAGGCCGCTGAGTTTTTGCAGGGTCAGCGCGATCAGGTGCGCCGTGGCGATCGGATACGTGGACCAGATGGCGTCCGGGCGGTACTCGCGGATCATGCGCAGGCCGGCCGGCACGGCGCTCAGCCACCAGGAACTCCAGCGGTCGGGCAAGGCCAGGCAGCGCGGATAGCGTCCGGCGATGGACAAATGGCGCGCCGCGTCCAGCGCCAGGGTGCGCCGCACGGTGGCGCGCTCCCCGATCTGCGCCAGCTGCGACGTTCCTTTTTGCGCATACGCGACAGGGCTGGGACTGAGCACCAGCGGCTGCCAGCCGCAGGCGGGCAAATGACGGGCGAAGCCCAGGGTGCGCAAAATGCCGCTGCCGCCGGCCAGCGGCGGAAAATGGTAGGCGACCATCAGCACCCGTTTTGGTCGGGCTGCGTTCAGTCGGGCCGCGTTCGGACTGGCGTCTAGCATGACTGCAGCCAGCGTGCGCACAGCTCTTCCACTGCGCCGCGCCAGGCGGCGCTGGCGAACGTATGGTTGGCGCCCTCGACCCGCGCCTGCGTCCATTGCGCGCGGGCGGCCACGCCGCGCCAGGCCGGGTCGCCAGCGAGCAGCGCTTGCCACTCGCGCGCGCCGAGGTCGTCGCCGCTGAGAATCAAGAGCACCTTGCCCTGGAATTGCGTCAGCGACCGCAGCATGGCCGGCGCGGGCGCATCGTCGTCTGGCGTTGCCTGCTCCTGCGTGGCGGCCGCCACCTGCCGCAGCGACGCCAGGCTGGCGCCCAGCTGCAGTCCGCCGCCAGCCAGCTTGCGCCAGAACGCGCCTTGCAGCAGGCGCGGCAAATAATAATGGCGCAAGGTGGCGCGCGCCAGGCCGGCGCTGCTGCGCACCCAGGGGTTGAGCAGCACCAGGGCGTGGACGCGCGCATCGCGCGGCGCATGGCAGGCGGCCGCCGTGGCGCCGTCGCACAAGCCCCACAGCGCCACTTCGCGCAAGGATGGCACGGCGTCGAAGAATTGCGCCAGCGCGCCGGCGATGTCGGGACCGGCGGCGCGGTAGTCGCGCGGGCGACCTTCGCTGTCGCCCATGCCGCGCAGGTCGAAACGCAGCACGGGCCAGCCTTGCGCGGCCAGGGCGCGGGCCAGCAGGACGAACTGGCGGTGGCTGCCGACCCGGTACTGCGGCCCGCCCGTGACGATCAACACGCCGCGCGGGCCGGGCGCGGCGGGCAGGCTGAGGATGCCGACCATGCGCGCCTGCGCCTCGCCGTCTTCCGCCGCGCTGCGAAAGCGCAGGGCCAGCTCGCGCACGGCGTGCGCCGCGAGGTGCTGCTGACTGCTGTCGCGTTTCATGGCGGCGTCCTTTCCTCGTCGAGCCAGTCGCGGCACAGCGCCCGCGTGGCGTGCAGCAGTTGCGGACACGCCAGCAGCTCGCCGCTGTGCCAGAACGGGCCGTCGCCGAAGCTGGCCACGTGCACGGCGGCGCCGTGTTCGCGCCATTCGCGCACCAGCGGCGGCAAGGGTGCGGCTGCCTGTTCCGCTCCCCGGTAATCGAGCCAGTAGACGGGAACGGACGGCAGCAGGGCGGCAGCGCTGATGCCATCGATGGCGTGCGCCAGTTCCGGCGCCAGCAGGTAGCCGGCCACTTCCACGGACTCGCCTTGCGCCAGTGCGGCGCGGGCATCGCCCGGCGCCTCCCGCGTGCCGCCGGCCAGCATGCCCGCCGCCAGGCGCAGGCGCAGGAAGCGGTCGATGACGCGCCGTCCATCGGGTTCCGGTTGCCACAGCAGCAGACGCGCCAGCGGCAGCGGCGCGCGGCTGGCGAAATCGAGGGCCAGCAGGGCGCCCAGGCGCAAGCCCCAGACGGTCAACGGGCCGTCGACGCGCTGCGCCAGCCACGCGCAGGCCAGGTGCAGGTCGTTGTGCCAGATGTCCCAGCGCGCGTCGCCGAAGTCGCCGCTGCTGTCGCCGCAGCCGTACAGGTCGATCTGCAGCACGCTGTAGCCGGCGGCGGCAAAGGCGCGCGCCTGCGCCGCGGCCACGTGGCGGCTTTTATTGAGTTCCTCGGCAAATGGATGCACGTAGACGATGCCGCCGCGCGCGGGCCGGCCCGGCGGCGGCAGGTGCAGCAGGCAGTAGCGCTGGCCGCCGCTGGCCGGCAGGAAGAAGGGCAGCAGCGGCAGGGCGTCGATGGCGGCGCTGTTCATGGCCGCAGCTTTGTAGACACGAAGTCGTGCAGGGTGCCGACGGTGGCGAAGTGGCGCGCGTGGATGTCGTCGTCGGCGACGATGATGCCGAAATGCTCTTCCAGCGCGGCGATCACGCCGATCACGGCCATCGAATCGAGTTCCGGCACGCTGCCCAGCAGCGGCGTGCGGGCTTCCAGCGCGCGCCCGTTCAAGCCAAGCGTGGTGTCGAGGATGCGTTTTACTGCTTCAAGATGCGGCATGTCAGCTCCAGGGAAGGGTAGTGCGGCAGGGACGACGTATCGAAGGCCAGGCAGGGGATGTCGTCCGGGCGGCGCGACAGGTGCAGATACGGCGGCAGGCTGGCGGCCATCCATTGCCAGCGTCCGCAGCGGATAAAGGTGGCCGTGCCCAGCGCGTGCGTGCCCAGGCGCGCGTGGGCGCCCAGCGAGGCGCGGTTGAAGCGCGAGATGCGGCTGCATGACCAGCGCACGCCCTGCGCGTGCAGCACGGCGTTGGCTTCTTCCCACAGGCGGGCGAAGACCAGTCCGCCGCGCTGGCCGGGATGCACCCACACGTCCAGGTCCCACGACGACTGGTTTGAGGCCAGCGCATAGCGGGCGCGCACCTCGTCTTCCTGGCAGCCGTGGCGCAGCAGCCAGATCCAGCCGGCCATGCCGTCATTGCCCGCGCGGGCCACCAGGCATTGCGCGCCTTGCCGGTAGCGTTCGGCCAGCACGCCCGGGCGGCGTTCGGGGCCGGGCGGCAAGTCCGCCTCCGCCAGACAGGGCATCACCGTGATCGACCGGCCGCGCCCCCTGCACAGCGAGCCGGGCGCCACGGCCTGCGCGACGAACTGGTAACGGTGCAGCGCGCAGCGCCCGCCCGGCACGCGTTCCAGCAGCCGCGCCACGGCCAGCCAGGCGCTGTCGCGCCAGCCCAGCTGGCGCAGGCTGTCGGCAAGCCCTTGCAAGCGGGAAAAATGGAGGAAATGGGCGAGGCTGGCCATGGCGGTCAAGGAGGGGGCGGCTATGCAGCCAACGCTGTCCATTAGAACGCAGCGGCCAGTGGCCGATGTTGTGCGGCCTCAAGCATTACGCCTGATGGGCCGCCGTCCGGCGGGAGAGGTGCTTACTTGATAAAAATCAACACTGCCGCGCCCGTTTGTCTGAATCATAGGGGAAGGCATGGCAATCATGACAACCCGGGATGAAACGATGGCGACACTGATACACGATCTGATCTTCGACACGGCGCAGCGGGCGCCCCACGCGCCGGCCCTGTCGTGGCAGGGCGAGGAAACAAGCTATGCCGCGCTGGCGCAATCCGTGCGCGAGACGGCCTGCGCCTTGCTGACCCTGGGCTTGCGGCGCGGCGCGCGCGTGGCCGTGTACCTGGAAAAACGCCCGGAAAACGTCAGTGCCATGTTTGGCGCGGCGGCGGCCGGCGGCGTGTTCGTGCCCGTCAATCCCTTGCTCAAGCCGGACCAGGTGGCGTACATCCTGGCCGACTGCAACGTGACCATCCTCGTCACGTCGCGCGAACGCCTGGCGCAGCTGGCACCCGCGCTGGCCGCCTGCCCGGACTTGCAAACGGTGCTGCTGACGGGCGAAGAGGAGACGGAAACGCGCCTGGGCAAGGTCCGCCTGCTGCCGTGGACCGCAGTGCCCGCCAATGTGCCCGTTGCCGGTGCGCCCGCGCCCAGGCCGCATGCGGCGATCGACATGGACATGGCCGCCATTTTATATACCTCGGGCAGCACGGGGCGCCCGAAAGGCGTGGTGCTGTCGCACCGCAACATGCTGGCCGGCGCGCTCAGCGTCTCGGGCTACCTGCGCAACACGCCGCAGGACCGGATTCTGTGCGTCCTGCCGCTCAGCTTTGACTACGGCCTGAGCCAGCTGACGACGGCGTTTGCCAGCGGCGCCTGCGCCGTGCTGATGAATTATCTGCTGCTGCGCGATATCGTCGAAGCCGTCGAGCAGGAAGCCATCACGGGCCTGGCCGGCGTGCCGCCCCTGTGGGTGCAGCTGTCGCAGCTGAGCTGGCCCCTGTCCACGCCCTTGCGCTACATCACCAATTCTGGCGGCGTGATGCAGCGCTCCACGCTCGACCGGTTGCGCCAGGCGCTGCCGCGCACGCAGGTCTACCTGATGTATGGCTTGACGGAAGCGTTCCGCTCGACCTATCTGGCGCCGGAACAGCTGGAGTTGCGCCCCGGTTCCATCGGACAGGCGATCCCGAACGCGGAAGTGCTGGTGCTGCGTCCCGACGGCAGCGTCTGCGACGCCGACGAGCCGGGCGAACTCGTGCACCGCGGCGCGCTGGTGGCGCTCGGCTACTGGAACGATGCGGCGCGCACGGCCGAGCGCTTCAAGCCGCTGCCGCCGCAGGCGAGCGGCCTGGTGCTGCCGGAACTGGCCGTCTGGTCGGGCGACACCGTGCGCCGCGATGCGGACGGCTATCTGTATTTCGTGGGCCGCAGCGACGACATGATCAAGACCTCGGGCTACCGGGTCAGTCCGGCCGAGATCGAGGAAGTCGCGTATGCGAGCGGGCTGGTGGGCGAGGCCGCCGCGCTGGGCTTGCCCCATGCCGTGCTGGGCCAGGCCATCGCCTTGCTCGTCACGCCCGCGCCCGGTGTCGAATTGCTGCGCGACAGCGTGCTGGCCGCCTGCCGCGCGCGCCTGCCCAGCTATATGGTGCCGCTGTGGGTGGAAATCCGCGACGGCGTGTTGCCGCGCAATCCGAACGGCAAGATCGACCGGCCCTTGCTGGCCAGGGAACTGGCGCAGGCGTATGCGGTCCAAACAGGAGATGCGGCATGAAGGACTTGATCCGATCGAACAGTACGGAATTACCGTTGCACGCGGCCCTGGGCCAGCAGTTCGCGGTGGAAAACGACATGCTGCAGGTCGGCGGCATGTCCTTGCGCCGGCTGGCCCAGCGGGTGGGCAGCACGCCGTTCTATGCCTATGAACGGGCGCACATCACGCGCCGCGTGGCGGAGTTGCGCGCCGCCTTGCCCGCCGGCGTGCATGTGCATTACGCGATGAAGGCCAACCCCATGCCGGCCGTGGTGCAGTGGCTGGCGGGCCTGGTCGACGGCATCGACGTGGCCTCGGGCGGCGAACTGGCCACGGCGCTCGATACGCCCATGCCGGCCGAACGCATCAGTTTTGCGGGGCCGGGCAAGAGCGAGGGAGAACTGGCGCGGGCCGTGGCAGCGGGCGTGCTGATCAACGTGGAATCGGGCGCCCAGCTGGAAAGGACGGCGCTGGCCAGCGAACGGCTGGGCATGACGGCCCGCGTGGCCGTGCGGGTGAATCCCGACTTCGCCTTGCGCCGCACGGGCATGCGCATGGGCGGCGGCGCGCAGCCGTTTGGCGTCGACGCGGCCCTGGTGCCCGCGTTGCTGGGCCGCATCGGCCAGCTGGGCCTGGATTTCCACGGCTTTCACCTGTATGCGGGTTCGCAAAGCCTGTCGGCGCCAGCCCTGGCCGAAGCACAGGCCCTCAGCGTGCAGCTGGCGCTGCAACTGGCCGACAGCGCGCCGTCGCCCTTGCGCACCCTGAATATCGGCGGCGGCTTCGGCGTGCCGTATTTTCCCGGCGACCAGACCCTGGATCTGGCCCCCGTGGCTGCGGGCTTGCAGCGGCAGCTCGATCTGCTGGCCCAGGCGGCGCCGGGCGTGCGCCTGAACCTGGAGCTGGGCCGCTATCTGGTGGCGGAGGCGGGCGTGTACGTGTGCAAGGTGCTCGAACGCAAGGTGTCGCATGGACAGGTATTTTTAGTGACGGACGGCGGCTTGCACCATCACCTGGCGGCCTCCGGTAATTTTGGCCAGCTGATCCGCAAGAATTACCCGGTCGCCATCGGCAACCGGCTGCATGGCGGGCCGCGCGAAGTGGCGTCCGTCGTGGGACCGCTGTGCACGCCGCTGGACTTGCTGGCCGACCAGATGGAGATGGCGCGCGCCGAGGAAGGCGACCTGGTGGTGGTGTTCCAGTCGGGCGCGTATGGCTTGACGGCCAGCCCGACGGCGTTTCTCGGCCATCCGCTGCCGGCCGAGGTGCTCGTATGAGCGGCCTGTGTGGCTGGCTGGGGGCGGGCGGCGCTGCTCGCCTGGCCGCCGCCGATGCCGATGGCGCCGGGTCCACCGCGCTGGCCAACATGGCCGCGCCCCTGTCGCGCTTCGACGACGCGCCCCTGGCCGCCAGCGTGAGCGAAGTGGGCGGCGTGGCCGTGGCCGCCATCGACGGCAGCCGCCACGTGTACCAGCAGGATGGCTTGCAGGTGGCCATCTGGGGCCGGCCCATGCTCGACGGTTCGGCCGACGACGTGGCGTGCCGCCTCGCGTCCCTGTGGCTGAGCCGGGGCGTGGCCGCCTGCGCCAGCCTGTCCGGGCCGTTCAGTTTGGCCATCCTCGACTCTTTTTCCGGCTCGGCCCTGCTGGCCGTGGACCGCGCCGGCATGCATCCGCTCAGCTATGCGAGCAATGCGCAAGGCCTGTTCTTTGCCTCCTCGCATGACGCCTTGCTGGCCCATCCGTCCGTGCGGGGCCCGCTCGATCCGCAGGCGCTGTATCACTACCTGTACTTTCACATGGTGCCCGGCCCGGCCACGGCCTATCTTGGCCAGCAGCGCCTGCTGCCCGGCGAATACCTGCATGTACGGGGCGGCAAGCAATGCAAGGGCAGCTATTGGCAGCTGGCCTTCCACGAGCCGGCAGCGCGCACGCGGGCCACCTTCGCCGGCAACAAGCAGGAATTCCTGCGCCTGCTGCGCCAGGCCGTGGAAAGCAGCCTGGGCACGGATGGGGCGGACACGGGCGCGTTTCTCAGCGGCGGCACGGACAGCTCCACCCTGGCCGCCATCATGGGGCAGGTGACGGGCCGGCCCGCGCGCACGTATTCCATCGGTTTCGACGCGCCCGGCTACGATGAAATGGCGTATGCGCGCCTGGCCGCCAGCCACGCGGGCAGCATCCACCACGAGCGCTACGTGACGCCTGGCGACGTGCTGGCCGCGATTCCCGCCATGGCGGCCATCTTCGACCAGCCCTTCGGCAATGCCTCGGCCATTCCCGCATACTATTGCGCGCAGATGGCGCGCGAGGATGGCATCACGCGCCTGCTGGGCGGCGACGGCGGCGACGAATTATTTGGCGGCAACGAGCGCTATGCGCACCAGGCCTTGCTGTCGCAGTACGAGCGCTTGCCCGTCATGCTGCGCCAGGCCATCATCGAGCCGCTGCTGTTCCGCGAACGCACGGGCAAGCCGTGGCGGCTGGGCGACAAGGCGCGCCGCTACATCGAACAGGCCAGCCTGCCGCTGCCGGCCAGGCTCGACGGCTACAACCTGCTGCTGCGCCATGGCCACCGCACGGTGCTGGAAGCGGGCTTCATCGACACCATCGACCCGGGCATGGCGCCCGGCTGCGTGAACGGCGCGTACTGGGAGCGGCAAGGCCAGGGCTTGAGCCAGATCAATGAGCTGCTGGCGCTGGACATGCGCTTCACCCTGGCCGACAACGACCTGTTCAAGGTACGCAAGGCGTGCGAGCTGGCCGGCGTGGAAGCGGCGTTTCCCTTCCTGCACGACGCGATGGTGGCGTTCGCGTCGCGCCTGGCGCCGCGCGACAAGCTCGACGGCAGGCAGCTGCGGCCCTTCTTTAAGCGGGCGCTGGCGGAAATCCTGCCGCCGGCCATCGTGCGCAAGAAAAAGCACGGTTTCGGCCTGCCTTTCGGCCAGTGGCTGCACAGCCATGCGCCGCTGCGCGAGTTTGCGTTCGACAACCTGACGCAGCTGCGCGGGCGCGGCATCGTGCGGCCCGCCTTCATCGACGATTTACAGGGGCGCCTGCTGGCGGAACACCCGGCCTATCACGGCACCATGGTGTGGCTGCTGCTGATGCTGGAACAGTGGCTCAGCCAGCACCCGGCGGCGCTGGGCGCGCTTGCCGGCGGTTTTGCCGCAAACGCCACAGAAACGCCAGCCGTCCTCTATCCCACGGCGTAAAGCGTGGCAGCTGCAGCAGGTCGAGATCCGCGCCGGGGCGCGCCACGCCCCAGTCCGTGGCCACGGCCGCCTGGAAACCCAGGCTGCGCACCATCGCCACGTGCGGCGTGCCATAGTCGCGCCCGGCCTTGCCGTTCGGATACGCAAACAGGGTGACGGGCGCCTGGATCATACTTTCCAGCTGGCGCTTGCCGTCGGCGATGTCGCGCCGCGCGGCATGGTCCGGCAGGGTGGACAGGATCGGATGGCTGGCCGTGTGCGCGCCCAGGCACATGCCGGCCCCATGCAGCTGGCGCAGCTGCGCCGTGCTCAGCATGGCTGGCGGCCCGGCTGTGGCGCCCGCCTGGCGGCGGATATGCAGGGCCAGCTGCTGGCGTTGGGCAAATGGCAGGTATTTGAGCTGGCCCAGCAAGATGGCGATGGCGGCCTGCCGCTGCGCCAGGCTGGCGACGGGCAGGCAGTCCAGGCCGAGTTCCCGCAAGTCCAGCTGGGGAGCGGTCGCCTGACGCACGGCCTCGATCACCGTGTCGTTCCACATCTGCCCGCCATCGAGATAGTCCGTGGCGATAAAAAACGTGGCGTGCAAGCCGTGGCGCTGCAGCAGGGGCAGGGCCACCTGCGCATTGTCCGCATAGCCGTCGTCGAAGGTAATGCAGGCGGCGCGCGGCGCCAAGTTGCCATCTTGCAGCCGCTGCACGGCCTCGTCCAGGGGCAGCAACGCATAAAAACGTTTCAGCAGGCGCAGCTGGCGCTCGAACAAGCGCGCGTCCACCTCGCCGGGAAACAGCGGGTCGGGCCGCGCCAGCACGCGGTGGTAGATCAGGATGGACAGGCTGGCCGTCATGGCTGCTCCGCGATGGCGGCCCGGGCCTTGGCCCTGGCCTGGCGCGATGTCGGCGCCGGCGCCTGCCGCTCGACGATGATGCGCGTGGCGATCAGGGCGGCCATCAGGTAGTACGGCATGTCGAAGTACAGCAGGCTGAGGAAGGCGCCGCCCACGGCAAAGCCGATCAGGCTGGCCTGGCTCATGGTGGCCAGGCCATGCGCCCAGCGCAGTTCCGGCTGGCCCCGCGTGCGGCGGATGATGGCGGCCGCCGTGCGCCAGGTGGCGATGCCCAGCGCCAGGTAGATGAACAGGCCGACAAAGCCGTGTTCGCCCAGCACCTGGAAATAGATGCTGTGCGCCGCATGCACGTCCGAGGGAGTGGGCGCATAGCGGGCAAAGATGGCGGCATCGGACACGTCGAAGCCGCCGCCCAGGAAACGGTCACGCGCCAGGTTCCAGGCCATGCGCCAGGCATTCAGGCGGCCCATGGCGGACACATCGTCCTGGTAGGTATTGATGGTGTCCATGCGGTCGGCCCAGCGCTCGGGCATGAAGGCCAGCAGCAGTGGCGCGACCGCGCCGAGCAGCGCGCCCAGCACCAGCTTGCGGTCGCTTTTCAGCCACATGAACAAGCCCATGGCGGCAATGGCCAGCAAGCCGCCGCGCGAATACGAGCCCAGCGCGGCCAGGGCCGACAGCAGCATGGCCCCGGACAAGCCATGGCGCACCCAGCGTCGATGTTTCTCCGTGTTTTGCTGCAGGTAGTACATGAGGGGGATGGTGATGATCAGGGCCAGGGCCAGGGCATTGTTATCCCCAATAAATGTTTCTTCCGGCCCCCAGACCCGCTCCGTGCCGCCGCTGCGGATGGTGAAGATGCCGCCTTTCACGCCGTAATAGCCGATCGAGCCCACCAGCACCCAGATCAGGCGCACGATGTCGCGCCGCGTGCGTATCACCATCATGATGACAAAGCTCATCAGCATGATCTTCATGACCTTGTTCCACTGCACCCACGACGAGGCCGGCAGCAGGGCGAACGGCGCCGTGACGTTCATCCATGCGACGAACAGCAGCAGCAGCACGCTGACGGGCGTGAGCGGCAGGCTTTTCGGCTCGCGCGTCATCGCAAGGCTGACCAGGGTGGCGATGGCGATGATGAAGGCGAACGGCATGTGGGTGGCAAAGCCCCAGCCCTGCGTGTGCGGGTTCATCACGCTGACCCAGACCCACATCAGGCCGCCGATGGCCGGCGACTTCAGGATGAAGGGCAGCGAACCCAGGATGATGATGGTGATCAAGATGTCGCGCATGAAGGGGGACGCTCCTGGTTTGCTCCGGCTTTGCCTGCCCTTGACACCGGTCAACGGGCTGGCGGGCAGGCTCAGTACACTGGATCAACACTGCTTGAGTACATAGTTTTGTCATGGTAAGACCAAGGAGGCATGTCCTTGTTGACCGTTCTCATGGCGACCTACAATGGCGCCGGCACCTTGCCCCAGGTATTGCGCGCCTACATGGGCTTGCGACCGCCCGCAGGCGGCTGGCGTCTCGTCATCGCCGACAATGGCAGCACGGACGCCACTGCCCGGGTGATCGCCGCCTTTCGCGGACGATTGCCCTTGAGCTATATCTACGTGGCGCGGCGCGGCCGCAGTCCCGCCCTGAACGACGCCGTCGAGCACGCCTTGCGCCAGGGCGGCGATGGCAGCGAGCTGTTCGTCTTTGGCGACGACGACGCCATGCCCGCGCCCGACTGGTTGTGCCGCTTGCAGGACTGCGCGCGCGCCCACCCCGGCTATGCCCTGTTCGGCGGCGCCATCGTGCCCGCCTGGCGGGAACGGCCGGCGGACTGGCTGCTGCGTCTGACCCCCGTGGGTTTAACTTGGGGCATCACCAGCCCCGACCTGCGCGACGCCCCCATCTATCCGGGCCTGGTGTGGGGCGCCAACATGGCGATCCGCCGCCGCATCTTCGAGGCGGGCGCCCGCTATGACGAAAGCATCGGCCCGCAGGGAGCCAACTACGCCATGGGCAGCGAAACCCGGCTCAACCTGGAGATGCATGCGGCCGGCAACCCTTCCTGGTTCTGTCCGCAGGCGAGGGTGGCGCACATCATCCGCATCCCGCAAGTGCGGCGCGCCTGGATATTGCGCCGCGCCATGCTGTTCGGCCGGGGCCAGTGCCGGCTGGCGACCCTGGCGCCCAGCGTGGAATTGCTGGGCGTGCCACGCTGGATGCTGGGCAGATACGTGCGCGACACCCTCGGCGCCGTGCGGGCCTGGCTGCGGCGCGACCACGCCGACCTGTTCCTGCGCCAGTGGGAACGGGCCTGGCTGCGCGGTTTCTTTCATGAAGCGTGGCGCGGACGTCGTAAACGCCTGCCGCGCGTCGTCATCAGCAGTTACTCGGGCGAGCTGGGCGGCATGGAGCTGCGCATGGCGCAAGAGGCGAGCATGCTGGCCGCGAGCGGCTATGACAGCGTGCTGGCCCTGCGGCGCTTTCCCGGTTTTACTGCCTGGGTGCAAGGCTTGCGCGCGCAGCATCTGCAGGTGCGCGTGTATGAACCGCCCTTGTTCCTCGAACACTGGGCCTGGCGCCGCTGGAACTGGCTGCGCGCCAGGGTCACGGGCGCCTGGCGGCTGCGGCGGCTGCGGCCCGACCTGGTCCACGTGGCATTTTGCTGGACGGCATATGGCGCATCCATCCTGTGGCTGGCCCGGCAATGCCGGCTGCCGGCCGTGATCAGCGTGCACAACGCGTTTCCTTTGGAAACCTTCAGCGCCTGGCAGCGGCCCCGGCTGCAGGAAGCGTTCCGCAGCGTCAAGGGCGTGTATGCCGTGTCGCCGTCGGCCCTGCGGCATTTCCTCGACCTGTACCGCGACATGCTGGCGCCCGAAACGCGGCTGGCCGTCATTCCCAACGGCGTCGATACGGACACGTTTATCGTCTCGCCCGAACGCCGGGTGCTGGCGCGCAAACAGCTGGGGCTGCCGCAGGAAGCGCTCGTGCTCGGCTCGGTGGCGCGGCTGTCCGCGCAAAAGCGCCCGCAAGCGCTGCTGGCCCTGTTCGCCAGGCTGGCGCCGCAGTTTCCCCACTTATATTTAGTGCTGGTCGGGACGGGACCGCTGGAAGCCATGCTGCGGCTGCAGGCGCAGCAGACGGGCTTGCAGCACAGAGTCGTGTTTGCCGGCTTCCAGCAGCGCGTCGAGCTGCTGATGCCGGCCTTCGACCTGCATGTGCTGCTGAGTAAGAATGAAGGCTTCGGCATCGCCACCATCGAGGCGATGGCCTGCGGCGTGCCGGCCGTGGGCACGGACGTGCCGGGCACGCACGATATCCTGCACGATAGCGCAGGCGGGCTGCTGCTGCCGCTCGACGACGAGCGCGCGGCCTGCGCTGCCGTGGCGCAGCTGCTGCTGGATGCGCCACGGCGCGCCCGCATGGGACGGCTGGCGCGCGAGGAAACCGTGCAACGCTATTCGATGCCGCGCCTGGAACGCCAGCTGCGCGCATTTTACGCCGGCCTGGTGTAGGCGCGGGCGGCCCGCATGAGCGCCACCCGCCATTCGTTCTTCTTTTCGTTCGCCGAAAAATACACGGTGCTGCTGCTGGGCATCGTCGCCACCATGGTGCTGTCGCGCCTGCTGACGCCGGCCGAGGTGGGCGTGTATTCGCTGGGCGCCGTGCTGGTGGCGCTGGCGCAAGTGGTGCGCGACTTTGGCGTCGGGCAATACCTGATCCAGGAAAAGCAACTCGATGCCGTGAAACTGCGGGCCGCGCTGGCCACCAGCCTGCTCGTCGCCTGGCTGCTGGCGGGCCTGGTGCTGCTGGCCAGCGCGCCGCTCGCGCATTTCTATGGCGAACCGCGGCTGACGCTCGTGCTGCGGCTGCTGGCCATCAATTTCCTGTTGATCCCGTTCAGCGCCTTGACCTTGCCCATGCTGCGCCGGCAGCTGCGCTTTCGCGCCATCTACGCCATCAATGCGGCCAATAGCGTGGTCAACCTGCTGGTGGCCGTGCTGCTGGCGCTGCAGGGCTACAGTTACATGAGCATGGTGTGGGCGGCGCTGGCCGGTTCCTGTGCCTCGCTGCTGGTGAGCCTGCTGGTGCGGCCGCGCGAATTGCCGTGGCTGCCGGGACGGCGGGGCATGGGGGCCATCGCCAGCTTTGGCGCGTATGCGACGGGTGGCGGCCTCGTCGACGAGGCGGGCGTGGCGGCGCCGGACCTCATCATCGGCAAGCTGATCGGCATTGAAAGCCTGGCCCTGTTCGGCAAGGCGCAAAGCGTGCTCAATATCTTCAACCAGGCCATCACCAGCGCCATTTCGCCCGTCGTGTTTCCCCTGTTCGCGGCGCGCGCGCGCGAAGGTGAGGGGCAGGGCGGGGCGGAACCCGTGTATCTGCGCACGATCAGCTACATGACGGCGCTGGCCTGGCCGTTCTTTCTCTTCCTCGCCTGCATGGCTTTGCCCCTGGTCAAGGTGTTGTATGGCACGCAATGGCTAGCCTGTGTGCCCTTGATCCGCATCATGTGCCTGTCCTCGGCCGTGTATAGCATGTTCAGCATGGCCCGCTACCTGTTCGTGGCGACGGGCCAGCTGCATGCGCAGGTGCGGCTCGATGCCTGGGCCGGCGCAAGCAAAGTGGCGCTGCTGCTGGCCGCGGCGCCGTTCGGCCTGGTGGCGGTGGCCTGGGCCGTGGTGCTCAGCAACGTGCTGCGCAGCTGGATGAGCTACGGCTGCCTGCGGCGCTTGAGCGCACTCGACTGGCGCATCCTGGCGCGCGCTTTGCGCAAGAGTTTGCTGTTGTGCGGCGTCAGCGCCGCCGCGCCCATCGCTTCGCTGCTGTGGTTGCCTGCCGACACGCCGGCGCTGCTGGCGTTGACGGGCACGGCGCTGGCCACCTTGCTGTGCTGGCTGATCGGTCTGTTCCTAGTGAAGCATGAACTGGCCGGCGAATTTTTGTTGTTGCAACGCAAGCTGGCCGGCCGCTGGCTGGCCGTCAAATCACCGCACTGAGCCGTTGTCAGCGGCGCGGGCCCACGAAAGGAAGACCATGCGTGTCGGTATCCTGTCCTACCCGATGCTGTTCCAGCGCGACGGCGGCTTGCAGATCCAGGTACGCGAAACCATCGCCGCGCTGAACCGGCTGCCCCAGCTGCCGGCGCGCCCGCTGGAAGTGCAGCTGGTCGACGCCAACCACCAGCGGCTGGCCGATTTCGACGTGCTGCACGTGTTTTCAGCGAGCAATGGCACCTACCGCATCATGGAAATGGCCAGCGAGCAAGGCGTGCCCGTGGTGCTGTCGCCGCTGATGGCGCCCAGCTGGAACCGCGCCAGCGCCTGGCGCGCGCGGCTGGCAGACCGCCTGGCGGGGCGATTGACGGAGTGGATGGTGCAAACGAGCTATGCGCAAACGCGGCGCGCCCTGCAGCTGGCCGACGTGGTGATCGCCCTGGGCGAAGCCGAGCGCGACGCCATCGTGCAAGGTTTCGGCATGGAGAGCGACGCCATCCGCGTCTTGCCGAACGGGATCAACCCGCATTTTTTCACGGCCAATGGCGATTTGTTCCTGCGCGAGACGGGCATCGCCGGGCCGTTCGCGCTGATGGTGGGCAGCATTTCGCCGTATAAAAACCAGCTGGGACTGGCCCAGGCGCTGATAGGCGCCGGCTTGCCCCTGGTGCTGATCGGCGCAGCGCCCCGGGAACAGCAGGCGTATCTGCAGCAATTGCTGGACTTGCCGCACGTCAGCTGGCTGGGCGCGCTCGACCACGCCGACCCGCTGCTGGCCAGCGCCTACCATGCGGCGGCCGTGGCGGCCTTGCCCAGCCAGGGCGAGGTGTTTCCCTTGAGCGTGCTCGAAGCGCTGGCGGCCGGCACGCCCGTCGTCATGACGGCGCAAAGCGCGCTGGACTTGCCCGATTCCGCGTTTGCGCTGCGCAAGGTGCGCTGGGACGACGGCGCCGCGCAGCGCCAGGCCATCCTCGAACTGCTGGCGCTGCCGCCCGAACGCGCGCGCGTGCAGGCGCTGGTGGAACGCTTTACGTGGGAACGGGTGGCGGCGCAGATCGTCGATTGTTATTACCAGGCGCAGTCCTTGCCAGCCAGGAGGCAGCATGCTGTTTAATTCCTTCGCCTTCCTGTTCGCCTATCTGCCCATCGTGCTGGCCGGCTATTTTTTGCTGGACCGCTGGGCGTACGCCGGCGGCCCGTCCACCAGCTGGCGCCGCCTGGCGCCCGCGACTTGGCTGGCGCTGGCCTCGCTGTTCTTCTATGCCTGGTGGGACGTGCGCTACCTGCCGCTGCTGCTGGCCTCGATCTGCGTCAATTACGGCGCGGGGCGGCTGATCGGCGCGCGCGCGGGCGCGGCCCGCAAGCGCGTGCTGGTGGCGGCGCTGGCACTGAACCTGGGGCTGCTCGCCTACTATAAATATGCGAATTTCTTCATCGGCAGCGTGAATGCCGTCGCCGTGGCCGCCGGCGCCGACGCCGCCAGCCTGCCATGGCACGGCCTCGACATCATCCTGCCGATCGGCATCTCGTTCTTTACCTTCACGCAGATCGCCTTCCTCGTCGATTGCTACCGGGGCGAGGTGCGCGAATACCGCTTCATCCATTACGTGCTGTTCGTCAGTTACTTTCCCCACCTGATCGCCGGCCCCGTGCTGCACCACCGCGACATGATGCCGCAGTTCGCCGACCCGGCCAATGCCCATCCGCGCGCCGCCAATTTCGCCGTCGGCCTGTCGATCTTCACCATCGGGCTGGCAAAGAAGGTGCTGATCGCCGACAACCTGTCGCCGCTGGCCATTCCCGTCTTCGCGGCCGGCGCCGAACCGACCCTGATCGAGGCGTGGATCGGCGTGCTGGCCTACACCTTCCAGCTGTATTTCGATTTTTCCGGCTATTCCGACATGGCCATCGGCCTGTCGCGCCTGTTCGGCGTGAAATTGCCGCTGAACTTCAATTCGCCGTACAAGGCGGCCAATATCGCCGACTTCTGGCGCCGCTGGCACATGACCTTGTCGCGTTTCCTGCGCGACTATCTGTACATACCGCTGGGCGGCAGCCGGCGAGGCGAAGCCATGCGCTACCGCAACCTGATGCTGACCATGCTGCTGGGCGGCTTGTGGCATGGCGCCGGCTGGACCTTCGTCATCTGGGGCGGCTTGCACGGCCTGTACCTGGTGCTGCAGCAGGCGTGGCAGCGCGCGTTCGGCGCGGTCCGGGCGCGCTGGTGGCCCGCTTGGTGGTCCACTTCGCTGACCTTTTTCGCCGTCATGCTGGCCTGGGTCTTCTTCCGCGCGCCCGACGTGGCCACGGCCTGGGACATCTCCGGCGCGCTGCTGGGGGCGAATGGCGTGAGCCTGCCGCGCGGCCTGGCCAGCCACGGCGCCAGCCTGGCGCAGTGGGGCCTGCATCCGGCCTTTGGCGGCATCCGCTGGATCGAACTGGAAGGCTACGGCTTGCCCGTGCTGCTGGGAGCCATGCTGCTGGCCTTCAAGGCGCCGAATACGCAAGAAATATTCTTTCTCTACGAGCCTACCATTGAAAGAATATTTCAGCCCGCCGGGCGCTGGGCCTTCAGCTGGCGGCCCACGCGCCGCTGGAGCGTGGGCCTGGCAGCGCTGTTCGTTGCCTGTATCTTCGGCATGAACCGGGTCACCGAATTTCTCTACTTCCAGTTCTGAGCATGGATACCGCCGCCCGCCGCTACCTCGTCTGCTTCATCGCCTGCGTCGGCCTGGTGCTCGGCGCCGTCTCGTTGCTGAACTACCAGGTCGACCCCTACCTGCTGCACCAGTGGGACAGCCCCTTGCTGCAGCGCCCGCGCCAGCTCAATGAAAAGCTCGGTGCCTGGGCCAAGACCTACGCCGTGGCGCGCTACCGGCCGGCCATCATCTACATCGGCAATTCGCGCACGGAAATGGGCTTGCCGACAAGCGTGCGCGCACTGTTCCACGGCAAGCGCGTGTTCAACAGCGCGGTGTCCGGCGCCTCGATCGGCGACGCCATCCGCCTGGCCGAGCATGCTGCCAGGGTCAGCCGTGTCGAAACCATGGTGTGGGGTGTCGACGCGCCCACTTTTTCCCTGGAGATGGGGGCGGCGCGCGTGGAAGACAGCCTGACGGGCGCCGGACACGGCTTTTTCGTCCGGCGCGCCCTGGTCAACCTGAAGCGCGGCCTGACGGTGGACATGACGCAGGACAGCGTGCGCATCCTCACCGGCAATGCCGGTGATACCTGCCGCTCCAACCTGGCCATGTACGGGCAGCGCGACGAGACGTGCACCCGCAAGGGCATCGCGCACTGGCTCGGCACGAAGGACGCCATTCCCGTGCGGCTGCAGGAATTCGGCGATGGCCTGGGGCCGACGCCGCCCTCGACATTGGCGCTCGACGCCAGCATCGGCAAGCTGTGCCGCGCTGGCCTGCGCCTGCGCCTGTACATCAACCCCACGCACGCGCTGACCTTGTACGCGCTGCACTGGCGCGGCAAGTGGGATGCCATGCAGGCCTGGCAGCGGGGACTGGTGAATATCGCCGAACGCCACCGCCAGCAGGGTTGCGACGTGCGCCTGGTTGATTTTTCCGGCTTTAACAGCATCACGACCGAAGCGACCCCGCTCGTCAGCGGCAAGCCCGACATGCATTACTACTGGGAAGTGTCGCATTACCGGGACAATGTGGGCCGCCTGATCCTGGCGCGCCTGTTCGGCGGCGGCCCGCCGGCGCCCGCCGATTTCGGCGTGGAGCTGACGCCGGCCAACGTCGACGCGCACCAGGCGGCCATGCGCGCCGCGCGCGACCGCTATCGCGTGGAACACGCGCGCGAGGCGGCCTATGCGCAGCAGGTGCTGGACGGGCCGCTGATCCGGCGTTGATGCAGGACGCCACGTACGCCATTTCTCTACTTTCAAAGCTGACCATGGATACCACCGCCCGCCGCTACCTCGCCATCTTCTTTGCCTGCGCGCTGGCCGCGCTGGCGCTCGTTTCCGCCGTGAATTACCACGTCGATCCGTACTTGCTGCACCAGTGGGACAGCCCGCTGCTGCAGCGATTGCGGCCGACGACGGAAAAACTCAGCGTGTGGGGCAAGACGTATGCCGTGGCGCGCTACCGGCCCGCCGTCGTCTACATCGGCAATTCGCGCACGGAAATGGGTTTGCCGGTGAACAGCATGCGTACTTTGTTCGATGGCAAGAGCGTCTTCAACAGCGCCGTCTCGGGCGCCTCGATCGGCGAAGCCATCCACCTGGCCGAGCATGCGGCCAGGGTCAGCCATGTCGATACGATGGTGTGGGGCATCGACGCACCCTCGTTTTCCCTGGAACTGGGTTCGGCCGGCGTGGAGCCGGGCTTGACGGAGGGTGGCCCCGCGTTTTTTGCGCGGCGCGCCTTGCTCAACATCAAGCGCGGCCTGACGGTGGACATGACGCGCGATACCTGGCGCATCCTCAGCGGCAGCTATGACGGCGTCTGCCTGTCCAGCCTGGCGTTGCACGGCCAGCGCGACGAGTCCTGCCTTACCAGCCGCAACCGTACTTGGACGGGCACGGCGCGCGCGTTCACGCCGCGGTTGCAGGAATTCGGCGACGGCCTGGGTCCGACCGTACCCGCGCTGCAGGCTTTCGATGCCAGCGTGGGCAAGCTGTGCCAGGGCGGCACGCGCTTGCGCCTGTACATCAATCCCACGCATGCGCTCACGCTCGACGCCCTGTACTGGCGCGGCAAGTGGGCCGCCATGGAACAGTGGCAGCGCGATCTGGCGCAGATGGCGGGGCGCTACCGCCAGCAGGGCTGCGATGTGCGCCTGTACGATTTTTCCGGCTTCAACAGCGTTACCAGCGAGCCGATCCCGCAGGTGACGGGCATGCGCGAAATGCGCTATTACTGGGAAGCGTCGCACTACCGCGACAATGTGGGCCATCTCATCCTGGCGCGCCTGTTCGGCGGCGAGTTGCCGCCGCCGGCGGACTTTGGCGTCGAGCTGACGCCGGCAAGCATCGCGGCCCACCAGGCGGCCACGCGGGCCGCGCGCGCGCGCTACCACGTCCAGCACCCCGAAGAAACGGCCTACCTGCGCCACGTGCTGACCTTGCCCCGCGAACCCAAATAGGCGACCAAGCTGCCAGGCGGACGCCGTGGGGCAGGGCGCTTGCGCTATGATGATGTTTTGCCATTCAGCAAGTTCCAGGACGCCCCATGAAAATCGCCTTCTTCGCCAGCCAGCCCTACGACCGCCGTTTCTTCAATGAAGCCTTGCCGTCCCAGCCCGACCCTGCCGGCATCGAACTGGTCTACCACAGCGCCTTGCTGAGCCAGGAAACCGTGGTGCTGGCGCAAGGCGCCGAGGCCGTCTGCGTCTTCGTCAACGACGTGCTCGACGCGCCCGTGTTGCAAGCCTTGCACGGCTACGGCGTGCGCGCCATCCTGCTGCGCTGCGCCGGCTACAACAACCTCGACCTGGAGGCGGCGAAACGCCTGGGCCTGTTCGTCGCCCGCGTGCCCGCGTATTCGCCGGAAGCCGTGGCCGAATACACCTTGGCCCTGGTGCAGACCCTGAACCGCCACACGCACCGCGCCTACGCCCGCGTGCGCGAAGGCAATTTCTCGCTCGACGGCTTGCTGGGCGCCACCTTGCACGGCAAGACCGTGGGCATCGTCGGCACGGGCAAGATCGGCCTGGCCACGGCGCGCATCTTCAAGGGTTTCGGCTGCACGGTGCTGGGCCACGACCTGTATCCGGCGCCCGCGTTCGGGGAGCTGGGCACGATGGTGGAACTGCCGCGCCTGCTGGCCGAGTCCGACATCGTCTCCCTGCATTGCCCCCTGATGGACGGCACGCGCCACATGATCAGCGCAGCGACTCTGCCGCTGATGAAGCAGGGCGCCATGCTGGTGAACACCTCGCGCGGCGGCCTGATCGACACGGGCGCCGTCATCGAGGCGCTGAAATCGCGCCAGCTGGGCTCCCTGGCCATCGACGTGTACGAACAGGAAAGTAATCTGTTCTTCCAGGACCGCTCGTCCGACATCATCGACGACGACGTCTTCCAGCGCCTGATGACCTTCCCCAACGTGCTGGTGACGGGCCACCAGGGCTTCTTCACCATCGAGGCGCTGCGCGAAATCGCCGCCATCACCTACCACAACCTGCAATGCTTCCGACAGGGCAAGGCGTGCGAGAACAGCGTATTAGCTGCTTGAAGCCGGCTTTTTGGGCTTGGGCGGCGGCTTGGGTTTCGGCTGCGGCAAGGCGTCCGCCGTGCGCCGCGCCAGCTGGGACAACCAGTCGCGCTCGTCCCACAGCCCGCCATCGATGAGGAAATACGGCTTGGCTTGCGGGTAGGGCGGCGCTTCCTGCAGCGGACCCTGCGCGCCGATCCAGGGGCGGCCCGCGTCCGTCGGCTTGATGAAGAGCATGTCGTCGGCGACGATGGCGAACATCTTGCCGTCGCAATACAGCCCATACTCGCCAAACATCTTCTTTGCGCTGATACTGCCCGCGCCCGCCATCTGGTCGAGCAAAAAATCCACCGTGCCTTGCTGTGATGCCATGTCGTCCTCCGTATGAAGGAATAGTGTAGCGCACTGGCCAGGACAAGGCGGTGCGGCTACACTACGGCCATTGATTTTTTCGCATCCCTTATTCTGTCATGACATCCCAGCGTATTATTCACCGCGGCATCACCATTGCCACCCTGGCCCCCAGCGATGCCATCGAAACGCACTGCGCACCGGGCCAGACGGCCATCCGTGAGCGGGGCGACGGCTGGTGGCTGTATTTTGTCGACGAGGATGGCAAGATCGACGGCTACGACAGCCCCTTCGCCAGCCATGCCGAGGCGCTGTGGGCGGCCAAGGCCGCAGCCGAGTTCAGCGCGCAATGAAGGCTAGTCCCTGGGCCTTCCTGGGCTTGCCGCAAGCGCCCGTGCCGGAAGCGGAAAGCGCGGAATACGGCGCCTGCCGCGCCGAGCTGCACGGCAAGCGCCTGGTCTTGCGCGTGGCGAAAACGACGCCGACGAAGATCGGCCAGTTCGTCACCGTCTGGAAGCGCTCCCATCCCGACGCCGAGATCGCCCCGCTGGACGAAGCGGACCCCGTCGATGCCGTCATCATCGCCGTCACTGACGGTGCGCGGCACGGCTTCTTCATTTTGCCGCGCAGCGTGCTGGCCGAACGGGGCGTGATGTCCCGCGCCGGCCAGGGCGGCAAGCGCGCGCTGCGCGTGTATCCGCCCTGGTGCGCGCCGGATGCGCCGCAGGCGCAGCGCACGCAGCGCTGGCAGGGGGAGTGGT